>NZ_JBNJOJ010000022.1:0-83674 GCF_050113655.1 Vibrio sp. TRT 29B02
GCTGTTGCTGTTGCTGTTGCTGTTGCTGTTGCTGTTGCTGTTGCTGTTGCTGTTGCTGTTGCTGTTGCTGTTGCTGTTGCTGTGCTTTACGTACTATGTCGAGATTCTGTTTGGCATCTTTGTGATCAGGTTGTTCTGTTAAGATCTGTTCATACATCTCGGCGGCTTGGTCGAGTTGACCATTCTGTGCATAGGCATTGGCGAGGTTGTATCTTTGCTCTAGTTCTTGAGCACCTTGCAAGGAGTTAATGGCAGCCGAAAAATCACCAGCCTGATATTGGGCAATGCCTTTCCATTGACTATCTTCAAATAGCTCGGCAGCCTCCGCATACTCTTGTTTGTTATACATCTCCATCGCTCTTTGATTGTCATTGAGCCAAGGGCTGGCAAGCGCTGGCTTTGGCGACAAAGCTGGCAACAGTATCAGTGTAGCGGCGAAAAACACACCACGTCTAAATACGAGCAGCGCAGGAATAATAAGGAGAGGCAGCAGCCAATAGCCTTGATTGATTTGTTCTGAAATCGTTTGATTGGCTAACGATGTGCTGGTGCCATCGACATGGGAAGTCGCCAGAACAATACTCTCTACGTCACTGTTTGTCACCTGAACGGGTACAAAGTAACCGTCCAACTGAGAAGCTAGCGCTCGCATATTGTCGAAGTTGGCTTTTGCTACTACAGGTTGTCCGCTGCTACCGGTCATGAGAGAACCATCAGCAAGCTTGATAGGTGCGCCCGAACGAGTGCCGACCCCCAAAATAACGAGTCGCCATGGCGTACCGGCTAACTGTTTGGAGATTTCTCGTTGCTCTAGATCATCGATATCATCTGTTATCAGTATGATGTCACCGGAGGCCAAGCCAGTATTGGTCATCATTTCGATCGCGAGCTTTATTCCTGCAGCGGCATCGGCGCCTGGATATGGCATCAGGTCAGGGGATAGATTTGGCAGTAAATTGGCGATGGTTTTGCTGTCACTAGTCATGGGACTGACCTGATAGGCATCGCCAGCGTATGCGACGAGTCCTGTACTGCCTTCTTTCCAACTAGACAGAAGGTCTGTCGCTTTGAAGCGCGCCTGAGTTAAACGGTTTGGTTTGATGTCAGTGGCATACATCGACATCGACATGTCCATCACAAGGACACGGGCACTAGTGTTTGTATAACTAGGTCGGGGTTGTTTGGACATGCTAGGCCCAGAAAGAGCAACAATCACCACGATTCCACAAAGGGCTGTGATATAGAGTCTTACGGTTTTTTTAGCCGGGGCAGATACGCCCATTGCTGCGGCAAGGTGAGGAGCAATAAGTGTTTGTGTACGAGTTCTTTTGACTAGCCAAAAGATCACCATCGCCCATGGTATAAGTGCCAACAGCGCCCATGGATAGAGAACGACAAACTCAGACATGATCTCTCCTTAGTACCAGCAAAAGTGTGAAACTAAGCAGCGCTATCAAGAGTGGTAGCCCAAACCACTCTTTTTGCGGACGCCAAGTTTGCGATGCGTTGCTTATCGGCTCTAGGCTATTGATGGTATCGTAAATGGTTGCCAACTCGCTGGCGTTACGGGCGCGAAAATATTGCCCCCCCGTGATTTGCGCAATTTGCTGCAAAGTCTTTTCATCGAGATCTTGGGCGGTATTGACTTTTCGGGTCATAAAAAATTCTTTCACCATCATTTCGCCGGCACCAACACCAATGGTGTAGATAGTTGCTTGATATTTCTTGGCGATCTGTGCGGCTTCAATAGGGTCGAGTACACCTGATGTGTTACTACCATCACTGAGGAGTACCATCACTCGCTGTGGCGCATCGCTATCAATAAAGGTTTTGGTTGCCAGACCGATCCCTTCGCCAATGGCGGTCTTATCACCAATCAGGCGTAGGACTAGTGAATCCACTTGTTGGGATATTGAAGCTCTGTCTAAAGTTAATGGCGTTTGTAGGTAAGCATGATCAGCAAAGAGCACCAATCCCAGCCGATCGCCTTTGCGTTGTTGAGCAAAATCAGAGACCACTTTTTTAACTGCGGTAAGACGGTCGATATACTCGTCTTGACTCTGCATATCTTTTTGACTCATAGAGTAGGAAAGATCGATCAACAGCATCAAATCTCGGTGCTTAGGCTGGCTGGTGACAGGTTCGCCGTACCAAACCGGTCTGGCTAAGGCGATGATGAACGTAAGCCAAAAAAGAGCAGCCAGCAGCTTTGCCACTCTATTTTTGGGAACCTGACCACTGGATGATTTCGGCAGATAGGGCAGGCGAATCGGGGCCGAAGCTTTAATACTCGGCAGCAAAAAATAGATCAACAACGGCAGTGGTGCCAGCAACAAGGCCCACCACCAAACGAAGCTGATATTAGTCACGCTTTCTTCTCCTTTTTTTCGGTGGCAGTGCCTGTTCAACCCAGTCACTGCAATGCTGAATGAGTTCAGGTGCATTGTCGATTGGTTGAGAAGTGTAGAGAGCCTGTTGCCACAAATCGTAGTTATCACCAAAATGAGAACCACCCGCTTGGCTGTCTAAAAATGCATACCACTCCTTGCCCGTTAGTTGGGCTATCTCTTCTCGAGGGTAGTAGCATAGTGCAGCTTGCCTGACTAACTCGAACGCCTCAGAAGGTTTTTGGCCTCGAGCCAAAAGGCGTAGTGCTGTTTTTTTGGGGGCTAAGCGTTTTCTGTTCCAGCGAATGAAGAACAAACTGGCTATGAGCAATAAGGCGACACCAGCTATGCTAGCCCACCATCCCCAGGCTAAAGGCAACCACGCTGGTGGTTCTGGGAGGTGCATAGCGTTAAGAGGTAAAAGTGATTGTTGAGTCTCGTTGCTCATTTTTGAAATCCGTGTAGTTGTTGAGTAAGAGCAGCATCGCTAGAGAGCGTAGAAAAACGGATGCCTAACTTCTGTGTTAGTTGCTTGAGATAGTGCTGCTGTTGTTCGAAGGCCTGCCCTATACCTTGGCGGGTCTTAGCTGATGAAAAATCTAGCCATAATGTATTGCGTTGATCAGACACTTGCTCGCTACCACGAAAAGCGGTTTCGCCGCGTTCGAGTGGGTCGACAATTTGTACTAAGCGTACGCGGTTGTGTTGAGTTAGGCGACTGAGTTGTGGCTCCGACGCTGGTGTAAAACGAGAGAAATCACTCAGTATGATAATTTCGCTCCCTTTTGGACAAAGACGCGCAATTGCTCGTAAGCCTTGCTCAAAGCCATAGTCAATCTTGCTATTTTGTTTCAGTTGCTGTTGATGGAGTGTTATCAACGACTGAATAAGCGTTAACGCCCCCTTATTTCTCCCTGTAGGTTTGAGTTCAATAAGACGTTCCCCTGTATCGATTACCGCGCCTATACGATCTTGCTCAGTTACGCTCAGCCAAGCGATTAGGCTTGCCATATGCGCGGCCTGAACCGACTTCAGCAATAGTGTCGAACCGAACATCATACTATGTGATAAATCGATGTAGAGGATGATAGGTTTTTCACGTTCCTCTGAGAATAGTTTTGTGTGGGGTTTGCCAGTGCGAGCGGTCACACGCCAATCGATTGTGCGAATATCATCGCCCGCTTGGTATTGTCGGACTTCACTAAAATCCATCCCTCGTCCTAGTTGACGGCTTTGATGCTGACCGAGCATCTGGGACCATAAACTTTTGCCAGGTGGTAACCACTTGATGCACTGTTGCTTGTAGTACATCAGTTCATCTAGTGAGAGATTTACGCCATCGCTGTAGGGAGGTAATTGAGTGTCCATACCTTAACGCCTCAAGCACTGCCAACTAAAGACAACAACTTGCTAATGACTTTGTTTGCTTCGATGCCTTCTGCTTGAGCCTGATAGCTTAGCAGTAAACGGTGACGTAGCACTGGGTAGGCCATGGCTTGAACATCTTGCGGGGACACATAGTCTCGGCCATTGAGCCACGCATAAGCACGTGCACAACGATCAAGTGCAATGGTGGCTCGTGGGCTGACACCCATTTCCAACCATTGCGCCAAGGTATCATCGTATTTGGAAGGCTCTCTTGTAGCCATAACCAAACGAATGATGTACTGCTCAATGGTTTCTGCCATATGGATATCCAGTACAGCCTGACGCGCAGCAAAAACATCCGCTTGAGATAAAGAGGGGGGCGTAACCCTGTTATTCCCTTTAGCTTCACCACGATTCAGGCGCAAGATAGCCAGTTCGCTTTCTGCGTCAGGATAACTAACGTCTAGGTGAATCAAGAAACGGTCAAGCTGCGCCTCCGGTAGAGGATAAGTGCCTTCTTGCTCGATCGGGTTCTGTGTTGCCATCACGAGAAACAATTCTGGCAATGGGTAGGTTTTACGACCTGCCGTTATCTGTTTTTCTGCCATCGCTTCGAGCATCGCAGCTTGCACTTTGGCAGGAGCGCGGTTGATTTCATCAGCGAGGATCAATGAGTTGAAAATAGGTCCGGCTTGGAAGCAGAATTCGCCAGTTTCCGGCCTAAAAATATCCGTACCCGTGAGATCTGCGGGTAATAGATCCGGAGTAAACTGGATACGATGAAAATCGCCTTCAATGCAGTCGGCAAGGGACTTTACCGCTCGAGTTTTGGCAAGCCCAGGAGGCCCTTCGACAAGAATATGGCCATCTGCGAGCAAGGCGACAAGTAGTTGATTCACGAGTTCGCTCTGGCCAATAATTTGGCTATTCAAATAATCGCGCAGGTGTTGTAGAGCGTGTGCGTTCATGATTTCGCTTCTCCTTATTTTTTCACTTAGTAGCTCGCTAACTGAAAAAGTTCCGTGTGAAATCCATCTCCTCGGTCAAGAGGTGAATATATCAGCAGGCTGTGATAGTAGCATCTCGACAAATGTATGTATTTCAGTTGGTTAAAATATGGGGGTGAAAATCTCAGTTGCAAGTTTTCATTTGTGCAAAGTTAGGTTGAGTGGCGAATCTCTCAGCAGGAAAAATTGCATTTCATTCTTATTGACTAATTTATAAAGAAAACTGACTGTCGGTCGATATGCTAATCTCATGGAAAGGGTCTAAATTAGGGATGGCACTTTGGTGATAACACCGAAGTTTGCAGACCAAGATATCAACGAATGCAGAATGGCTTGGAAAGGCGCAGAATATGAAATTGAACTCGATTAGTATCAAACAGAAGGTGGTTGCAGGTATTACTTTTGCGGTATTGGCCTCGACCATCATTGTTGGGGTTATGGCTCAGCGACAGGCGCGTGAGGTACTAGAGCACCGCTTAGTTGATATTGAACTGCCTTCGATGCTCGAACAAATTAATAGTGAAATTGACCGCGAAGTTACCCAACTTTTATTGGCTGCAGAACAGATAGCCAACAACGAATTTATTAAACAAGCGGTTGATACTAATTCTATCTCTCCCGATGTTGAGGCGAAGCTGATCAAGCAACTGAATAATGTACGTAGCCAATACAAGTTGAATGACGCTTCTGTAGCGAACCGAAATACGGCTTACTACTGGAACCAAAATGGCTTTCTACGCCAGTTAAATCAGCAGCAAGATGGCTGGTTCTTTGGCTTTAAACAATCTGGTAATGCGACTTCAGTCAGTATTTTCCAAGAAGCTAATGGCGATGTGAAATTGTTTGCCAACTATCAACAGGCTAATGGCCTTACCATGTCTGGATTATCTAAGTCGATGGATGACATGGTGAAATTACTTAATGGTTTTACCATTGAAAAAACCGGATTTGTATTCCTAGCCGATGCGCAAGGCGATGTTCAAATTCATCGTGATAGCAGTAAAGCGAAGTCGTCGTTAGCCAAGCTGTTTGGTGCCGAGTCTAGCTCATTACTGGGTAAGTCTGGTTTCAATCTGATTGAGTCAGATTACGAAGGGCAACGCGTTTTTGTCGCTAGTATGTACATTCCTGCCATGAACTGGTTCGTGATTGGTGTGGTGCCCGTTGATGAGGTGTTTGCTGATCTGGACGCGGTCGCTAAGCAGATGATGATTACAACGATTGTTGTTGCCGCACTATTTATTTTCATGGGTATTTTCTTAGCGAATAGTATTGCACGTCCAATTCGTGAAATCGCTTCTCGTTTTGCTGACCTAGGAAAAGGGGACGGTGATCTGTCTCAGCGTATCGCGATTAGAGGCCATGACGAAATCGGTCAGCTATCGGAAGGTTTCAATGACTTTATTGAGAAAATCCATCAATCGATAAAGGAAGTTGCTTCAACCAGTCACGCGCTACAATCGGCGGCGGATGGGGTGTCGAGCAAAGCGAATACCACTTATGATAACAGCCAGATTCAACGTGATCAGACGATTCAAGTAGTGACAGCGATCAACCAGATGGGTGCTACGATTAGCGAAATCGCTAGCAACGCAGCGACAGCCGCGGATACAGCGTCGCAAGCTTCGGATAATACTCAGGTGGGTCAGAATGTTGTTTCTAAGGCGAAAGATGCGATCAGCCGTTTAGCGTTGGATATAGAAAATACCGGCCAAGTGGTTGAACAGCTGGCATCTACGACTCAAGAGATCGGTTCAATTCTGGATGTGATTCGCGACATTTCTGAGCAAACCAACTTATTGGCGCTTAATGCTGCAATCGAAGCGGCACGTGCGGGCGAGCAGGGACGTGGCTTCGCGGTGGTTGCCGATGAAGTCAGAAATCTCGCTAGCCGTACAGCTGATTCGACGGAAGAGATTCAGAAAATGATTAACCAGCTGCAAAGTGATGCAAAAGATGCCGTATCGGCAATGGAAGCAGGTAAGAGCGTTACCGGAGAAGGTGTCTCTGCATCTGATGAAGCTGTGGAAGTGTTGGTCAATATCTCAGAGCGTATCCATGACATCTCAGACCGAAATACTCAGGTAGCTACCGCGACAGAGGAGCAATCGACGGTTGTTCATACCATCAATCAGAACATTGAAGAGATAAATGCTATCAATGAAATGACCACAGGAACCGCGCAAGAGTTAGCGGCAGCAAGTGCTGAGCTTAAAGAGCTTTCGGTGCGTCTGGACACTATGGTTGGTAGCTTTAAACTCTGATGTAGACTGGCATAACGGGGGCTAAGTGGGTAAACTTAGCCCCAGTTGTATTTTAAAAGGTAAGTGAGATCATGAGTGATTTCGAAAAAGAGCTAGAACAGATGGCTCAGGAAATGGGTGATGAACCAGAAGTGGCATTACCGTCGATTGATGAGCAGAAAGCGATTGCACAAGAGTTAAAGAAGCTTGAAGCCGAAGGTAAATTGACCCCAGAAGTCCTAGAGCAGTACTTTGGTAAGTTCTACGCTAAGAATGATAAGCCAGTGCATTAATTTGTATTGATGACTGATTCAGAAGCCGCCGAGTGCGGCTTTTTAACGTTTGGAAACAAAGATGTTTATTGTATATCGTTTAATTAAGCTGGCGTTGATCTCCGCGCTGTTTTTCACTATTTATGATTTGATCGCATTTGGTGAAATCACCTGGGTTGGACGTCTGTTATCGCATATTTAGCCTGAGTCATAAAATTCAAAAAAATATACGTGACTACTAGAGAGAACTCTTTGTAAAGTCTAGGCTAAAAGTATCAATTCAATCACTTAGAGATATCTGATGGAACAGAAACTCTACTATTGGCTACAGAAACTTAACTATTGGCTACATAGGCTCTATATGTTGGGGCTTCGAATTGCCGCTAAAGTGTTGCCGATTACGAAACCAACACTATTTATTGGTAAGGATGCCTTGAAGCAGCTTTGCCACACTGTTTCCATCATGGGCATTAGTAAGGTTCTAATCGTGACGGATGCTGGGATCGTCAAACTAGGCTTTGCCAAACGACTCGCTTTTGAATTCGAGCGAGTTGGCGTCAAGTGCGTCATCTTCAGTGATGTCCTCCCTGACCCTACCTATGATCAAGTTGATGCTGGATTAGTGATCTATCGTGAGCAGCAGTGCCAAGGCGTGGTCGCGATTGGTGGAGGCTCACCAATAGATTGTGCAAAGGTTATTGCTGCGTGTGCGACCAATAACAAACCAGTGCGACGTCTGGTTGGATTATTGCGAGTTTGGAAATCGCCAGCTCCAACCTTCGTGATTCCCACCACGTCAGGGACAGGTTCTGAGGTCACCGTTGCGGCGGTTGTGTCTGATCCAGTCACCCATAAGAAAACCCCAGTTGTGGATCCTAAGTTGGTGCCGATTGCGGCAGCGCTTGCCCCTTCTTTAATGCTGGCGCTACCTGCCTCTATTACAGCCCAAACAGGCATGGATGCGCTGACTCACGCCATTGAAGCATACATTTCCTGCAACGCTACTGCTGAAACAGATCGCTATGCGCTCGCCGCTATCACTCTTATAGACGAGAACTTAGAAAAAGCGGTGAGATTTGGTCAGAATGCGACCGCACGCCAAAACATGGCATTGGCATCCTACTACGCTGGGCTTGCGTTTACCAAAGCCAGTTTAGGTTATGTTCATGCCATTGCTCATACCCTCGGCGCTAAGTACGGCACGCCACACGGGCTGGCCAACGCGGTGGTTTTACCCCATGTTTTAGAGTTTTCCAAAAACGAAGCAGAATCGAGTCTTGCCGAACTTGCGTCGGCGTTGAACCTTACTAATCCATACACCCCTGATCGAGACAAAGCGCAGGCTTTAATTGAGTATGTAAAGTTGCTACAGCATAAATTGGATCTGCCGACTCATTTTGACAATATTCTTCATGAGCACGTCAATGAACTGGCAAAACAGTCGTTACATGAGGCGAGATGGAACTATCCGGTCCCTAGGTACATGCAGCAAGAAGAGTGTGAGAAAATGCTGCTAGCGATATCAACGGCGAAATAAAAACAGCCCTCAAGTTAAGCTATGAGGGCTGTTGTGACTATAGTGAGACTAACCTGCTATTACTTCACAGTCCACGCGATGGTTTCACCCGCACGGATTGGCACGACAACATCTTTGCCAAAAGGCATAGACTCTGCCACTGTCCACTCTTGTTTGGTTAGAGTGACGGTATCGGTATTACGTGGTACAGCGTAGAAATCTGGGCCGTTATGACTAGCAAACGCTTCTAAATTCTCTAGCTTGTCTTCTTGTTCGAATACTTCTGCATAAAGCTCTAGTGCTGCGTGCGCTGTGTATGAACCCGCACAACCGCAAGCCGCTTCCTTCATGCCTTTTGCATGTGGTGCAGAGTCGGTACCAAGGAAGAACTTCTTACTACCGCTTGTCGCTGCTTCAATTAGAGCTTGCTGGTGAGTGTTGCGTTTAAGAATCGGCAGGCAGTAGAAGTGAGGCTTGATGCCTCCTACCAACATATGGTTGCGGTTGTAAAGTAGGTGGTGAGCAGTAATCGTCGCCGCGACGTTTTCATTCGCATTTTTCACAAAGTTCGCAGCGTCGGCGGTAGTGATATGCTCAAGAACAATCTTTAGATCAGGGAAGTCATTGACGATAGGTGCCAGTACAGTGTCTAAAAACGCTTTCTCGCGGTCAAAGATATCAACATGGTGGTGAGTGACTTCGCCGTGTACCAGCAGTAACATTCCCACTTCTTGCATCGCTTCTAAAACAGGGTAGATGTTCTTTGCATTCGTCACACCAGAATCGGAGTTAGTTGTGGCACCAGCAGGGTAAAGCTTAGCTGCAACTACCGCACCAGAAGCTTTAGCTTTACGAATCTCATCAGGTGTTGTGTTATCTGTTAGGTAAAGTGCCATTAAAGGCTCGAACTGTTCACTTGGCTTCTCTGCCATGATGCGTTCACGGTAAGCCAGAGCCATATCGGTATCGGTAACAGGTGGGATTGTATTTGGCATGATTAGCGCGCGTCCATTGTAGCGGCTAATGTCTCGCACGGTATCCTTTAGAACTTCTCCGTCACGTAAATGAACATGCCAGTCGTCAGGACGTGTGATCGTAAGTGTTGTCATTTTTGCTCCCACCATTGTAAAAGTTGTCTGATTGGAGCCTAACCGATGCGAAAACCTTGAAGGCAAACGCTTACGCTTAGGCGACAGGATGATAGAGCAAAGCGCTTTCTATTTCATCTTCTTTTTTGGTGGAAGCTATTGGTTGGGTAATTACTCGCCTCAACGGTTGTGGTTAGCGGACCGTTAACCATAGTGCGTGAATCGAACCTGGAATGAAAAAGAAAAACGTCAGAATCAGGTTGATGAAGAAGTCTTTATTCAAACCTTTATCGAGAAAGACGGCCAAAGGTGGTAGAAAAATACACAGTAGGATCATCACTAGTTTGTTCATAAGTCTGCTTAACTCCAATAAATTGAATACATCGGTTGTACCTGTTCGGCATTATCTCGTTCCGCGACAGGATGTCTATTCTATTAGCCTAGCAGACGATAATATTCAGAGTATTCTTACGTGTTTTAGGCGCGGATTTCATTTTTGAGACGCTCAGTGCTTGTTGGTTATTTGTAAAATAAACTCAATTAAATCAAACGGAATTAGGTATAATACCGCAACAATAATTACTGCTTAGGATAAGCAATGTCAGCACCTATTCTTTCACAAATCAATGTCTATCCGGTCAAATCCGTTGGCGGTTTGTCACTCTCAACTTCTTGGGTTGAAAAACAAGGATTGATGTTCGATCGCCGCTTTATGCTTGCCTTGGCGGATGGTTCGATGGTCACTGCACGCAAGTACCCACAGATGGTTAGAGTCCAAGCGAATCTCTCGCCAGATGGCGTTATCTTTACTGCGAAGGGATATTCAAACCTACGAATTCGCTATTCAGAATTTAAAATGCAACAAGCGCCAGCACAGGTGTGGAGTGATAACTTCGTTGCTTACACCACCACAGATGCTGCCGATGATTGGTTTAGTGATGTTCTTGGTCAGCGTGTGGAACTGCTTTATTGCGGTGAACAGTCGAATCGTGTGCGTGAAAAATTCGGCCATAACGTGAGTTTTGCAGATGGATACCCTTTGTTGGTGATCAGCGAAGCATCGCTATCCGAGCTCAACCGACGTAGTCCTGAAACTCACTCTATGGATCAGTTTCGTACTAACTTAGTGGTTTCAGGTACCGAGCCTTTTGCTGAAGATGGATGGAAACGTATACGTATTGGTGAAGTCGAGTTTGAAGCTGTGAAGCCGTGTGAGCGTTGTATCCTGACCACGGTTGATGTTGACAAAGGTGAGTTTAGAGCAAGTAAAGAACCACTGAATACCTTGTCACAGTTTCGTGCAAATGAGCGTGGCGGGGTATTTTTCGGCCAAAACCTCGTCGCTCTTAATGAAGGTGTGATTCATCAGGGCGATAAAGTTGAAGTGCTTGAATACAAAGATAAAGAGTTTTATCCCGACAACAGTCCGAAAACTTTAGTGATGACATGCGTTGAACGAGAAGAGATCGCTAGAGATTTTATCACTTTCTGGTTGGAACCACAGCATGGAGAGTTCCCCGTTTATCAGCCAGGGCAACATCTGCCGATTACATTGAGAATTGGTGCGGAGACCATCGCGCGTCGCTACACCTTATCATCTAGCCCTTCAAGACCTGGGCGTCTGGCAATCTCTGTTAAGCGTATTGATGGTGGGCGTGTCTCTAACTGGCTGGTTGACAACTTTGCGCTTGGTGACTCGCTAACTTGCGAAAGACCAGATGGCAGTTTCCATTTGGGTGATAAGTCCAATCAGCCGTTATTGCTGCTATCAGCGGGAAGTGGTGTCACACCTATGCTATCTATGTTGCGCTATTTGGCAGATCATAATCAGTTGGATGATGTGGTGTTTTATCACCAATGCCGCAGTGTAGAGGACATTCCATGTCAGTCGGAGTTGGATGATTTACGTCGTCAACATCCTGGTTTAACAGTGCTCATCTCTCTTTCTCAGGCACCTATCGATTGGTTCGGCTTAAAGGGACGTTTAACCCTAGCTCACCTCAAACAGATCAAGGATGCAAAGTCCCGCCAAGTATTTGTTTGTGGCCCTGATGGCTTTATGCAAAAAGCAAGAAACTTGCTGATTAAAAAAGGGCTACCGGAAGAAAACTATCACCAAGAAGCGTTCGGGGTGAGCCAGATTTCTCAGCAGCCAGTTAAAGAACTGATGCTAAGTGTTAATGGGCACGTTTTCAAAGGGGATAATCAGAAAACACTGCTTGAACAAGCGGAAGATGCGGGAGCGTCAATCGCGAATAGTTGTCGTGCTGGTCTGTGTGGTGCATGTAAGGTCACGGTGGAATCAGGAGTTGTTCATCAACCCGACGTGCCCGCGTTGCAAGAACATGAGCGAAATATGGGGGTAGTGCTTGCATGTTGTAGCGTACCGCAAACAGATGTTGAAGTGGTAAGCTAAGCGTTCGCTCAAGTCATAGATAAAAAGCAGCCGAGAATAGGGCTGCTTTTTTCATTCTAGGACACTTTGATTACGGCCTTGATGCTTGGCTTTATACAGTGCATTGTCCGCTCGGCGGTAGAGATCGAGAAACTCACTATCCATATCTTTAAGCTGTGTAACTCCACAACTGAGTGAAAAGGGCATGTTTTTGTTGTTGAGTGACGACTGAAGAAATTGGATACGAAGCCGTTCTGCTATCTGATAGGCCTCTTCGGTCGCGGTGTGATTGAGAACAATGAGAAACTCTTCGCCACCTATTCGACCACAGCAGTCTGATTTTCTTAGGTTATGACGGATTATATCTGCCAAATCTATCATCACGTTGTCACCGAAATCATGTCCATATTCATCGTTTACTTGTTTAAAATGGTCGATATCGATAATGATGCAACTCAGTGGGAATTGATGCAGCTTGGCTGCTTGATAGGAGTCGGCTAAAAACTCCCACAGCTTGCGTCGGTTACACAGTTTAGTGAGCTCGTCAGTGTTGGCTTGTTCGATCAACTGTTCGCGCATGTTAACCAGATCCGTGATATCTGTTGAGACACCGATAAGACCAATGACTTCTTGCGTTTTGCTACTAAAAATAGGCTTTTTGATGGCGCGATAGATTTTGACTTTACCATCGGGAATGGATTGAGCGCGTTCTTCATTGATCACGGTTTGAGCATGTTCAAACACCATGTTGTCGCTGCGCAATATATCGGTTAACAAATCGGGGTGGAAGAAATCCGCATCGGTTTTGTTTTTTAGATTCTCAAGCGAGGTGTCAAAAAGATCTAGGGTTAGTTGATTGGCATACAGATACTCTCCCTTGCGATTCTTGATAAAAACGTAAGACCCAATTTCATTGAGCACCATTTCATGAAGGGCGAATTTGGCTGGGTTATCGATATCGTCTATGTGCTTTAGCTTGATCATTTGACCTCCTAACTGCCGTGAGGCTGAGTCAATCGTCAATAACTCAAAGAGCTAAAGGCAAAGGGCAAGTTGCCCCCTATACCTTGGGCTTAACAGAACTTCTTTAATAACCTTATACCTATTTTTGTATCAGTACCTAGATTTGCTAAATGTTTTGGACAATTTTTGAAACGCGACTTCGCAGTTTCAACTGAGATAGCAGTACCCCAGACACGGTTAGGAGACCACCAATTACATGGTAATCACGAACCGTTTCGCCTAGCAATGAAGCCGCTAACGTAATGGAAACCACGGGCATCAGATTCATAAACATTGCACTGGAATCTGCACCAATTAAGTCAATTGCTTTGACCCACATCCAAGGCGCGGCGACAGAAGCCGCGAGGCCCGCATAGGCGATTAAAGGAATAGCTTGCTGAGAAGGGAGTAATTGTTCACTGGAAAGCCAGAGTGGTGTAAGCATGAGTAACGCGAGAGTGCCCTGCATGTAAACCATCGTCCAGTTTGACAGAGGCATTTTCCAACGTTTGAGCAGGACGCAGTATGCGGCATAACATATTGACGCCAAAACCATAATTCCATCACCCGGCGTGATGTCTTGATGGAGGAAAAAACTTATATCGCCTTTACCGAGCATAAACATTAGCCCGGCCAAAGCCAACACGCCTCCTACGATACTGAGTGGCGAGATAGGCTTTGCCAAGAGCGGCACACTAAGAAATATGGCTAGCAGAGGCACAAGAGAGGTAATCAATGCCATATTAGACGCAGTTGTTGTTAGACCCGCGTAGTAGGATAGAGACTGATTGAGCACCATACCAAGCATCGCCAGAAAAGCCAGTTTCGCTAAATAAGGACGAATAGTTTGCCAGTGCTTGATGACGTTAGGCAGACAGAAAGGAGTGAGAAGAACGATCGCCACTAGCCAGCGATAAAAACTCATTGCACTCGGTTCAATGGTACTTGCGGCCATCTTATTTACGATCGCATTTCCGCCCCAAATAAAAACCGTAAAAAGAGGGAGTAGGTAAACCATGCCAGCACCAAGAAATGAATTAGACCGTGAACAGTTTGACAGGTCGATATAAATATATATATCTTTAAAAAGACATTATGAGTCATAGGAAGACAGGTTTGAGAAAATCAGCAAAACACCTTCACCCCTCGTTATCAATTGATAAGGCACCATCAGATGTGTTTATGAATTTCGAGGCATTTCTGTCTAATACGGAAACGCGAATGCACAGCCATCCATGGGGACAAGTGCAGTTAATCAGTGGTGGAATCTTGGAAATGGAGGCGGAAGGTACCCGTTTCCTTGCTCCGCCACATTTGGCAATCTGGGTTCCAGCGGGCGTAAGGCACACCAGCTATAACCGTAAACCTCTCTCATACTGCTCGCTCAATATTGCTCAGGCGTTTACTAAGAACTTCCCCGAATGCACCAGCTTGATAAAAGTGACGCCTATCGTCTCTGCCATCGTGGAAGACTTTCGGCAGCGGGATATAAATGTCGCGAAAACTGACTCTGACAAACGTTTGGTGCAGGTGTTGCTCGACCAGTTGGCGACTCGCGATACTCAACACCACTTCTTACCTTCAACCGATAATAAATATCTCGCTAAAATACTGGCCGCGGTGGAAGAGAACCCCGTTGACAACACCAGTCTCTCCCTCTGGGCGGAGCGAGTGCACACCACGGAACGGACGCTCGCTCGGCATTGTCAGGCAGAGCTTGGAATGAGCTTTACCGAGTGGAGACTAAGAGTGCGCTACTTATACTCAATGGAGTTGCTACGCAAAGGACACTCAGTTAAAGAGGTCGCTTTAACGCTCGGTTACAACCAAGCCAGTCCATTTATTGCTATGTTTAAGAAATACGCCGGCCTAACACCAGAACAGTACAAAAGCCGCTTACTTTAGCCTCATTTAAAGAGAAGAAAAAACTGCGCTATATTTCAATATTGGTGGTGGCTTGTAACTCATTTATTTTGCAAAATAAATCCTATCGAAAGTACATCGAGTGAATTCATTGTCGATGATATTTTGTTCTAAATTAATGACTAGAGAAGCGTATGTCAGCAGCGGAAAAATCGTCTCGTAAACTCAGTATTTATATCATCTCAGTGGTATTGGCTATTTGGCTCTACAGTTTGTGGGCGGATAGAGTAACGCCTATTACCACAGACTCTAAAGTTCATACTTACTTGGTGCGTATTGCACCAGAGGTCTCTGGTAATATTGTTGAGGTCGGTGTTGAGGACAACCAAATCGTAGAGCAAGGTCAAGAGTTGTTTAAGATTGACCCGCGCAATTATCAAATAGCGCTTGCTTCTGCTCAAGCAAATTTGGCGATTGCAGGCCAGAACATTGGAGCGAATACTGCTGCCGTTGAAGTGGCTCAAGCAAAAGTGGTTGATGCACTCGCAGCACGAGATAATGCTCGTGAGCAAGCGACTCGAACTGAAAGTCTAGCGGCACGTGGTGTGTTAAGCCAGTCAGATCTAGACAACGCGATTGAGGCAAAAGAGCGAGCTCAAGCAGGACTCGAAGCGGCGCAAGCCTCTTTAGTTCAAGCAAAGCAAAATCTGGGGCCAACGGGTGAGAACAACCCTCAAATCCTTGCCGCGATGGCGGGTCTTGAGAAAGCTGAATTAGATCTAAGAAAGGCTCAAGTTTTAGCGCCATCACACGGCGTGGTGACCAACATGCAGCTCACTGTCGGGCAAAATGTGGTGGCGGGTTCACCAGTTTTAACTTTTTTAGATCCTCGCAGCGTATGGATTTCCGCGCAGGTACGTGAAAACTCGATGGAGTTTATCAAGCAAGGTCAAACAGTAAAGATAGTGCTTGATGCACTGCCAGGAAGAGTCCTAAACGGTAAGGTAGAGAGTATTGGATGGGGGACGGGAGGTACAAACAATATCGATCCTGCGACTGGTTTTCTGAATTCGAGTCAAGGCAATATCGCACCTCAACGTTATCCTATCAATGTCGTATTTGATGATCTTGAACAGTTAACCAACATCCGTTATGGCTCCCAAGCAACCGTCGCGTTTTATACAGAACAAAGTGGTTTTGGAGAATTTTTAGCGGGTATCTGGATGCGAATTTTGAGTATTTGGACTTATGTTTCGTAGTTCAGCAAACCCAGTATTAAGATTGGTGCTTGCACCCACTCTGCTGCTTTATTACCTGATTTATCAAGGTCAGTTTTTGCCAGTGCTTGCGCCGATGTTTGTGGTGATTTTTCTCACCATAATACCATCCAAGCCACCACTTGATATGTTACTGAAACTATTGGCGGTTGTTTTGGTAGTCAGCTTGGGAGTGGTGTTGTTAGGGCAGGTATTGTTTGATTCACCCACTGGATTCGGCTTGTTTTGCTGGTTGATGTTATTTTGGAGCTTTTACCGAAGTCACAATGACCCAAAAGATATGCTTGCGACATTCTTGCTTCTGTTCGTGATCATTACTTTTATCGTCAATTTACAGTTTGATATTTCGGTCTCAAATCTACCCTGGTTGATGCTAGAAACGTTCCTCACGGCAATTATCGTGACTTACGCTAGTTTTTTACTTTTCCCTGGCGATCAGAAAGATATTTTGCCAGATGAACAAGACATGGATGGGGCAGAAACACATCTAGGCTTAATCGCATTTAAGGCGACAACGCTTATTCTAGCGATGTATGTCCTTGTGGGAACAGCAAGCTCGCAAACTTTACTGATCGCAATTACTTTGGGCAGCATGATTAAAATACCGGTATCACGAGATCAGCGTATTTTTCGTAACAATCGTTTGGTCGCGACCCTAGCCGGAATTTTAGCCACATTACCAATAATGGCAGCGCAAAACTACTTAGCAATGCCACAATGGGCCTTGATTGGTGTGACCTGTTTTATGGGGTTGCAACTGGCGTGTTTTGCGATCAGACGTGAGTGCCGACTCAGCATCTATCAACTCTTGTTTACTAACTTTATTGTGTTGCTAAACCAGCTACTCACTTACCAAGGCGAGCAACCTATCAGTGCTGAAGTAATACGACTTATCTCTATTTCGGTGGCGATCCTCCTCGCAACCGTCATTTTGAACCTCACCCAAGTCAAACCAAAACCTTATTCAGCTCCTCAGTAGAGGAGCTTCATTTTCTTGATAAATGTTTGTTCAAGTATTGGATTGCTTGCTCTTTACCCATGTACTTGCCTAGAGTTTTTATCGGGACAGACGCTAGATCAACCACGATGAGTCCATCAAGGGCGTAGTTAAAGGCTGGGTCAACGTTAAAACAGACCAACTTACCATTCATGCCCAAATATTGTCTTAGCAATACGGGGAGCCCCATCCCTTGTTCTAGTCGATTAAGAACTTTTGACAGGATAGGGAGCTTAGACAGTGAACTTAGCATGTCAGGACGCCAGAATTCTTGCCCACTTTTTTCTAGAGGACTTGTTGGAGCGACCAATTTAGCTTTGTCATTGTCGTAGTAGTGAACGGTCATCACGGATGCAATAAGCTGCCTCGCGACGGGACTGTAGTCATTGCTGATGCTGACCGGACCAAATAGATGCGTGTACTGAGGGTGGCGGTAAACAAACGCCGCAATCCCTTTCCACAGGAGTAGCAAGGAGTGCATATTACGCTGATATTGTTTAGCGACGACTGAACGGCCCAGTTCAATTGATTGCCCGAGGCTGCTTATAAATGCTTGATCGTATTTAAATAAGCTAGAAGAGTAGAGGGCGTCAATTCCTCCTTGTTGAATCAACTCATCGACTAATCCTAAACGATAGGCGCCAACAAGATCTTGCTTGACTCTGTTCCAAACGAACAATTGATAGTATTGGGTGTCAAAATGGTCTAGATCGCAACTTTTACCGCTCCCTTCTCCCACATCTCGAAAGCTTTCTTCTCGTACTCGTCCAATCTCTTGCATCATCCTCGGAATGGTTGGGGTTGGAGCACAATAGACATCGAAGTCTCCCTGTTCCAGTAGCTTGTACTGTTCGAGGTCTAACAGCTCGTGGTGTAATTGTTCTACCGGCACAGGCGCGATAATTGGCTCGAGAGTGCCATCTAAGGGAGTAAGAGGTCGCTTGTGGGTCACGCTACCCATTAGATAGGTATTTAAACGAAAGTACTGGGCAATCTCTTCATCGTTAGCGAAGTCTTTGATCTCTGTGTACGGGATAGGATTGCCGACCGAAACTGAAACCGTTTTACCGGATTTATTCAGGAGTTCTCTTCCCAGCATGGCCGTTCTTAGTAGTGGGTGAATTCGCCCTGCCTGATAAAACAACTTGCTATTCATACCTTGGATGAACAATGGAACGGTTGTCGCTTGTGCATGTTTGACAAATTTGGCGACTGACTTGCTCCAAGTTTTGTCGGTAATCTTATTCTCATTCGCTTGCCATGAAGAGACTTCTCCGGCAGGAAAGAGTATCAACACGCCTCCTTGTGAAAGGTGTTGATTTGCTTCTTGGATTGCTCGTCGGTTAGTTCGTTTGGCTTGTTCACCACCAAATACATCGACGCCAATGAACAAATCATTAAGCTCAGGAATCCGTTTAAGTAACTCATTAGCAAGGACTTTGACATCTTTGCGCACTCTTGAAACCAAAGATGCGAGGATGATGCCTTCAATACCACCAAATGGATGGTTGGCGACAATCAATACCGGGCCTTGACTGGGAATATTTTCAAGGCGGCCGTGATCCACCTGATATTGAGTCCCTATACGAGCTAAGGCTTCGTTCATAAATTCAAAACTGTCCTCTGGCAGCGCTTCTTGCCGATAGAGTGAATCAAGTTTAGAAAGGCCTGTTGCCCATTCGACGACTGATTCGCCAATGCCAAATGGTGTTTTACGTGGTAATCGGAATGGACTATCAATCATACTTAGCTCCTCGGGTAACAAGGCGGTGAGTAACGCTACCTTGGTCTTGTAGATCGCGTAGCAGGAGCGAGGTGGTAATCAGTTCAGCCAAAGCGATAAAGTTTGCTGGTATATGTCTCAAAGGGGGAAACGTCATAGTAATCCGCCTTACTGTTTAATGAGGGTTGGCCAGTTTTGGTCAGCCGTTGAGATGTGACCAGCGCGATCGGCATCCCATAAGGCTTTTACTTCGGCGTTGTAGTTAAGGTAGAGCTTGCCATTGATGATTGACCACTGATTTGGGTCAGAGGGTGCGAAGTCATTTTTTGCTGATACCGCCCAAGCGCAGTACCCGCCATATTGAGGAGCGTAAGCTTCTGGATCGGCAATAAAAGTGTCTAGGTTGGCTTGTGAAGAGAAGTACCAATCTGCACCTTTATATTGGGTTTGCCATTTGCTGTCCCCTTTAATGGGCTTACCTTGAGTAAAATAAGCCACGGTGTCGTAGCCACTGACTGCCTTGTTGCTAAAGATGCCTGTAGATACCTCATCTGCGGCGAATGAAGCAAAACTTAGTAAAAGAATAACTAGACCAAATAACTTTTTCATTTAAAAACTCCTTGTTCGACAATGTCATGCTTGAGGCAAGTAACACGGGTGTTAAAGTCCACGTTGCGAAGGTTGTCGATAGATTGGTAATGCATTTCTTGCTTGGTAGAAGACACGACAACGGAAGTAAAACTTACCGTTCTGGCATCATTTCTTGCCATCAATGGTGAAAGATGAGGGCTGGTGGTGTCGTGGGTTAGATGAAATTCTCGACCCACTTGCTCATTAGGTAATCGGGTAACTAAACGCTCAAACAATCTTCGGCGGTAGTCACGTGCTTGGGTAAAGTTCACTGCCGCGGAAACGATCGGAGCAACCGCGTGCGAACGGGTTAATCTTTCTCCATCCCATGTCCAAAGCACCGTTTCATTCGCAGTACGATGAGTGTCAAAAGAGACCAAAGTAAACGGGGCAAAGGAGCCTAGTCTCATGGATAGAAGACGGTGATCAACTGACTGACTAGAACAGCAACTTGCAAGTTGCTTGATGACCAAGCCGCGGCTGGTCAAATTGCCGTTTGGCACCTTTCCTTGGTAAAAATTGAGCAGGCAGACGGTTAAACCATGCTCATTGGTTGAGATCCAACTGCCACCACCGACAGGGTCAATGGGCATTAAGCAGCGAACGTCATCAATCAATACACTTTGTGGTTCGATTGCTGGTAGGCGAGTTCGTTGTTCATCGCGGTTGAAACAAACCTCATAGTGCGTATTGCCGTGGTAAACCCAAGATAGTGTGCACATAGTTATTGTGCCCTCTGATAGGTGGCAGTGGTTGGTGCGACACCAAAATGATCATCGGATTGCACACCGCGCAGTGAGGCGACGACTTTCGCCATGGCAAAGTGATGGGTTGCATGCAAAGCTGCAAAGGTAAGCTCGCGCACCAGCGTAGACGAAACCTCCTCAACGCTTGTTCGTGAAAGCATAACCTCTGTTTCAACGTTAACTGCCTGATTGAGCTCACTAGATGGCAATCCAAACAGCCATTCAATTAACTCACTAATCTCCTGCTTAGCCATCTCTATGCTGCGCTCAACCGTATGGCCTCGTCGACGAACATTGTAGTCAATGGATGTCGGTTCAAGTTTGATCGCCTGGAATAAATCGAGCCAATGGCGAAAGTGTTCACCGATAGAACTGCTTACATGCGGATGAGCAATAAAAAGATAGTCATCGTCGCTGAGGGTTTCGAGAAATTCATAGCCTTGATTTAACGTTTCGATGCATCCCATTACCGCGAGGGAAGGGTGTATCTGTGCGTCATTCTCTGAGCTTGTGGTTAGATTTTTCATCGTTTGCTCCTAAACTAGCAATTCAGTTAATCCGTCATTGGGTAGCGCTGTGTTAGCCGCTTTTCTTCTCGCCAAGCTTGAAGTAATGCGCCCAAGCTTGGTGTTTTGTGTCCCTGCTTTTTTTGCTTAGCCCCAATTTGATAGAGCAGACGATATTGAGTTAATAGCGTCGAAAAAATATCTTTTAGGCGGGTATCGCTATCCCAAATATGCGCAGCTTCGCTACTGGCACCATTGATCTCTAAGATGTCGAAACATTCCCCATTCATTAATGCGTGAATATCTCTGAACTTGATATCGAGACGGCCGTAATTGAAACCCTCAAACTCAGTGAGAATCGTATCTAGCTGCTGCTCAAGTGCCGGCGTAATGAACTGATTACCATCACGAAAAATAGCGCCACGAGAATGGCTACCCGCAAACGCCAATTGGAATTGGTTGTTAGCTGGAATGACGAGGTCGAGGTGCTCACTGTGGCGTGGTAGGTAGAGATGCTGTAACTTGCCCGCTCTCGGACACTTATCAATCAATTGTTGTAGGGTCGATTGACCATCTCCAACCACATACGGTGAATATTTCAACGTAATCGAGATGATCCTGCCTTTGGTTTCACCGGGCTGTCTGACGTAGAAAACGCCAGCTTCTGCGCTGTACGGTGACTTCTTCTGAAGCAGAAAGCGTCCGGAGAGAGGAAAGCTTTCGATGTACTCTCTCAGTTGTTGATTGGAATGAATCAGCTTGACACCGACACCACGGCAACCCAGATCGGGTTTAGCCACCAGTGGATAGCTCAGGTTCGCCGCGTCGAGTTGCTGTAACGACTCATTTAGTAGGTCATCAGTGTGGTTTGAGGATTTGACCAAGGTAATAAAGGGCAAAATCCATTGATTCGCTGTCTCGCCTGCCGAGGTGAATATATCGTGTTTGGATTCTCCCACCATGCCACTCAACTTAATCGCAGGGTTAGCAATAAGCGGCAGTGCCCAATCTCGGTGCGCCATACTTAACACGGCACTTTGGAGTACAACGGGAGTGTAGAAAAACCATGCGGGTAGGAATTCAAAAGGCGAGATAACGCGCTTTGGTTGCTCTAAAACGGGCATTCCCGCGTTGACCATTCCCTGTGGAATGACGTCAAGGTTAGCGAGCTCTATCATAGGTATCCCTTAATAGCGTTTTGGTTAGAAGTTTGTTTACAAGCACCATCAGGAAGCCTCCCAGTGGAATGAGCACCCAACCTGACTGGTGTTGTTGAAACCACTGCGCGTTACCAAGTTGGAAGAAAGAACCGAAAATAAGCACCGTCCATAAAGCGGTTGCTGTGAGTACGGCGAACAAGAATGTGGTTTTGGCTACACCAAGAAATCCACTTAATGTGAATCCGACGGTTCGTAATCCCGGAATGAATCGCACCAAAAATAGCGTCATGAACGCTCGTCGATGCAATATGTGTCGCAGACTTCTCGTCCGCTGATAACGGAACAAACGATAGCGAAGAAAACGAACTCTTTGTGCCATTTTGCCGATCATATACAGCCCAAGATCACCTGAACTGATGCCGGCAAAGACAGCGAGTAGGGCAATCGACGTTGGCAGTGCTTGCTCGACTGCCAAGCTTGCCGCCGTAACGATCGCAAGATCTTCTAGTAGGTACGAAAGTAGGACGATACCGAGGAATAGCGCCAAGATAGATAGATTGCCTTGAAGCAACCAGACTTCAATGGTCTTTGATATATCTGTCATAACTGATCCCCATCAATCCTTAGCGCAAAACAGTGCCAACTAGAAATAACTTAGATAAGTCATTTCTAGGTAAAGTGGTCATAACATTCACAGAATTTCTAAATGCCACTCAGCTAAAGAAAGGGAGGAGTTAAGAAAAATTTCATCAATAGATGATAATTACTAAACGCTCTTGGAGACTAATCGGACTAAAGCGAGCTCTTTTATCCTAAAGATTTATCTGGGATGCTCAGTAAATCCTGATTGATTTAGCGCCTTATTCCGACGTGGTGGGTGATATTGATTCTCAATGTGTGATTGTAATTCATTACATATGTAACTAATAAATCTAATAAAAACTTTATATATGAAGCTGCTTCATATTTTGATAATTAATTGCTTTTTAACATTTTTGTAACCTTTGTTATTCGGTAACTATGTGATGCGGTTTACTATAAGGAGTCACAAATGCAAGTAAGCATCACAACAACAAAAACAATGATCGCGACGGTTATCAGCACCACCCTTCTATCAGGGTGTTATTGGGATGATCCTGAAAAAGCAGCGAAATACGTCAGCAGTAAAATCGACCGAGACGATGTGGTAGAACACTTAGTCGAGTTGGAAGGTCGTGCATCGAAAACCAGTGATGGAAGTTCTGTTACACGAGCGGCTGGAACACAGGGCTATGCAGAATCACTAGACTATATTGTCGATACGATGAAGGAGCACAACTACCAAGTTTCTATCCAAGAGTTTGATTTTAGAGCTTGGGAGGAATTGGCTGGAACACAGCTAAGTGTTAACGGTACTCGCTTGATTGGTGTCAGAGAGGCAGGAGAAGGCGTTGATGCTGATTTTGCTGTTATGTCCTATTCGGGTAAGTCAAACGGTACTTTAGCCGCACAAGCAGCCTTTGTGACGCCTGATTTTCGATTTGATGCACCAGACTATGATGATACTGATGGTTGTGAATCAGCGGACTTTATAGGCAAAGACGTCGCAGACAAAATTGCCATCATCCAACGGGGTGGGTGTAGTTTTAGTACTAAGGTAGTCAATGCACAAAATGCGGGTGCAAAAGGCGTGATTGTCTTTAACCAAGGCAATGGAGAAGGCCGCAGCAGCGTGGTGAATGGCACCTTGGGTAACGACAGTACAGCGACGATACCTGCTTTTGGCGCGCGCTACGAATTAGGCAAACAGTGGTACGACTTAAGCAAGACGACTGACGTGCCTGTTAGCCTTCAACTCAGCGTACAAGATGACGTTGTTCTGACGCAGAATATCATCGCCGAAACAAAAGGTGGTGATGAGAATCAGGTGGTTATGTTAGGCGCTCACCTTGATTCTGTTCCTGAAGGTCCCGGCATCAACGATAATGGTTCCGGTACAGCTGGGTTATTGGAATATGCCGTCACACTGGCAAATCTGAATGCCCCAGTGAAAAACAAAGTTCGCTTTGCTTGGTGGGCCGCAGAAGAAGCCGGTTTAGTGGGTTCGGAATACTACACCAATGATCTTTTCGCCCCTCTTCGTGATCAAGCTGAACGAGAAATTCGTGCTGAGCTAGGTCTTGATGATGCTAGTCCACTAACCCCGGAGCAAGTCGATCTGGTGGATGCGCGTTACTATGAGTTGAACAAGGTTAAGCTCTACTTGAACTTTGATATGATCGGTTCTCCAAACTATATCTTTGGCGTTATGGACGGAGACCTATCGGATACCAAAGATAGCCCAGACAATGCCTACACGGGCGATTTCAAACCGCCGTATGGTACCTCTGATATAGAGTCTACGTTCAATCGTTTCTTCAGCAGCAAATCACACGCTACTGTTCCACAAGCACTTTCTAAGCGTTCAGATTACGCAGGGTTTGCAGATTGGGGAGTGGCATTTGGTGGCCTGTTTACAGGTGCGGAAAATGTGAAATCAGCAGAAGAAGTCGATCAATTTGGTGGTCAGATTGATGTGGCTTACGACAAATGCTACCACCAAGCCTGTGATGATTTGAATAACATCAGTCAGACAGCGTTGTACGTGAACACTCAGTCGTTGGCGTACGTGACGACCTTCTATGCATTCAGTCAGCCGGTATTCCCACAGCAACAGCCTGAAGTTGTTCCAGCGCTGCGTACCATGGACGCAGTGTTCGTTCCTCAGAACAAGCTGCGTGTGGGGGAGAAGTTAAAAGCGGCGGATAGTGTTTCAGATCATGACCACTTCCACGGTGACTTTGACCAAGACCGTCAATAAGCGAGTAGAAAATAAAAGCCGCACGCGAGTCTAAGGTGCGGCTTAATTATTCCTAGTAGAAAGCATGGTTCTGCTAGGATTCACTCATGGATTAGACGTTAGTACCTTGACTAAGAACGTAATTCAATCCGCCGAGAATCGCGGCCACTTGTGCATCGTTACACTCTTCATTGGTGACTTTCGGGCTGTCTGGATAGACTTCTGTTGTCGTGCCATAAACACAGTTTGTCACGCCGCCACATAGCCCCAGCTTAACCATAGGGTAGTTGATCACCCCGTGCTGAACGACAGCAGAACCAATGATTTCTCCTTTCTCATCAGCGGGCGCGATATGCGTGACTTTCGCAACGGATTCGATAACCGCCGCTTGAAACTCTGATTGAGGGTTTTCTGTGTCGCCGACCGTGTAGAAACCGTCGGGAATCATACCTTCAATGTATTCAATACCATCGCGAGCTGCTAGAGCAGGGCGAAACTCGTCTTCATCGCTGTCTGTGGTTTCATGCAGGTCGATATGAACTAGGATCTTGCCTTGGATAGCGGCGACTAGCGCCATCAGATTGGCGGATTCTTCCGCTGGGCTATCGGCATAGAATGAACGGTTAGGGTCGATAGCCAATGGATTCCAACGATTGATGGTTTCGTAACCCCACGGGCTGACACAAGGGGCGACGATAATATTGAAGTGCTGACTGTAAGTGGCCATTTCATCTGCGGCGAATTGGAGTGCACCGTGCACGCCACTGGTCTCGTAGCCATGTACACCACCAGTCACCAAAACGACGGGTTTCGATATGTCCCAGTTCTTAGTTTTGATGCAAAAAAGCGGATAGCGTTTAGGGTCATAAGAGAGCGCACCATATTGCTCGACATCAAATTGGTTTTTAAGAGCGAGAATCTTAGGGACGACTTGTTGCTGATATTCGCGTTTAATAGTGGTTTGTTGACGCCATGCGATTTTTTCCGCTTCGCCCCATTTTTGCCCAGGGGTTCCGATTGGATAAGTGTAAGTACTGCGCATTACCTTGCCTTTATTGTTATTGGAAAATTGCACCTAGGATAGAGTGCTGTAACCGTACAGGCAAATGTTCTATCGCTGAAATAAAAAGATTGACTGTGTGCTGACGTCAATTGAGTTTGAGCTTTAGCGTTGCGGTGTTACATTTAGTTACATTGAACCTAATTTAATATGAGAAGAAACAATGGCAGGTGCAAGTTTATTAACGTTACTTGATGACATTGCGACGGTTTTAGATGACGTTGCTTTGATGTCTAAAGTGGCTGCCAAAAAAACGGCTGGCGTGCTTGGAGACGACCTCGCGCTCAATGCCCAGCAAGTGTCAGGGGTAGCGGCTGAGCGAGAAATTCCGGTAGTCTGGAGTGTGGCGAAAGGCTCGTTTCGCAACAAGCTGATACTGGTTCCAGCCGCGCTATTAATCAGCGCTTTCATCCCTTGGCTTATTATGCCTTTACTGCTAATTGGTGGTTTGTTTTTGTGCTACGAGGGCGCAGAAAAGATCATTGAGAAGTTCACCCATCAACCGAATGAAAGTGAAGATAAAACCATTGAAACGACGCTTTCTATCGAAGAGTATGAACGTAACAAGATCGCTGGAGCAATCCGTACCGACTTTATTTTATCAGCCGAGATTATTGTCATTGCACTGGGTACGGTTCAGGGACAGTCAACGACAACTCAAATATTGGTTGTGAGCTTAATCGCTGTGCTTATGACGATAGGTGTCTACGGGCTAGTGGCTGGAATTGTAAAGCTCGATGATCTGGGTTTTTACCTAGAACGTTGCTCGCAAGGGCGAGGGCTTCGTTCCGCATTGGGGCGCGGATTGATCACTTTTGCACCAAAGCTAATGAAAGCATTGGCGGTGATAGGAACTGCGGCAATGTTTTTGGTTGGCGGTGGCATCGTTGTCCATAACGTTCCAGCCATTCACCACTGGATTGAACCCATTATCATGGACATCCCAAATCTGTCATTGGCAAAAGCGCTGTTTCCTTCATTGCTTAACGGCTTGATTGGTGTGGTTTGTGGTCTTGTTGTTGTGGCGATATGGCACGTGATATCGAAGCTAAAACGTTAGTCATCGATTTCTACAGGGCTCGACAATCGAGCCCTATTTTCCGATTTCGTCACCCTCATTGCTTTCACCCTTGGTGATTTTCTCTAGTGCCGAAGTGAGCAGCTCGCTGGTTTGTGCTCCTGAAATGAGATGCTTTCTATCAATGATAATGGCTGGAACCGCGTTAATCCCTGCTTCAAGCCACTGCTGCTCTGTTGACGCAACGGCTTGCGCCCAACTTTCATCATTGAGGATGTTACCCGCCAGCTCGATATCTAGTCCTACGGACTGAGCACATTCAATCAACACTTGTGGATCGCTGACATCTTTTGCACCTGAGAAATAGGCTTCAAACAATGCCATTTCAAGTTCAAACTGTTTATTTTCACTCTGTGACCACATCAATAACTGATGTGCTTTACGGGTGTTGTAGATTTTCATCCCATCATAAAAGTTAAACTTAAAACCCACTTCTCGGCCAAGCTGAGTAAGGGTCTCTCGTGCCGCAATACTGGCTTCTTCAGATATGCCATATTTTTCGTGTAAGTGCTCACGCAGGTTTTGGCCTTCGGTGCCCATTGCGGGATTCAATTCGAACGGATGCCAGTGGATCTCAGCTTCAATACTCTCACTGAGACTGGCAAGAGCATGCTCGAGTCGTTTGTAACCGATAATACACCATGGGCAAACGACATCTGAAACGATGTCTATTCGAATTTTGTTCATCTCAACGTCCTTCTACTACTGCTATCAATAATTATAGAGAGCTTAATGATAAGATTTGAGCATTACTTCGCAATTTGAACAGCTCTACGCCCAGTTACTACTACGTTAAAAAATGGCTTGAGGCTGAAGTCGTGGCCTGTCCTGTTTTGATAGGATAGCGAAATCAATGATGACGCCTAGCTTTTACTAGGTATATTGTTAAGGAAATCGTGATGTTAACTGCTCACGCGACAGATGTAATTTTGCATGCGTTTGACTGGCCTTATCCTCTAGTTGAACAACGAGCTCGCCAAATTCAGCAAGCGGGCTATAAGTATGTTTTGGTCTCCCCGCCAATGAAGTCGTTAAAAAAACCGCAGGGGACAAAGTGGTGGCAACGCTATCAGCCTCAAGACTATCGTGTTATTGACAATCAATTGGGCAATTCTCAACAGTTTAAGTCGATGCTTAATGCCCTCAAACAGCATGGGATTGGCATCTATGCGGATGTGGTCTTCAATCATATGGCGAACGAATCGTCAGTCCGTAACGATCTACAGTATCCATCGGCTACCGACCTAGACGACTACCAAGCCAACAAAGAGTACTATCAAAATCAACGTTTGTTTGGAGATCTCTCTAAGCCACTGTTTAACCATGATGATTTTGTTGAGGCATTTGGTATTGAAGATTGGCAAGATCGTTGGCAAGTACAAAATGGACGCATTACGAGTGGTCCTAGCGACCCAGGTTTACCCACGTTACGTGTGTGTACCAATGTCATCTCGCAACAGCAGTCTTACTTAAAGGCTTTGAAGAAACTCGGAGTGAAGGGGTTTCGTATTGACGCTGCGAAACATATGACGCTAGAACATCTTAAACAGGTATGGACTGATGAAATTTGTCAGGACATACATATCTTTGGCGAAATCATTACTAGCGGCGGCGCAACTCAGCCAGAGTATGAGCTGTTCCTCGAGCCATATCTGGCTCAGACGCGGCTAGGGGCTTACGATTTTCCACTGTTTCAAACCTTGTATGACGCATTGCAGCCAAAGGGCAGTATGAAGAGTCTGGTCGATCCGTACTGTTTTGGTCAGGCACTCTCTGAGACGCGAGCGATCACGTTCGCAATTACTCATGACATACCCAATAACGATGTGTTTGCGAATTTGGTAATGACCCAAGCACAAGAATGGTTGGCTTATTGCTATCTATTGGGACGAGATGGTGGTGTTCCGCTTATTTATACCGATCTGGATACCAGTGGCATTCATGGCAAAGATCAGCAACCGCGTTGGCTTAATACGTGGAATGATCCGCGGATGCTTGCAGCAATTGATTTCCACAATCGTATGCACGCTAAACCGATGACCATGATTGAGGCTGGTGATGATCTACTGGTCTTCGCTCGAGGAGAAGAAGGTATGGTTATTCTCAATAAATCGGTCAGAGCTAAAACCGTTGAACTAAGCAGCAGCGCAACTTGGGTTGATCTACTGACAAAGCAGACGTTCCTTTCTAAGGCTGGCATCTGTCACCTAGATGTGCCAGCACAAAGCGCACGGATGTTAATTACGGATTAATACAATAGGCGCACCAGTTACGGTGCGCCTTACTCTTTCTGGGTTGAGATTAGACGGTAAATTTGTTCAAAATACTGTCTTGTTCGCGAATGTTTTCGGTTTGAGCCTGCATGGCAATGTTGGCATTATTTGCGGCTTCTGCAACCTGAGTGGACAAGTCTTTGATCTTCACTGTGTTGTTGTTTATCTCTTCGGCGACTAAGCTTTGCTCTTCGGCGGCTGAAGCGATCTGAATGTTCATGTCACTGATTCGCTGAATGGCATCGCGAATGCTTTCGAGTGCTCTGTTGGCCTCCTGAGCTCTCTCGACAGCGGTGCTAGCGGTTGTTTTACTCATATTCATGGCATTCGACACAGACGTTGCCCCTGCCTGTAATTGCTCAATCATGTTACGGATTTCCGTGGTAGATTCCTGAGTTCGTTGCGCGAGCGTGCGAACTTCATCAGCCACGACCGCAAAACCACGCCCCGATTCACCGGCGCGAGCCGCCTCAATCGCTGCGTTGAGTGCCAGCAAGTTTGTTTGGTCTGCGATGTCATTAATGACTTTGAGTATGGTTTCAATGTTGTCTGTTGCAGATTCTAGGACTTTAACTTCCTCGACCGCCTCATCAATTTTCTGAGAAAGATTGTCGATAGCACTGGTGGTTTCACTGACAACAGATGTCCCGATACTGGTTGCATCATCGGCTTCTTTTGCCGCAGCCGCAGCCCCTTGAGCATTGTTGGCGACATCGCCTGACGTGGTGGCCATTTCATGCATCGCGGTGGCCAACTGTTCCAGTTCGTGAAGTTGGTCTTGCAGTGCTGAAGCCGATTCTTGCAAGCCGACAGAAGTCATTTCTGAACCTCGCAAAATTTCAGAACCGATCGCTTTAGACTGAGTAATCAGTTGCTGGAGCTGGCTGGTAAAATCGTTAAACCCACTGGCGAGGATAGAGAACTCTTTGTCAGTCTTGGTATCAAGACGTTGCGTCAGATCCCCTTGACCAGAAGCTACGTCCTGAATGGCATCGCTGAGCGAATCGAGAGGGCGCATCAATGTTTTGATCAAAACCAAAAGGATGACGATACTGATAACCAAGGCAATCACCGTGTAGATGATGGAGCTGTTTCTCAGGTCAGCAAGAGATTGATATGCGATCTCTTCATCAAGTACTACACCAATATACCAATCTTCGCCGGGCACTTTGGCGAAGTCGAGAGTGTACTCTTTACCATCTATAATGGTTTCTTGGGGTTGGTCTTTAATCTGTGTATCGCCTAAGTACTCTTTCATAGGCTTACCATTTAACGCTGTCGTTGGGTGCGCAATGGTTGTGCCATCACCAGAGACGATAAACACGTACCCCGCGTTAAACAGATCGACCTTGTTAACCAGTTCAGCGAGCGCGGCCAAGCTCACGTCATAAAATATCGCACCAATAAATTTACCGTTATCTCGCACTGGGGTGGCGATCGAAACCAGTATTTCACCCGTGCCTGAATCTGCGTATGGCGCAGTAATGATGAGCTTTCCAGAGTTTTTTGCGTCAATATACCATGGTCTGACACGGGGATCCCAACCTGCACCAGGGTCCCATGATGCTTCATTACCTATGTGTGAACCGTCGCTTTCAAACCCTAACCCAGCAAGGAGGAAAGTCTCTTTTATCACAGGTCGGGTGATAACCTCGGAAATAGCGTCAGGTGAAAGGTCAAGCTCAAGCATACTTGTGGCATAAGAGGCTATCGCTTTACGAGCATTAATTTCAGATGCGGTCGTGTCTCGGACACCGTTAACGATTTCGGTGACGCTAGAAGTAACCTGAGATTTCACTTCACTTCGAACAATATAGTATTGCTGAAGAGTCAGAAGTGTAACAGTCGCTAAAAGCAGGACAGACGAAGCGGCCACAATCTTATGGCTAAATTTCATTTCATGATCCTCATAACTATAGATAAACTCTTTATTTATAGATCTATAGTTATGAAATGAGTATTCAGCCAGAAAAAACTAAAACTTTTCTATCAGTTAAAGGCCGAGTATGGTTTTCTCTAATCCCGTCAACAACGATTCGTTACCATCAAATAGCGTCGAGACAACTTGTGCGCGTTTTTTACCAGACTTCATCTGCTTACATGCCTCTCTAACCGTTAGGACTAATTGGAGTTCATTGGCTAATGAAGAAGTTTGATTCACTTTCCAGTGATTGATTTTCTGGCTGAGTTTGCTCTCTTTTAGAACCGGTTTTAAAGAGGTGAGTTCTTGGCGTAAAACCGCCAGCAAGTCGAGTTGTGCCTCGCGGTTGGCGACGAGTGTTGCGAGTCGATTAAGCACGGCTGCCATTAACTCATTGAGCTCAACATATCCACCTTGCTTAGGTAATTGAGACGTGACACGTGACGACACTTGTACAGAACGAACGAGGGTTTTCGGCGTATAAGTTATCGCTGTCAGGGAGTCGAAAGGTAACCAGAAAGATTGTCCCGCTTCTACTGCATATTCTTGTTTACCGAGTTTAACCAATGCCAAGCCCTTCTCAACGCAAATAAGCTGATGTTTCAGCAGCTTTTTTCGTGATGTAGAAACAAGGAAGTCGTATAGCTCAGATTGGAAAGAGATTGCGTAGTGCATGGTGTCGCTCATCGGTAAAGGGGCGCTAAGATTAACGCTTATTGTTAAAAAAGCCAACTTTGTGGAAGGTATCGCCCAATTTCCGATAAAGAGTCTGGTCTGACCTTGCCGATTCTGCGAGAACTGTAGCTGCTAAGAACCATTTCTCAGCGTAGAATAGTGCGGCTTTTTACCTAACGAACAGAATAATGACGACAAACACAGACCCTTTTATTGAGATTCGTCCTTACAATGACGATGAAATTCCCGCGGCAATTGACCGCTTAGTTAATGATGAAGAATTCATCAGTGCGATTTTACAGCACCGCTTTTCAAACCACGCTGGTTGGTTTAAAACCTTAATGTCGCCAGTGGTTAAGATATACCTGAAGATGAAATGGTCCAAGCTCAAGTCGGTTGAGACCATACAACTTGAGGTTAAGAAGTATCTAGATCAAACCCTTAAGTCCACAACTCGAGGCGTGACTTACAGTGGTCTGGATAATTTAGACACAGAGCAGGCTTACCTGTTTGTTTCTAACCATCGTGATATCGCGATGGATCCTGCTCTGGTTAACTATGGTCTGTTCAAGAATGGCCATAAGACAGTCCGTATTGCTATCGGTGACAACCTGCTGAAAAAGCCTTGTGCGACTGAGCTGATGAAGCTCAACAAAAGCTTTATTGTTAAACGTTCAGCGAAAGGCCCTCGCGAAATGATGAAGGCCCTCGGTACTTTGTCTGGGTATATCAAACACTCTTTGGATACTGGTCACTCAATCTGGATCGCTCAGAAAGAAGGCCGCGCAAAAGATGGTAACGATTTTACCGATCCAGCAATCTTAAAAATGTTCCATGTCGAAGGTCGAAAGCTCAAGCTCTCATTTCCTGACTACATCAAGACGCTAAAAATTGTTCCGGTTTCTATCTCTTACGAAAACGACCCATGTGATATTGCGAAAGCCATCGAGTTGCATGCTAAAGATTCTGTCGGCAGTTACGAGAAAGGCGAGTTTGAAGATATTGAAAGCATTATCCAAGGTATTGTTGGCGATAAAGGACACGTGCATGTCGCATTTGGTGATGTGATTGAGCAGGACTTTGAAACACCTGAAGCACTGGCTCAAGAAATTGATCGTCAGATTCATGCTAACTACAAGCTATTCCCAATCAATGAGCTTGCTGCGGGCAATGAACAAGTGGATGAACAGGTCAAAAAGACGTTTGCCGAAAAGTTGAACTTACTACCAAAGGATGCCCAGCCTTATTTGGTTGCCAGTTATGCCAACCCAGTAAAGAACCGCCCGTAGTGGCTAGGCGTTGAGTTTTTAAAGCCTCATGTTCTGCATGGGGCTTTTTTATTGGCTTAGGCTAGGGAGCAACGGCTCCACCCAACGTTAAGTTTGTTGGCCACTTAGTAATGCGATTGCCACCGAGGAAAATATTCCCTTTTACCGTCATCGTTTCGGGAAACTGAGTGATCTTCGAACCGCCTATATACAAATTCCCATCGACTGTTAAGCCTTCTGGAAGTGATTCGAGTGGCGTACGTATGACACTGAGATCGCCTTTTACTCTGAATCGTGGAGGAAGAGAGGTGACTGGTGTATCAGTTAAATTAATATAGCCGCCGACTTTCACCCCACTGGGCCAACGAGTAATTTGGGAACCGATCAGGTTAGCAAATCCACGAATATTAATCCCTTTTGACAATTTCTTTAAGCCACTGTTGGAGGCATCTAAACTGCCTTGGATATCCATTCCTTGCGGAAGATGTTGAATTTGGGTTTTTGCGATGTTGAGATTGCCTTGGACAACAAGTCCTGCGGGAAGCTCGGTATAGGGTTTATTACGCAAATCCAGATTACCGTAGTTGTCGAGATGATTGAGAATACGGAACTGGTCGAGTGGTTGTGCGTAGGCAACAAAACACAGCGAGCAGAGCAATGGGATTAAGTAAAGTGGGTTGCGAATCATAGCCAGTAGATGAGTTACTTTTAGGTCACTATGAGTTCTAGGCTAGAGCAGGTCAATGACAATGACAAGCAAAGTCAAAAAAACGGGCACAAGCGCCCGTTTTATAAAGAATAAATCACTGATTATCGTGCTAGCGATCGAGTTTTTAACTCAAAAATCAGTTTCTCTGCACTCACTTCAAATTTAAAACGAGCGGTTAACTCTGATGACTCGTCATCAATTGGCGTTACTTCGTGCTCTACATTCGCGCACACTTGCTGAGCGAGTTGAATGTACTTGTTTAGCTCAGCTTCTAAAAGGGTTTTACCTGCTGCATAGATGGTTACTTCAGCAACATCATCGCCTTCTTTAATGATGAAACCCATTTCGCCTGCGCAGCCACATGCCTCGCATACTTGATCTTGTTCGGTGCTCATTTAGACATCCTCCTACAAATAATGTGGCTATATTAGCGAGTTATTTGATGTTTATCCATAAAAAGCACTGTGTCAGGTTTCAGTGTAAGCGCAGCATGATATGTTGACAGCTGAGTAATTTTTAATCTTTTGTTCGATAATAGTTCTTGTTTGACTGTGAGGTAGATCAACTAATGACGAAAATACGTGTCATTATTTTGTCAGAATGCCATCCATTTCGTTGTCAGAACTAACAATTTGTAAGATTATCGATAGCTCACAATTATATTAAAAAAAAATAATGCCTTGTGGGTTATAGAAACACACAAAGTGTCTCTATAAATATTTAGCTTGCACAACAATTAGGTAGTTCATGCGGTTTAGCCGTTGTTTGATCTTTGTGTTTCATAAGAGACATGGTTTCTATTGTTACATGACGGGTTGAAGTGAAAGCTAGTCACTTGGCGTCAATAATTGACTCAATATGAGTTTAGACGGATTTACAGAGAGAAGAGCCTGAACATGCCAAAGCGTAGTAAAGAAGATACCGAAATCACGATTCAGAAAATCATGGATGCGGTTGTTGATCAGCTTTTGCGTCTCGGTTATGACAAAATGTCGTACACCACACTGAGCCAGCAAACTGGTGTTTCGAGAACCGGCATCAGCCACCATTTTCCGAAGAAGACCGATTTCACCGCCGCACTAGATGGTCGAATCTTCAAGATGTTTGTTGACCACGTAGAGTTCGATAATGGGTTGGATGCCTTTTCATCTAGTTGGATCGCAGCGTTGGATAATGAAGAGTTTCGTGCCATCCTTCGCTTGCTTTTTCACCATATTGTTACATCTCAGAGCACACACGAGTTTGCAAGCAATGGCATTGACCGCTTGTACAAGATGGCTGAAACACAATTCGGTGAGGGTAGTGCGAAAGAACTGGAGTGGTTAATTGGTAAATCACTCATTCGTATGGCTAAATAGCCAATCGTCAAAGCCTTCTTCGGAAGGCTTTTTGGTCTTAAATTCGCCACTTCTCTTCTTCTCTCTCCTAACTCGATACGTTTTCTCATCGAGTGGCAAGATTTCGTCACCCAGCAACTGAGTCAGCAAAACTATTTTTAGCACTGTGAGTGCATTTTTAGAGCGCCAATTTTCACGTGGTCTACCATTAAAATGTTGCTAATTAATTTTTTTTGTAACTGTTTGGCTAATAAAGCATCAATGCGCTGTATTTGGTAACTCGGTGGTCTGCTACACTGTGATTGTTACAACAACCAATAGAGGAGTAGGTGTACGCATGACTTTTCCCGTCCTTATATGCGATGACTCCGCTTTAGCGAGAAAGCAAATGGCTCGCTCACTGCCTGCTTCGCTAAATGCTGACATTTCCTTTGCTGTGCACGGCTTAGACGCTCTGGAACAGCTGGAAAAGCAAGAATTTAAATTAATGTTTCTCGACCTGACCATGCCTGAGTTGGATGGTTTTGGTACGTTAGAGGAAATTGCGAATCGAAACATCGATATCTCCGTAGTGGTGGTATCTGGTGATATTCAACCTAAAGCTAAAGAACGAGTGATGTCTCTTGGTGCTAAGGCATTTGTCCAAAAGCCCATAGATAAAGATATCCTCAATAGCGTTCTTAAACAGTTGGTTGAACCCGTTACTCAACCTCGGATTGTGACGCCCGTTTCCATCGAGCTACCCATTTTGCGTCGTCGAGATGTCTATATGGAGGTCGCTAACGTCGCGATTGGCCGCGCTGCTGATGCACTTGCGCGACATTTCGATGTGTTTGTTCACTTACCGTTACCCAACGTCAATATTTTTGAAGTGAGTGAACTTCACATGGCGTTGCGAGATCTCGCCGAAAACGATCAGGTTTCTGGTGTTTGCCAAGGCTTTAGTGGTGAGGGGATTGCCGGAGAAGCGTTAGTTTTACTTAGTGATTCGAGTGTTTCTGATCTCAAGAAATTGATGAAAGTTCCCGCTGATAGTGAAGAGCTCGAGGAGCTGGAACTGCTTATGGATGTGTCAAACATACTCGTGGGCTCATTTCTCAATGGCCTTGGCCAACAAGCAGAAGTGCGTTTTTTCCAAAGCTCACCCGTCCTGCTGGGGCAGCATATTTCTATCGATTCGGTCATTTCTTCCACTTCAGGATCGTTTAAGAAAACCATGACATTTGAAGTCAGCTACAACATTGATGGCACTTCAATTCGTTGTGATTTGTTGTTTATGTTTGTCGACGAGTCTTTGCCGTTGCTAGATAACAAACTCGCTTATTTGATGGAGGACTTCTGATGTTAAATCTTCCAGCTGAATTTGAGCAATTCCATTGGATGGTCGATATGGTACAGAATGTCGACTTAGGACTGGTCGTTCTCGACAAAGATCATAACGTTCAGGTTTGGAACGGCTTCATGACTCATCATAGTGGTGTACAAGCACATGATGCGATAGGTAAGTCCTTGTTTGAGCTCTTCCCTGAAATTCCTCAGGAGTGGTTCAGATTGAAAACCAAACCAGTCTATGATTTAGGCTGTCGAAGCTTTATCACTTGGCAACAACGCCCTTACTTGTTTAAGTGCCGCAACGTACGCCCAGTGACTCAGCAAGCAGATTTTATGTACCAGAACATCACGCTTAATCCGATGCGAACCCCAACAGGGGAAATCCGATCCTTGTTTCTTTCAATTCAAGACGCGACCGCAGAAGCTCTGGTGTCAATAAATCAATAATTTGCCAACAACGCCAAGGAACTCCTTGGCGTTGTCGTCTAAGCTATAGAGTCGATTCCAGCCAAGATACACACTATGAAACTCTCTATCCCTAGTTCACTTTTTACGGGCCAACAAGTTAAACGAGGCGAACAACGTGCTGCGCAACTCGCCGGCGTAGAGATGTACACCTTGATGCAACGTGCGGGCGGTTCGGCTTATGACTTGCTCAAGCGACTCTATCCTCAAGCCTCACGTTTGTTGATACTCGTTGGTAGTGGCAATAATGGTGGAGATGGTTTCGTTGTGGCCAAACTCGCTCAAGCGGATGGCATGAACGTCACCGTAGCGCTATACGGGGACGAGTCCAAGCTCGCGGGGGATGCGCTGAAGGCTAAGCAAGAGTGGCTGAACTGCGGCGGAGAGTTTACCTCTCTTGAGTCTCTTGACCTAGAGAGGCTCGATGTTGACGTGGTAGTGGATGGTTTGCTGGGGACGGGGCTTTCGGGCGATGTTCGACTACCACTCCAGAATCAGATTGAGCGCGTAAATCATCTTGATCTGCCTACCTTATCAATTGATCTTCCGTCAGGTCTGTGTAGCGATACGGGACGTGTATTCGGCAAAGCGATACGCGCCAATCACACCATAACGTTTATCGGTGTAAAACAGGGTTTGATGACGGGACAGGCGCGTGAGGTAACAGGGCAAATCCACTTCGCAGGATTGGGGGTAGACGGAGAATTTCTTCAGTGTGAAAAAGCGTCTAGCTCTCTGCTCGATATCGATGAGATGCGTGACGTATTGCCGCGTCGCAAACCCACAGCCCATAAGGGGCATCATGGGCGCTTGCTTTGTTTGGGGGGCAATGAAGGTTTTGCTGGTGCGATAAGATTATGTGCGAGCGCCGCCGCACGTAATGGAGCTGGGTTGATTAGAGCACTATGCCATGCCCATTCCAGCATCGCTCTTCAGGTCAGTTGTCCTGAGGTGATGACTCAAGCTTGGAACCATCAACACGATACTTTGCACCACGCGATATCAGAGGCTGATGTCATTGCGATTGGCCCAGGGTTAGGTAAGGATGAGTGGGCGCAAGAAATTTATCGAGCAACGGTCTGTGTCGACAAGCCCAAAATCGTTGACGCCGATGGACTCAACCTGTTGGCTTTTGACTGCCATCGGGATCCGTTACGAATTATCACACCGCATCCTGGGGAAGCCGCAAGATTACTGCAATGCAGTGTCAAGCAAGTGGAGCAAGATCGATTCTCGGCAGTGCGTGAGTTGCAAGCGAAGTTTGGCGGTGTCGTCGTCCTAAAGGGTGCTGGTACCTTGGTTTGCGACGAGACGGATATCTTTGTCTGTTATGCGGGTAATGCAGGTATGGCAACAGGTGGAATGGGCGATGTACTAACAGGGATCATCGCTGCGATGCTTGCACAAGGTCTTGGGTTGGTTGATGCCGCGAAAGTGGGAGTGCTGCTCCATAGCGCGGCGGCAGATGAACTGGCACATCAAGAAGGCCAAATTGGCTTGTTGGCGAGTGATGTGGTGCACCACTCTCGTACGGTTCTCAATAATTGGCTTTCTGACTAATAATCGAACTTTTTTCAGCCATTTCTGTGACTTCGATTGTTATTTCACGCTAATCCGTTACAATGCTTGCTCGTTCCTGAGTTGTGCATCCGTATTTGCATATAAAAGGACAAATCCTCTTGTCTTTAACGCCTTGATTTTCTAGTTAAAGATACGTTTTAAATACACGTGTTGCTTGGTGTGCAACACCACTGTAAAGGACAGTTAAATGCCTATTATTACTCTTCCTGACGGCAGTCAGCGTCAATTTGACAACCCAGTTTCTACTCTTGATGTTGCTCAATCTATCGGTCCTGGTCTTGCGAAAGCAACCATTGCTGGACGTGTAGATGGTAATCGTGTTGACGCTTGTGATCTTATTGAACAAGACGCAAGCCTAGAAATCATCACAGTAAAAGATGAAGTTGATGGTCTGGAAATCGTACGCCACTCATGCGCTCACTTGCTAGGTCATGCGATCAAGCAACTTTTCCCTGAAGCGAAAATGGCGATTGGTCCAACTATCGATAGCGGTTTCTACTACGATATCGACTTAGAGCACTCACTCACGCAAGAAGATCTTGAAAAGATTGAAAAGCGTATGCACGAGTTGGCAAAGACTAAGTACCAAGTGATCAAGAAAAAGGTCAGCTGGCAGGAAGCACGCGATGCATTTGAAGCTCGCGGTGAAACATACAAGATGGAAATCTTGGACGAAAACGTTGCACGTGATGATCGTCCAGGCTTATACCATCACGAAGAATATGTCGATATGTGTCGTGGTCCACACGTTCCACACATGGGATTCTGTCAGCACTTTACCCTACTGAATGTAGCTGGTGCTTACTGGCGTGGTAACAGTGACAACAAGATGCTGCAACGTATCTACGGTACTGCATTCCACGATAAAAAAGCGCTTAAAGCTCACCTAACTCGTTTAGAAGAAGCGGCGAAGCGCGACCACCGTAAAATCGGTAAGCAATTAGACCTATTCCACATGCAGCAAGAAGCACCTGGTATGGTGTTCTGGCATCACAATGGTTGGTCTATCTTCCGTGACCTAGAAGTATTCGTTCGTTCGAAACTAACAGAGTACGGTTACCAAGAAGTAAAAGGTCCACTTATCATGGATCGTGTTCTGTGGGAACGTTCTGGTCACTGGGACAAGTACGCAGAAGCAATGTTCACTACCTCTTCTGAAAACCGTGACTACGCACTTAAGCCGATGAACTGCCCAGGTCATGTTCAGATCTTTAACCAAGGCCTGAAATCATACCGTGATCTGCCACTTCGCATGGCTGAGTTTGGTTCATGTCACCGTAACGAGCCATCAGGCGCGCTACACGGCATTATGCGTGTTCGTGGTTTCACTCAGGATGATGCTCACATCTTCTGTACTGAAAGTCAGATTCAAGAAGAAGTGACTAGCTGTATCAAGATGGTTTACGATACATACCAAACTTTTGGTTTCGAAAACATCGTAGTTAAGCTATCTACTCGCCCTGAAAAACGTGTTGGTTCGGATGAGATCTGGGATCAATCTGAAGAAGCGCTGAAGCAATCTCTTGAAGCGATGGATATTCCATACGAAATTCAAGAAGGCGAGGGTGCATTCTACGGACCTAAGATTGAATTCACGCTGCATGACTGTCTAGACCGTGCATGGCAATGTGGTACAGTTCAGCTAGACTTCAACCTACCGGGTCGTCTAGGTGCTACCTACGTGGATGAAAATAATGAGCGCCAAGTGCCAGTGATGATTCACCGTGCGATTCTGGGCTCACTAGAGCGATTCATCGGTATTTTGATCGAAGAATACTACGGCTTCTTCCCAACTTGGTTATCGCCAGAACAGGCTGTAATCATGAATATCACTGACAAACAGTCAGATTATGTTCAGGAAGTGGCACAAAAACTACAAAAATGTGGAATTAGAGCTAAAGCGGACTTGAGAAATGAGAAGATTGGCTTTAAAATCCGCGAACATACTTTGAAGCGTGTACCGTATATGCTTGTTTGTGGCGACCAAGAAATGGAAGCTGGTGAAATCGCAGTACGTACTCGTAAAGGTAAAGACCTCGGTAAGTTTAAAGTGGATGATTTTATTTCCTACATCCAAGACGAGATCTCTACCCGTAAGCTCAATCTGGAGGAATAAACTATTAAAGGCGGAAGACGCGGCCAAGTACCGGCCAAACAAAATGCTCATCGTTTAAACGGTGAAATTCGTGGCGTTCGTGAAGTTCGTTTAACTGGCGCTGATGGCGAATCAGTTGGTGTCGTTTCTATTCAAGAAGCAGTAGCAGCAGCTGAAGAAGCAGGCATGGATCTGGTAGAAATCAGTCCAAACGCTGAGCCACCAGTATGTCGTGTAATGGACTACGGTAAATTCCTCTTTGAGAAGAGCAAATCTGCTAAAGAGCAGAAGAAAAAGCAAAAACAGGTTCAGATTAAGGAAGTAAAATTCCGTCCTGGAACTGATATTGGAGACTATCAGGTAAAACTACGCAACCTGACGCGTTTCCTTGAAGAAGGCAACAAAGTGAAGGTAACAATTCGCTTCCGTGGCCGAGAAATGGCACACCAAGAGATCGGTGTTGACGTTCTAAATCGTCTGAAGGAAGACACTGCTGAAATCGCTTTAGTAGAATCTTTCCCTAAGAAGATCGAAGGTCGTCAAATGATCATGGTTCTTGCCCCTAAGAAGAAGTAATTAACGGCTTTGCAAGTAATTAACCCTGCCGTTGTTAAAACGGCGGGGTTTGTTCGCCCTAATTACTATTGTTTATACAACTCAACAATGCGGAGTTATTCATCATGCCTAAGATGAAAACCAACAAAGGTGCTGCTAAGCGTTTTAAGAAAACTGCTGGTGGTATTAAGTACAAGCACGCTACAAAACGTCACATCCTGACTAAGCGTACTACTAAGAACAAGCGTCAGCTACGTCCAAATGCAATCCTTCCTAAGTGTGAAGTGGCTGCAGTAATTCGTATGCTACCATACGCATAATTCTTTTTAGTTTATTAATCGTTTAGTTTAGGAGAAGCATAATGCCTCGCGTAAAACGTGGTGTACAAGCTCGTGCACGTCATAAGAAAGTTCTAAAACAAGCTAAAGGTTACTATGGTGCACGTTCACGTGTTTACCGCGTAGCTTTCCAAGCAGTTACTAAAGCTGGTCAATACGCTTACCGTGACCGTCGCAACAAGAAACGTCAATTCCGTCAACTATGGATTGCACGTATCAACGCTGCATCTCGTCAAAATGGTCTATCTTACAGCCGTTTCATCAACGGTCTTAAGAAAGCATCTATCGAGATCGACCGTAAGATCCTTGCTGACATCGCGGTATTCGACAAAGCTGCATTTGCAGTTCTAGTTGAAAAGGCGAAAGCTGCTCTTTAATTAGAGTTAGTGATTAGGATTAAGAAAAGGGGAGCTTAGGCTCTCCTTTTTTATGCCCGCTTCTATTGCCGTGCGCTTTACGGCTCTCTGTATCGACGTTGCATTAATATGATGTCTCCGCAGCTCTCCGGAGTAAGGATCGGCTGTTAAGCGATGAGAAGGGAATAAAAAGTGCCAATTAAAATCTAACTCTGCCTGCGGGAACTTTCTTTGTAGGGAAGGGCTAATGTGCACACCAGCATAACCCGCCGAGTGAATGTCTTTTTTGTAATATCGCAATGCGAGGCTTTGCTGCTCTCTTAGCAGTGGAATGGCTTCAACGGCCAAAGTGACGATGCGATTTTTGCCTCCTTTCCCTTGCCAGACGCGTAGAGCCTTGTAATCGAAATCGATATCTTGGACCCGCAGGCGGACGCACTCCATTACACGTAAACCAGACCCATAGTGCAGCATAATGGGCAGTCGATAGCGTGGGTCTAGTTGGTTAAAGAAGCGACGAACTTCCTGCTTTGTGAGAACAATGGGGAGTTTTCGATCTAGCGAAGATTTTTGGAACTTCATCTCGACAGAAAGGGGAGTTCGAAAATAGTCACGATAGAGGAAACAGACAGCATTGAGTGCCAATGCCTGTGTTTTAGCGGCGACGTTTTTCTCGACCGCGAGGTAGGTTAAAAAGTCTTCTACGTGCTGTTCATTTAACTTTGAGGGATGAACCTTGCCGTTAAAGACGATGTATTTTGTGATCCACAGTAAGTAGGCCTCGATGGTTTTGGCCGAATAATGGCGAGCATACATGTGCTCTTTTACGCTAAGCAAAAACTGACTTTTCAACCTAGACCCCGACAGTGATTCGACTGATATTATGTACAGTCCTCTTCTATTCGCACTGTTTCAATAATTAGTCGACACTTTGCCGCCTAATTGCGAAGTAGCCGACACAAGCTCAACCAATTAATCCATTAGTTTCATACTTTTATGTGATAGTATTTTGAAATAGTGAGCGATTAAGCATGCAACGTATAAACCGATTAGTAGTGCACTTTGCCTGCTAATAAGCGTTAGCCGTCAATTCAAATTATTGTAACCTCAACGAGTATTGGAATATGAGTATAATATCTAGGAAATTCAGTGCGAAGATAGCTAGTTTAAAAAATGAATTCGAGGTTAATCAAGACATTGAGCATCAAGGTGTTAAAGGTGGCTTTAACGAGATTGAACTGGCTAGTTTAATAAAGGATGTGATTCCCCAAAGGTATCAGGTTACAAAGGGCATTATTGAAAACTCAAAAGGTGAGCAATCACATGAAACGGACATTCTGATATACGATAATGAAATATTACCACTCTACATGAAAAACGATCTAACGTTTGTTCCTGTAGAAGCTGTAAAGTATAACTTTGAAGTAAAAAGTACATTAAATGCGACCGAAGTAAAAACTACAATTGAAAAGTTCAGGAAGTTCAGAGAGATCGGTGGTTACGCACCCACAGTATTGTTTGGTTTCTCAAGTGATATAAAAGGAAGCGAGCTTAGTAGGCTCAAAAAGTATGATCCTGACTTTTTTATCAACCCTTCAGTAAGTGTATTGTGCACCTCAAATAAGAGTTACTACTTTAAAAGTGTAACGACGCACTACCTTAAAGACTATGCAAAAGTTTCTGATTTTCTAGCTTCAACCAAAGCGTCTGGCGGTATGGATTTGAACGGTGCTGCTGAAGCAATGAGAGCGCTAATGAAAAATGATGATGCATTGTCTATGATGAGCCGGTCTCAATTCGCTTTAGCTATTCATAGTTTAATTATAATGAATGACCACATATCAAGCATAGATGATAAAGACTTGGTAATTAATGGTCATAAACTTAGCGAGATCACTTTTAAAATCCACAAATGGGTGGGCGTCGAAGCCTGTAATAACGAAGTAGAGTTAGGTTTTCTTTCGGGAATATCAAACACTTTATCTAAAGGTAACTTCGGTCAGTATTTATTAAGCTCTGCAACTCATGAATCAAAAGTGTACGCAATATGTTATGAGGATATGTGGGGTAATTTAAGTTGTCAGGACTTCAATGAAAATGGTTTACACTATGACTGTGATAGCGCTAGCTATAGTTTTCAAACGTCGCAGGAATCGAGTAAAATTATTTTCGATATAACAGCTCCAACAGACGGCTAACAAAGCATTTAAGAGTGATTCGCAACGCTTGGCAGTTTCGCTTCGCTCAAGTATAGCCAAGCGTCGCTCACACCTTAATGCGGCGTTATGCAATTCGGGAATATAGGAGTATATAGGTGATTTTTCACTACCAAACATTGGTAGCTGGTTTGATTGGCTTCGTTGGGGTTATTCTTTCTCTTATCGCAAATGGCTACTTTGCTAGAAGACAAGAAAGAGAGCGTATCGCCCACAATAAGCTCACAATATTGGCGGCCTTAAAAGCTGAGTTAAGGGTGAATCTTGGTACATTTGAAGCACGAGCAATTCAACTTGAGCGTCCTTTTAATTACGAGGGTGACGGTTATCTACCTTTAGTTGTGTTTAATGATGTATATCAGCAACTACTTAATCAACTTGGGTTGCTTGATGAAGAACACGCTGAAAGTATTATTAAAGTTTATTTGGCAATTGAAGAGCTCCCATCAACAATGGAGCTCCTGAGTGAACTAAATATTATTAATGACCAGTTTGTTCAGTTTAGAAATCCTGAACAGAAAGCCTATGCAGCAAGAAAGTATAAGGAATTGGCTTCATTAATTAAAGAAGCGATCGAACAGCTCTCATAATTGCATAACAATAAATTTAAGAGTGATTCACAACGCTCGGCGCTTTCACTTCAAGCAAGTTTAGTGTTTATGGCACAATGCTTTAGCTAAGGTGTAAGCGTTGTTCACACCTTAATTTGGCGTTATGTAATAGGGGGCAATTTGGAAGTTTCGTTCAGTAATTGTGATATCCGAGCCTATCGAAATCAACGTGATCGGATGGTGCTTCATTGTCAAACAGTGGTATTTATAGATTGTGGCGGTTGGCACTTTCCGAGCGACTATTTAACCCAAACTCGATTTTATGTGGTCCTGTCTAATGGCGAAGAACTGGAGTTTGAAGTACAGATGTACTGTGATAGTGAGTTTGCATTTAATGGGACTAACAATACCTACACATTCAAGTTAAAGGCAACGACTCACTACCATGAGATCGAAGATCAAGTTGTTATTCTAGGTATGTCTTCAGATATAGACTTTCCTCATGGCTTAACACCTATTAGGCACAAGCAACTAGGTGTAATCAGAAATACTGCCAATTAGAATTATTACATAACAATAAATTTAAGAGTGATTCACAACGCTTGGCGCTTTCACTTCAAGCCAGTTTAGTGTTTATGGCACAATGGTTTAGGTAAGGTGGTTGCGTTGTTCACACCTTAATTTGGCGTTATGTGAAAGGAGTAAATAATGAGTTCTGAAAACATCAAAAATGTAGTTTTCGACATCGGTAATGTTGTTGTGCGTTGGGCTCCTTTAGAGATAACTCGGCTTACTTTTGGCGATAGCCCTTCCCTAGAAGAGAAAGCGAAATCGATATTTCAGTCTGATATTTGGTTAGACTTGAATAAAGGGCTGCTATCTGAAAACGGTGCTAAATCTCAGTATCGCAAGGAGCTAGGTTTAACTGAATTAGAATGTGAGCGCCTGTTTTACTACGTAAAGCAAACTCAGATTTTGATTTATGGCTCTGTCGAACTCATTAGACGCTGTAAATCTGCCGGATATCACGTCTTTGCATTAACTGATAACGTCCATGAAATTGTGTCTCACTTAAAAGCGTTTTATACATTTTGGGACCTATTTGAAGGCGCAATAGTTTCAGCTGAGGTTGGTCTATTGAAGCCACAACCTGAAATTTACGAATTGCTTCTTTCCCAGTACGGTTTAAATGCTTCAGAAACCGTCTTCATTGATGATATGCCATATAATGTGGAAGGCGCAGAATCAGTTGGTATAAAATCTATTAAGTTCGAAAGTGCCTCTCAATGTGAGCAAGCTTTAAAGTCTTTGGGAGTTCAGTGCTGATGGCAAAAAATTCACATAACAAAGCATTCAAGAGTGATTCGCAACGCTTGCCGTTTTCGCTTCGCTCAAAGTATAGGCAAGCGCCGCTCACACCTTAATGCGGCGTTATGTGCATGATTTACTGTGAATAAACTCGCATTGTTTATTGAATCTCACTTTCATTCTCTAGTTTTCGTGAACAATGAGAGAAGGAGGTTCCATGATGCGTAAAATCAAGTTTATCGCTCATTCCCGAGCGCTTTCTTTCAGCCTATCGTCCGCCTTTGGCGGTGCGTCCATCTTACTGATAATGGACTTTGCTTTTTCTATGGAGCAAAGCCTAATTGCTTATGGCTTCGTGCTTGTTGGTGCTATTATTCAGTACATTTCTACTAAACGTAAGTGTGATAGCAATCTGACAGTGGACGCTCAAGAAGTCTACTTATTTGGTATACCTGCTGCCTTAAGGCATCAGAAATCAATAGTAGGTCGACCTTATATTCGCGTTACGTCTTTGACTCAAAAAGGTTATCACAGAGTGAAGGTCTTTGAGTCTTGGGTTTCTGAACAAGATTGGCAGTTCATGCTGGCCAGATGCACATAACAAGCAATTTAAGAGTGATTCACAACGCTTGGCGCCGTCACTTTAAGTCAGTTTAGTATTTATGGCACAATGCTTTAGGTAAGGTGGTTGCGTTGTTCACACCTTAATTTGGCGTTAGGTGCTTGGAGGAAATAATGAATTCAAAGGAAGTTGTCCTAGCTTTTTGGGATGCGATGAAAACTAATGACTTTGCCAAAGCTAGTGAGTGGCTTAGTCCTAATTTCGAAGGCTTTTGGCCTCAATCAAATGAACTTACAGTGGGTAGGGAAAATTTCACAGCTATCAATTCTTATTACCCTGCAAATGGTGTTTGGGAGTTTGAAGTTCATTCGGTAGTCTGTGACGGTGCAACGGTCGTAACTGATGTATCGATTACAGATAGTGTTCAAAAAGCCCGCGCTATTACTTTTCATACCGTTGAAAACGGTTTAATCATCAAGCAAAAAGAATTTTGGCCTGATCCTATGGAAGCACAAGAATGGCGCTCAAAATGGGTAAAGGTCGTACATGAATAAGCTACGCACCCATACAAAGCATTTAAGAGTGATTCGCAACGCTTGGCAGTTTCGCTTCGCTCAAGTATAGCCAAGCGCCGCTCACACCTTAATGCGGCGTTAGGCAAATAGGAGTAAATATGGACATTGCTGTACTAACTTTTGACGGATTTAATGAACTGGATTCATTTATAGCTGCGGGCATTCTGAACCGAATGAAAGACGCTGGTTGGAATGTGCAAATAACGAGTCCATCTCAATACGTTACTTCAATGAACGGAGTTACAATCCAATCTCAACAACCTCTTGAGTTTGCGAATCATGCCAACGTCGTCTTATTTGGTAGCGGCGTACTAACGCGCGATATTGCACAAGACCGAGATATACTTTCACGGCTAAAGCTTGACCCTAAAACCCAGTTAATTGGTGGGCAATGTTCAGGTACGTTGCTCATGTCAGTACTTGGTCTACTGCATCAAATGCCAGCTTGCACCGATTTAACAACGAAACCTTGGGTTGTCGAATCAGGAATCACTGTTTTAGAACAGCCCTTTTATGCTAAAGGTAATCTAGCGACAGCAGGTGGTTGTTTGTCATCAAAGTACTTGGCTGCGTGGGTAATTAGCAAGTTATCGGGTAGGGCTGACGCTGAATCGGCAATTCATTATGTCGCGCCAGTCGGTGAAAAAGAAAGCACTGTTCAGCACTGTATGTCAGTAGTAGGTGCATATCTATAAAAATTTCCCATACAAGCGACTGTGACGAATTCGATGCAAGCAAAGTACGGCTTGTTGCTCTTCACTTTTTACCGAAACAAAACGGGTTTTCGGTCTTGAAACAGCCTCGCATATCGCTTCGGCGTCGTTCGCATCGTTCTTCTCACTTTGTCGGTATGGAATGTTATGTGCCTAGTGTGATTTGTCTGACATTATGTGCAATTAGATGTCTATATTATGTGCGGTGGTCATTCATAAGGAGTGGTTATGGCACTTACAAGTAAAGTCAAAGTTGTTGTTTCCTTTGCCGCTATGGCGATATCTTCGGTTTTTCTAGCTCTAGACTTATTTGGCGTAATTCCTTTTCTGGTTTTAGTTATTTCCTTTTTCACAGCAGTTATTCAAGGAGCTCTTTGTTTCCTAGGATATAAAGATGGAGACATGTTTGAAGCATATCAGGACTTTGAGCGCACAGAGGCAACAGCCTTTACAAATTTGCTCAAGGATAAAAAGGAATGTGACAAACTTTGAAGGCGGAACATAACGATAAATTTAAGAGTGATTCACAACGCTTGGCGCCCTCACTTTAAACAAGTTTAGTGGCTATAGCACAATGCTTTAGGTAAAGTGTCAGCGTTGTTCATAGCTTAATTTGGCGTTATATCTCATTTACATCACACATCTTAACTGTATGTATATACATGAATCTGCGTTGGTATATTATTCTGCGATCTTTTCGTTATAGAGTTATAAAATGACCAACCACCTAGAAGCTGGCATCAGAGAGCTAGTCGAAGAATTTCAATCTAATGGTAAACCTTGCCCTTCAGCACAAACAATCGCTGAACGCCGTGCTGGTTATATCGGTAGCACCGCACTAGCAGGCGAGAGTCCTAAAATTGAAAGTGAATACTTAGATGTACTTAATGGTATTCCAGTTAAGATTTACAAGCCCACAAGTGAAGCGAACTTACCTATCGCGGTCTATTTTCATGGCGGTTGTTTCATCAGTGGTGGTTTTGAAACACATGATGTTCAGCTAAGACAAATTGCTCTTCAGTCCAACGCTATAGTGGTTTGCATTCAATACAGACTGGCGCCGGAATATACTTATCCAGCAGCACATGACGATGTATACCAAGCTGTACTTGGTATTAAGGATCAAGCGCATAAGTATGGTGGTGATTCAGAGCATTTGGTATTTATAGGTGATAGCGCAGGTGGGCAGTTAGCTTTGGCTACGACGCTTAGGCTAAAGAAGCTAGAACAGTGGTTACCTCGTCAGCAGATTCTTATTTATCCAATGTTGGATCCAAAAGGTAGTACGCAGAGCTACAGAGAAAACGGTTCAGATTACATTATAACGGCAGATATGCTTCTTTCTGGTTTCGAGCTGTACGCGAACTGCAGCGGTCAAGAAATTAATGAACCAGAGCTTAACCTTTTAAACGGTGACTTTAGTGGTTTGCCTATCACTACTATTATCACAGCAGAGTTTGACCCATTATGCGATGAGGGCGAGCAACTATACAAATTGATGCTTGCACAAGGAGTTGACGTTTACCTAGACCATTATTTAGGTGTCATTCATGGTTTCTTTCAGTTATCTGGCGTGTGTAATTCAGCAAAGCGTTGTATCACGGCAATTGCAAACCAAATAAAAAACCAGATATAACAAGGCGTTACAACCCATTTGAGTACGCCATATATTAAGGATTGAAATGGAAGAATATTGGAACCCGATGGTGCCTGAGTTGTCGGTATCTAACTTTACTAACTCTATATATTTTTATTGTGAAATCATTGGCTTCAAAATTAGAAATCAGAGAAAAGAGCCAGATTTTGTTTACCTAGAGCTTGAGCAAATTCAAATTATGTTGGAGCAAATCCACGATGAAGCATGGGTGACAGATGAGTTGGTTTGGCCACTTGGAAGGGGTGTGAATTTTCAGATTGAGCTTTCTGATATTGCACCAGTGTATGAACGAGTTAAGGCTTCTAATATTAAACTCTTCAGAGAACTAAAAGAAACTTGGTACGACGTGGGTGAGTGTTTGTCTGGACAAAAGGAGTTCCTTGTCCAAGATCCCGACGGTTATTTGTTAAGGTTTTCGCAGTACTTAGGTGAAAAACCTAAGGCTAAAACTGCGTTATAGCAAGGCATTTAAGAGTAATTCGCAACGCTTGGCAGTTTCGCTTCGCTCAAGTATAGCCAAGCCGCTCACACCTCAATGCGGCGTCATGTGAATAGGAAAAATAATGACATTACGAGTAGTTCCAGAGCTGTACTGTATCGATATAAATGTGAGCAAAGTTTTTTTCACAGATATTCTCGGTTTTTCCGTCAAATATGAAAGACCAGAAGAACAGTTTGTATATTTGACACTAGATGGTGTCGATTTAATGCTAGAAGGTCTATCGAGTAAAAGCCGAAAGTGGCTTACTGGTAAACCCGAGTTTCCACTGGGCTGTGGTGTGAACTTTCAGTGGGACGTTAACGATATTGAAAGCTTATATAGTGAAGTTTGCTCGAAATCTAATGACTCGATTTATCTAATGCTTGAATCTAAATCGTATGAATGTGGTACCAAGTCTGTTATACAAAAGCAGTTCATTGTGCAATCGCCAGATGGGTACTTGTTTAGGTTTTGTCAGGATGTTCTTTAACAGAATTTCCCATACAAGCATTTAAGAGTGACTTACAACCCTTGGCGATCTCAGTTTAGACTCGGCTTTAGTGTTTAAGGTGCAATGGTTTGAGTTAGGTGTTTAGCGTTGTTCACGCCTTAATTTGGCGTTATGTGTCCTTTGAAAATCCGATAATATAGTGATCTTTCTGCATATTTTAATTGGTCGTTTTGTCATTTGATTGGCGAGCAATTAGTCTGCTTTAGAAGAATTACACTTTCGTGAGGTTCATATGGCAGAGCTTGGTTACTGTTCTATTAATAACTTAAAGTTATCTAGTCGAAGTCGGGATTCCGTAAAACAAATTCAAAGTATTATAGAAAGTAGTCGGTTATTTACCCTATCTTTATCAGCGGTTCTCATTTTAGACATTTTTTTAGGCCGTAAGAATGCCGCTAATCAATTGATCGACATAGCTGCATATGATTGGGTAGAGTTTGGTAAACTGGCTCAAGCTAGCGGTGCTATTACGAAAAAACGGATTCGAGATATAGCTGAACCTATGACGTGGATGACACAAGGAGAAGAAGGTGAATTTTGGAGGTGCGTTAGTCGTGCTGCACTATAAATTATTTTTGGCATTATCGATTTTCTCTGTTTCTGGCTGTGCCGCATCATTCGAAGAAAGGTTCGAAGACTATGCAAATAAAATTGAGGAATGCAAAGTTATTGAACTAGAAAACTCAGAGAGTTTTCCAATGACTCCTTGGTTTGTCTCACTGAATGAAGAAGATCAGAAAAGAGTCGTGTTGTATCTATCTATAGACAATAGAGATAATTGCTCAAAAACTGAAAGAGAGGCTTTGAAAGACTCTGAAAGTCAGTTGTCTCAAGAGCAAAAATCACTATTTGATGCTATGGGAGTAACAGAGCTCCCAAATCATGCACAATACATTGATGGCCTTGATCTAAAGGAAATTCAAAAGATTCAGTCACTATATGGAATGCCGTTTGACTCAATTAAGTTAGGTGAGTCTCTAGGTCTTTTAAGGTAATCAGTGACCGGGAACATAACAAGCAATTTATGAGGGATTCACAACGCTTGGTACTTTTTTGCTTCTACTTCAGTTTTAGTGTTTATGGAACAATGCTTTAGGTTTGGGCGGAGGCGTTGTTCACACCTTAATTTGGCGTTATGATTTTTATCGAAATGGGGAGGTTGTATGGCAATATCATTCGAAAGTCAGAGGCTGACAGTAGTAGAAGTTGCTGGTGGACTTGATTTGTCTAAACACTCATATTTGCTAGAGCGAATTCCTCAACTCCTCACGCCAGCAGTTGTAGAAAATCTTCCTCCATATTTCCACGAGATAGGTTCTAGTGAACAAGCCACAATCTGGCTTGAGCGAATGTTGTCAGAGAGCCGCTTACTTCAAGTGGAAACCGAGGAGCACAATCTAATAGGCTTCCTGTTCGCTTATTTGGAAAATGATGAGTCTGCTCATATCGGTTATTTGCTTGCTGAAGAATACTGGGGACGAGGATTAGCTAGTGAATTACTTCAAGGCTTCATCAATGAAGTCGAGAAATCCGAATCATGGTTAAAACTCATAGGCGGTGTTGACCAATCTAATATTGCTTCAGCGAAGCTACTCAAGAAGCTGGGTTTTATAGGGCAACCTGCTAATGAGAGTAGTGTAGTTTTCTATGAATATACGATTTCTCGGCCGCAATCATAACAATCAATTTAAGAGTGATTCACAACGCTCGGCATTTTTGCTTTTACTTCAATTTTAGTGTTTATGGCACAATGGTTTAAGTAAGGTGGCTTGCGTTGTTCACACCTTAATTTGGCGTTATTATCTATCCGTAGTTGTAGGTTTGGAGAGTTAGGTGTACGAAACCCGTAAAGCTGAAAATAGTGACTATGAGTTCCTATTCGAACTTAAGAAATCAGCAGAATTTGAACCAATCAAAGCTGTATTTGGTTGGGACGAAAGTGTTCAAAGAGAAATTCATCACAATGAGTGGGGCGAAGAAAAGCCAACCATAATCGAAGTCGATGGAGTCGCAGTAGGCAGTTACTTGGTGCAGTGCCATTCTGAGTATCTGTACTTTGGTCGTTTTTTCCTATTACCAGAATATCAGGGTAAAGGAATTGGTAGCCAAGTATTAAAAGCGGTCATTGAGCTTGCTGCACAAAAGTTGTTACCGATAAAGCTTTGCTACTTACAAGGAAACCGAGTAGGGCAACTTTACAAAAGGTTTGGCTTTGAGGTTACAGGGCAGGACGAACAGTTCGTGTACATGCTCAAACCACGCTTATAACAATAAATTTAAGAGGGATTCTCAACGCTTGGTATTTTTGCTTTTACTTCAAATTTAGTGTTTATGGCACAATGCCTTAGGTAAGGCGTTGGCTTTGTTCACACCTTAATTTGGCGTTATGTTTATCGACATACTGTGACTTCTATTCAGTGTGCACCAAGTTTCTCAATGTGTTGGCTTTTATTGGTTTAAACTGCCTTCACATTTGTTAGTTTGGAGTTCATATGTCTTTAAAAGACTACTGTTCCGTTAAAGGACTGAAACTCTCTGCTCGAACATGCGATGGCATCTATTAATCCTGTATTGAGAAAGCAAGTTTACTATCTTGCTCAACAAGAAGAGCTGTTTACTTATGGTGAAGAACAAAAGTTTTGGAAGTGTGTCAGTGAAGCTGCTCTGTAGCATTGCTTTTATATCATTGGTTGGTTGTACGGCTTCGCCTCCAAGTTTAACTCAGCCATATAGTCAGTTAATGGCTAAAAAAGAAGCCTGTTTTGAGAAAGCTAAAAATGGTTTACATTCGTTCCCTGAGTCTCAATGGTTACGAAGTCTAACTGAAAACAAGCAAAAACAAGTACTTAGTTATCTAGCGCAGTATGCTTTCAATTCGTGCATTAGCGAAGAGGTCAATAACGTTGAAATGTCATTGGCAAAGCAATCTGATGACATACAACTGTTTTTTAATCAGTATGTTGGTTTGCATGAGTTCAAGCAAGAGCCTCCAAAAGGCGTTGGTATCCCAGAACTAAACACTCTGCAAAAAGAGATTAAACAGCCATTTATCGCCAATGAGATATACGAAAGTATAAGATAAACATACAACGCGTTTAAGAATGATTCGCAACGTTTGGCATTTTCACTATGCGCTGGTTTTAGTGATTAAGGTGGTATGCAGCGGCTTCGGTATTGCGTTGCTCACCCCTTAACATGGCGTTAGCTATTCTTGAGGTAGTAATGAAAGCAGTACAAATATTCAGTATTTTCTTGTCAGTACAATGTGCCTATGTTTTCGCAGTAGGGCTTAAGCTCCCTGATTGCCCTAACTCTCCTAAATTGGAAACGGAAATTTACTTTTATATAGATAAAAGTGTGCTTAATGAGTATTCAGAAAAGTTCGTCAATTCTAAAATTAATACTTGGGTGAACTATTCAAATCTTACGCTAGAGAACTCATGCATCCCAATAGAAAGAAAAGTCACAAAAGTAGAATATACTTCAAACATAGATAGCTCTTTGTTCCAAGACGTTGATGCTGCCAAGAGCCTTGTGAATTATCATTCTAAATCTGAAATCCCAGAAACTAACAGCTCTGGCGTTCCTATTTTCAAAGCAATTTTGTTTTCAAATGCGGCTGACAGTTTTAAGTCCCAATGGTGTGGGGTCGCATCGGCGACATCTAACTACTTCGTAATTGGACTAAATTGTTACGATAGTGCAATGGAGCACGAAATTGGGCATTTAAGCGGTGCAAATCATGATATGAAAACAGTACTTGAGTATAGTCCGAAGTTTGATGTGGACTCTTTTGTTAACTATACGTTTCCAAACAAAAATAAGAGGTATAGCTTTGGTGCTACTTGCTCAAGTCGAGGAACAGTCATGTCTTATGAAAAAGATATAATTCCGGCATATTCAAGTCCAGACATAAGTGTAGATGGCCAAGTTTGCGGCGATGAGCTTACGGCCAATAATGCAAAGGTTCTTCGTGATTTTGCAAAAAGATACATGTCTAACTAACAACATAGCTAACAATAAATTTAAGAATGATTCGCAACGTTTGGTCACTTTCATTTTAATTGGTTTAACTGTTTGCGTAATGTATTTAAAAAGGGAATTTAAATTGATTCTAAACCATGTCTCAGTGGGTGTTTCGAATGTGACCTCGTCTGTCGCTTTTTATGATTCACTGCTTTCTACTTTGTCTATTAAACGCTCTCATTACATCGAAAATGTAGCAGCGGCTTATGGTGAGCATTTTGAGTTTTGGGTCGGTTGTCCATGCAAAGAGGGTGCGTCTGCCGGGAATGGAACTCATATTGCTTTTAATGCGCCAAGTCGAGAGGCGGTTGATCGATTTTACGCTAGCGCGTTGGCGCTAGGAGGTTCGTGTGCAGGCAAACCGAATTTGCGTCCCGAATACGGTGAGACTTACTACGCTGCATTTGTGCGTGACCTTGATGGAAACAAACTGGAAGCGGTATTTATCTAACTGAATCCACATCTTCTTTGTTCGTTGTGCTATGGCTGCCGCCTTTTTATGCGCAAGGCAACATTGCGACAGCTGGAGGCTGTTTGTCTTCACAGTACTTGGCGGCTTGGGTGATTGGCAAACTTGGAGGCCGAGAAGCCGTTGAGAGTGCCATTCACTATGTTGCGCCCGTCGGTGAAAAGGAGCAAACCGTTACCCACTGCATGTCCGTAGTGAGCGTCTACCAATAGAGTCAGTGCCGCGTTCACTCGACACTATCGATGCAGATCATCATGGCGTCTGGTCGCCAGTACTCTAGCTCGCAGTCCATTAGTTGTCCGTCTTGCTTGTAGTTCACGCGACAGATTTTTAGTACGGGTTGGCCTTCTGCTAGATTGAGGGCCTTGGCAACATGTGCTTGAGCTGAGGTGGGAATGACGTCAAAGCGTGAGCGCAAAGTCTCATAGCCGAACTTATCACGATAAATGCCCGTCAACGACATAGTCAGGTTTTCGCTTAATATGCCTTCAAATAAAGACGCTTTTAAAACGTTCTCGACAAATAGCACTGCTCGTCCATCAATGCATCTCAGTCTTTCGATGATATGAATTGGTGTGATTGTGTTGACCTCTAGAGCTTGAGCATATTCACCTGCCGCCATTTCACTTCGTACATTCACCAGTCTGGTTTCTGCAATACGGTTTTGGTCGCGAATCATTTGATGAAAATGAGATCGGCACAGAGGGTTATAGCGAATTCGTTGAGGAGAGACATACCAACCACGGCGTTCTTCGCGATAGATTCGCCCTTCCGTTTCGAGTGCGATCAATGCATCTTTGATGGTAATGCGCGTGGTTGAGAATAACTCGCTAAGTTCTCTTTCAGAGGGTAATTTTTGGCCTTCAGATAGGACTCCAGACTCGATTTGCTCTCTTATGTTAGTTTTAATTCTTGCTAGTTGGGTTCCTAATGGAGGGGCCACTGTTGTTCTCATTGCTGATCTAGTCCATGTGTTGAGCTAGAGATAATGTAAGTCGGACAGATAACAGAATTATGACATACGTTAATTGATCAAATTGCGCCCAAATGACATATATCTGCCATAGAAATTCATTCAAACTGTCAAAATAGTTGCGCCAAATCGTCACATTTACTGCCTAGGATAAATTTTGAACTTACTGACCTAGTCCAGAAGGATGGAGACAATGAAAACTTTGCTAAGTCGTTCAACGGCTATTTCTGCCAAGAAAATGGTACCTGCTGCTCTCATTGCAGTATCACTCTCGATGCCAGCCATAGCAAAACAGGCGGATCTCGAATCACTGATCCAAGCCGCACAAAAAGAAGGCGCGGTGTACAGTGTGGGAATGCCAGATAGTTGGGCAAACTGGAAAGACACATGGGTAGACCTGAAATCAAACTACGGTTTGAAACATCAAGATACGGATATGAGCTCGGCGCAAGAGATCGCTAAGTTTGAAGCAGAGAAGAAAAATGCAACCGCTGATATAGGCGATGTTGGTTTTGCTTTTGCACGTGTCGCACTGAAGAAGGGCGTGACTCAAGCTTATAAACCGACAACCTGGAGCGATATTCCTGATTGGGCGAAAGATAAAGAGGGTCATTGGGCACTGGCTTACACTGGCACCATCTCATTTATCTCTAACAATAATCTCGTCAAAAACGCTCCGAAATCTTGGGATGACCTGTTGAAAGGGGACTACAAGGTGACTGTCGGAGATGTGGGTGTTGCAGCACAGGCAAACAATGCCGTTCTTGCAGCAGCATTTGCCAATGGCGGCGATGAATCTAACTTAGAACCCGCACTGAAATTCTTTGCTGAATTAGCAAAACAAGGGCGCTTATCGTTCACAGATCCAAGTATCGCTAACCTAGAGAAAGGTGAAGTTGAAGTGGCGATTTTGTGGGACTTCAATGCGCTTAACTACCGTGACAAGATTGATCGTCAACGCTTCACCGTTAACATTCCTCAAGATGGTTCTGTCATTTCGGGATACACCACCATCATCAACAAATTCGCTAAAAATCCGAATGCGGCTAAGCTGGCTCGCGAGTATATCTTCAGTGACCAAGGGCAGATCAACCTAGCTCAAGGTTATGCTCGTCCAATTCGCTCTAACGTAGTATTGCCTAAGTCAGTTCAAGATAAGCTGATTTCTAATGACCAATACAGCAATGTGCATCCCGTAAAGGATTTCAATGCTTGGGAAAAATCTGCGCGTAAATTGCCACGTCAATGGCAGGAAAGTGTGTTAATTCACCAACAATAAGAGTCCGTCACTATGAACAATAAGGTTATCCTTGTTGTTCTAGATGGACTGAATTATCAGGTAGCCCGTGACTGTATGGGCTACCTCAATGGCCTTCTAGAACAACACCACGCAGGCTCGCGAATGTGTGCAACATTGTATCCCGTCCTTTGCGAGCTGCCTTCATTATCACGTCCACTTTACGAATGTATATTGACTGGAGTGCGCCCCGTTGACAGTGGCATTGTGAATAACAATGTAGTGCGTTTGTCGAACCATGAGTCGATTTTTAGCCTCGCGAAATCGCAAGGCAAGGTGACAGCTGCCGCAGCGTATCATTGGATAAGCGAGCTCTATAACCGAGCCCCTTATGAACCAGTGAGAGATCGTTTTACACATGATGAAGCGATGAATATTCAGCACGGCTGCTTTTACCACTGGGATCACTATCCTGATGAAGCTCTCTTTCTTGATGCGGAACATTTGCGCCGAGCGTATAGGCCAGATTTTTTGCTGGTTCATCCGATGAACATTGATGATATGGGTCATAAATATGGTTTGGATTCTAGCCAGTACCGTAATTGTGCACGTCACGCAGACATTATTTTGTCTAACTATATTGAGCAATGGCTAGCAGACGGTTATCAAGTCATCGTCACCAGTGACCATGGTATGAACGACGATCGGTCACACGGGGGAATCTTGCCACAAGAACGCCAAGTACCGCTGTTTTTGATCGGGGATAAATTCACCCATCAAGAAGGGCAAATTAAGCAAACAGAGCTCTGTGGCATGATTTGCCAATTGCTCAATCTCGAGCACACTAAGCCTTATTCTCAGGAATTGTTAGCATTATGAGCAGTTCTGTTTTATCGACTCGTACACAAGAGTCAAGTTCAGCGAAGCCACATTGGCATCGATGGGTTGGGCGTATCAAACCCGCATTGTGGCTGGCGCCTTTTGCGCTATTTTTCTATCTCTTTCAGTTGGCTCCTATGGTTTGGGTGCTGATCAACAGCTTTATTTATGATGGCGAATTTGCATTTGATAACTATATTGAAGTGCTAGATTCAGCTTTTATGATCCAGGCTTTTAATAACAGTCTTTGGTTAGCTGTTTGGTCGAGCGTTGTCGGCTTAGCGATTGCAACCTTGCTGGTATCTTCGCTACGCCGTGTTGAAGGGAAAATTCGAGATAGTGTTATTGCGTTTACCAATATGAGCAGTAACTTTTCGGGTGTGCCTTTGTCATTCGCGTTTATCATCATCTTAGGTACCAACGGTGCATTGACCTTGCTGCTGAAGCAGTATGGCTTATTAGGTGATTTCGATCTGTATGGTAAGTGGGGTTTGCTGGCCATATATGTTTATTTTCAGATCCCTCTGGCTGTTTTGTTGCTGTATCCCGCTTTTGACGCGCTCAGTGATGACTGGCAAGCCGCCGCTGCACTCCTAGGAGCTCGTACAGACCAGTATTGGGCAAGAATTGCGTTACCAGTGCTTTCTCCGGCACTGCTTGGCACCTTCATCATTCTGATTGCCAATGCGATTGGCGCCTATGCCAGTGTATACGCATTGACTTCGGGCAATTACAACGTGATCACCATTCGTATTGCCAGCTTAGTATCGGGTGACTTGTTCCTTGAACCGAACTTAGCGGCTGCCATTTCTGTGATTTTAATGGCCTTGCTTGCTCTGATCACCATGATCAATCAATGGCTTATTGCAAAAAGCTATGCGGGTAGGAAGTCGTGATGCATAACGTTAATACTCGATTCCACAAAACGGTAGTGTATTCCATTGTGGGCATTATGCTGATACCGATTTTGGCAACATTCGTCTATTCGGTGTCATCCCGCTGGGGCGCGACCATTTTGCCTGATGGCTTTACGCTAGACTGGTATCTCAACTTACTGAGTGACCCACGATTTTTGCAGGCATTTGGACGCTCGTTGTTCATTTGTATCGCATCACTTTTTTTGAGCGTGGTGTTGATTCTACCCGCGATATTTGTGGTTTTTTATTACTTTCCGAAACTAGATAAGGTTATGAATATCATGATCTTATTACCCTTTGCGGTACCACCAGTGGTTTCGTCTGTGGGATTGCTTCAGCTTTATGCAGACAGTGAAATTTCTCTTGTTGGCACACCTTGGATTCTAATCGGCACTTACTTCACTATAGCGTTGCCATTTATGTATCGTGCTATTGCTAATAGCTTCGAGGCAATCAATCTGCATGATTTGATGGACGCTGCGCATCTTCTCGGGGCGAGCACCGCCAAAGCGTTTCTGCTAATTATTCTGCCAAACTTGAAAAAAGGATTGATGGCATCGCTGTTTCTTTCCTTTTCATTTTTATTGGGCGAGTTTGTATTCGCCAATATCTTGGTTGGTACGCGTTACGAAACGCTACAGATTTACCTTTATAACATGCGTCAGACCAGCGGCCACTTTACCAGTGCGCTGGTGATGACCTATTTCCTGTTTATTTTTATCCTGACTTGGCTGGCGAGTCGCTTTAGCCGAGGAGTCAAATAATGAGTTATGTAGTCGCAAATAACCTGACCAAACGCTTTGCGGATAATACCGTATTCGAAGAGATTGAATTCACTATTAAGCAAGGTGAATTTATTACGCTGCTTGGCCCCAGTGGTTGCGGTAAATCGACCTTGCTTCGTAGCCTGGCAGGATTGAATCCTGTGGATGGGGGAGAGATTTGGGTAGATGGTGAGGAGATTACTCACCAGTTACCTCAGCAGCGGGGCATTGGTATGGTGTTTCAGTCCTATGCGTTGTTTCCTAATATGACTGTGGAAGGCAATATAGGTTTTGGTTTGCAGATGAAAAAACTGGCAAAGCAAGAGATTCAACGCCAAGTCGCTAGGGTAATCGAACTGGTTGATCTCAAGGGTAAAGAGAAACACTATCCACATCAGCTCTCAGGAGGGCAACGTCAACGAGTCGCTCTTGCTAGGGCGTTAGTGGTTAAGCCGCGTATCTTACTCCTTGATGAGCCTCTTTCCGCACTGGATGCCAAGATACGTAAGCACCTCCGTCAACAGATCCGTGATATTCAAAAAGAGATGAATTTAACGACAATTTTTGTCACTCATGATCAGGAAGAAGCGATGATCATGTCAGACCGCATTTTCCTAATGAATAAAGGCGAAATTGTTCAGGCTGGTTCTCCGGAAGAGATTTATACTCATCCAGCCAACGAGTTTGTGGCAAGTTTTATGGGGCATTATAATTTGGTTGAAGCAATGAAAGCGAAGCAACTGTTCAATATCGAGACCGATTGGAAGGTAGCGATACGTCCTGAATCCATCTATGTCAAAGAGCAGGGGCGCAAATATGGCAGCCATGTATCTGCCCCGCAAAAGGCGATAATAAAAAACCATCAATTGTTGGGAAATGTGATTCGCTATCAGGTCGAGGTCGACCAGTGTGAGCTTACCGTTGATCTCCTCAATCGCTCATCTGAGCGTTTACTGGCCAACGGTAGCCAATTAGAACTCTTGTTTAATCTCAATGAAATTCAACCTGTGAGAGCGTAATGATGTCAAAGCCGTTGTATGTATTTGATATGGATGAAACCTTGATCAATGCTGATTGTGCAATGATCTGGAACGAGTTTATGGTTGAGAAAGGTATCGCGACCAGCCCCGATTTTATCGAGCAGGATCAGAGATTAATGGCTCTTTATGCTCAAGGGAAAATGGATATGGAGGATTACCTCAAGTTTTCCATCTCTCCTTTGGTTGATATACCCATAGAGCAAGTGAATGTGCTGGTGGAAGAGTGCGTAGAGCGCCATATCCTCACCAAGCAATTTAAACAGTCCAAAGTTTTAATTGATCAACTTAACGAACAAGGTATTCAGATGGTAATCATCTCTGCCAGCGTAACATTTCTTGTGCAAGCGGTTGGGCGACGCTTGGGAATTGATGTGGCGTTGGGTATTGATCTCGTTGAAGATGGCGGACGCTATACTACCGAGATTAGAGGTGTTCCAAGCTATCGCGAGGGTAAGGTAATCCGATTAAAACAATGGTTGGATTCACAACCCGAGACTTACTCCAACATTCACTTCTATACTGACTCGATCAACGATTTGCCGCTATGTGAATACGCGGATCACGCTTATTTGGTCAACCCATGTCCACGTTTGAGAGCCCGTGCAAGCTCTATGGATTGGCAAGTGCTGAACTGGACTTAGCCGTGATGTTGTTCAGTTGGTCGGTGGTGGGCAGCTTGGATAAAGAGTAAGCGTTAAACAGAAAGTAACGGATTCCAATGAACAAATTTGATCGCTATTTTGGGCTTAGGCTTGCTAGCGCTGATAGTCTTCAGGCAACAAACTATGACCATTGCAGTCGGCTAAATACACCAGTGCATCAATAACGCGAATCGGGGTCAACAGATTCTCTTCGTTGCAAGGGGCTAACTCAAACGAGAGGTACAGTGTATCTGCTTCAATCTTGACGAACAGATTACCTTGCGGTGCTCGTTCTTGAGTTAGAGCGAAGGTGCCCACACCGAGGAAGTGGGAGCTGTTTAAGTTGCGCGTAGCGTAGATATCACATTGCAATTTATGAGCAAGGGTCAAGAAATCGAGCAGGAGATTCACTTGGTCGTCCGATACTCGATCGAGCGCATCAATATGGGGCGCTTTGCAGTAACGGTCGAAATAGCCGATCATTTCTTCTATGTCATTGTCAAATAGCATCTTCTGGCACCTGTGTTGTTTGGCTGGCGATTGTACCTATACAACTCTCTATTCACAAAGCGTTTAGTACGGCTTTTATCCTCAGTATGTGGTTGATCGTTTGTCACGAAAATTCGGCTTATCGCAGTGTCGGAAAATAACAGATATTCGTACCGTTTATATATGTTGCATTGCTTATTTGGCTGTATTATAAAGTGTTTCTCAGCACAATAACTTCATGATTATATTAGTTTTTACTAACCTTTAATAACATGGAGAAAAGGTGATGAGCAAGAAAACTAACAACTATAGGCTAGTGGATATTCTCCGTTTTCGTCGGGCTTACGTAATGTCGGATTTTAATCTCAACACAGACCAAATATCGGTTCGTGGTGACGATTACCAATTGCGTAAGATAAAACAGGTAGAAGTACGTAAGCTTGGGGTAAAAGATAACATGGTGAATGTTATTTCCCTCGCTTTAATGCTGTCGGCCGCGACTTGGGCGTTTGTTCCGCAATTTGGTTTTTTAATGCTCGCATTGACTCTAATTCTTGCGTTTGCGTCTTGGAGAAAATACGAACTTAGGGCTGAGTTTGTTGCAACGGATGAAACGGGAGATTACTGGGTATCGATTGCTCGCGGCTGCAGTAACGCAGAGTACAAAGTATTTCAGCAAGTTGAATCTCAACTAGCGTCTTAGGTTAAAAACGAAGGCTCACCCACTTACGGTGGGCCTTTTGTTTATTGAGGTGCGTAGCGGATGGGGCTTTCAAACCACCTTAACACTGCGGAAAGATCAGCGTTAGGAGGTTCAGATGTTGAAACTGGTAGTAAAGGTTGCGATCATAAATGTCATTGCGGCTCTAGTTGTGTGGTTGCTTTCCTACGTTGTTGATTTTTTTGTCGTCACACGACTTTCTGATTTCTTATTTATGGTCGTTTTTGTTATCTGGGGCTTGGCAATGCTAACTTGGGAAGGTGGAACAGATAGCAAAACCGCTAGGTACAATAACCCCAAGCTCGATTCAGTCTACAAGATGGTCAAAGGTTTTGACGTCGAGAAAGATGAAAGAAAACGCTATCGACAAAACTACCAAGATGGTTTGGTATTGTTTATTGCAGGTATTCCCGCGTTAACTGGATGCATCATTTTAAACATTTTATAGCTTAGGAAGAGCGTAATATGTCACTGATACCTTTTATGAGTTCGCATTATGGTGTGCTAATCGATTGGATCGACTCAGACCAACTCAACTATTTGTGGGGAGGAAACTGTTACCAGTTTCCATTGACCGACGAACAGATTGAGTTTCACTGCAATAAGGACATTGTTCACCCTTTTATGCTGGAGCACAACGGCGAATACGCTGGTTATGTTGAGCTTTACCAAGAAAGGGCAGACTGTTTTCGTATCTGCCGAGTGTTTATTGCACCTCCGTTTCGTGGCCAAAAGCTGGCGGCGAAGATGCTGCAACTATTAATCGACCATGTACAATCCCATTTTGTGGTTTCTCAGTTGAGGTTAGCTGTGTTTGAACACAATGATGTTGCGCGTAAGTGTTACCAGTCACTCGGGTTTCAGGTGGATAAGATAGAGCGGGGAACGCGTCGTTATGAAGGGCAAGATTGGAATCTAGTGTTGATGAGTAAAGAATTGAGTCACATAGAGTAAGCCCCACAAAGCGGACGTTGTGGAGCTAATCCATTAGTTTGCGATATTCATGGTCACGTTCAGATCCAATGAGAGACGCGACAGTTTATCCTTTAGAATACGACGCGCTTTCTCCAGTTCAGCCACCTGAACTTGTTGTCCTTGAGAATGTACATCCAGTCTGACGCGCAGCTCACGACCTACCTTAATAACCCCCGCCACGGCAAGTTCCTGATCAACTTGTGTCTCTAGGGCGAGTACCTCTTTGTTAACCGCGTGACAGATCTCTTCGTCAGGTTTCATCATCAGTAGTTCGCGTAGTGCACCTGCTAACATCTCAAGTGGTACTTTAATGAAGTAGAAAGACATCAGCAGCATCATCACCGGATCAGCATAGACGGCATATTGTGCGAACGGTGAAACGGATACCAGCCACGCAGCCACGAAACCTAAGGTCACAGCAACGCTAAGCAACGTGTCCATCTGCCACTGTTTTACTTCAGCGTCTACCAAGCCAGATGAAATAAGTTTCGACTTATTCGCGATGTACCACCATGCGTAGCTACAACCAACAACACTTACCGCACCGAAAAGCGTTGCAATACTCGCGTCAACTTCACGGCCACCATTGATTAATGCCTGCACAGCTGAATACAGTGAGTAGGCAACGATCGCTAAAATCACACTACCTTTTATTGCGATCACTAGGGGCTCAAGCATCGCTTTACCAAATGGAAACTGGCGCTTGGACGGCTGAGCAATGTATCTAGACACGGCGAGCGACAACAAAGTCAATAGCAAACTGACCAGTGAATATACACCGTCAAAAACAATGACAAGTGAGCCAACTAGTAAGCCGAGTACGAGTCCGCTACCCGCAAAGCCCGATGCTAAAAGAGCTGAGAAGGTTAGGATTCGTTTTTCGTTAAGGCTTGTTCGGGCACACATAATGAGTTCTCTTGTAAAATTCCCCTATATTTTTCTCAATATAAGAGAATTAGACAATCCCTATATGAATACCCAATATGTCAAATAGATGAATTTTAGTTAAAATTGTTATTTTTCAATGAGATGCGAACAGAATGCGGTGTCAATAATATTGTCGCTGACTGATTGATGGATCAAATAATCGTCGCAACGGTTAAAAATCAAACAAAAATTCGTTTAATTTGTCTGCCAGCCAAGACATTCCAGGATGCTCTGCCATACCTGAAGAGGTGAACATACAGTAATCTTCTTGGGTCAAGCCATAAGTGTGTTTTATTACCGAGAGTTCCTGTTTGCGTAGCAAGTGTCGGATCAGCGGTTCAGGGAGTACGCCCCAAGCGTCTTCTTCAAGAATCGTGTTGAGTATGTAGTCAAAGCTTGAGAAGCCTATGTGACGCAGCGAGAAGGGTTGTAATTCTGGATTATCCTTTTCATTTAGATAAACCATAACGGCTTGCATAGCGTTACGCAGTTCGTCATCCGAGACCCGACGAAGTTTGGCCAGTGGGTGAGAGGAACGACATACTGACATCAGGCGTATCTTGCCTAATGGCTGAAACGTGATGTGAGGGTCATTGAGTCGTTCGTAATCGACGCCAAACGCGAAATCAACTTGGGAAGTTGCCACAAGATTTGCCAAGTCACCACTAGAGGCTAAAACAATGTTAAATGCGGTTGCAGGAAAGCGGTTGTTAAGCTTATGAGAGAGATCCTGCCACAGTTCGTCAGGCAGAGAATCGTCACGAGCTATCCATACCTCGGCGTTAAACTTACCTGATACGTGAGTACAGGTTTTACGAATACGCGCTGCGGTAACTAGCATATTGTGACAATCTTTGTAAATGGCTTTACCCGCTTCAGAAAGCACCAAATTATTGCCACTACGAACAAAAAGTTCGACATCGAGATCTTTTTCTAGTGCTTTAATCGCCATACTCAAGCGTGTGCGGTTGCACTCTAGTTGGCGAGCGGCCTCGGAAACCGAGCCTGTGTCGGACACAGTACAAAAAGCTTCGATCTGAGTAAGGTTCATCTTTTGTTCAATTTGGTTAGTCTCGAATCGATATTATATCAATCTCTGTCAATTGTCTGTTTTCCGAATTGAAATGCTATGAATTTCATGCAGTTTTGATACTCTTGGGGCATGCCTAATGAATGTTGTTACAGGGAGATCATGATGGCTAATAGTTGGGACGATGTCGCACTCGATTGGGACTCGGATAACACGACTAGTGTATATGCGGATAAAGCTTTTGAATCTCTACAGCAAGTAGTTGATGTTAAAGGGTTACATATTTTTGATTTTGGCTGCGGAACAGGTCTGCTTAGCCAAAGAATGTCTCAAACGGCAAAAGATATTGTCGCGCTCGACAGCTCCGAAGCAATGATAGAACAACTCGATAAGAAAGAGCTTCACAACGTAGAACCCGTAGTTGATCTACTGACTCGTGGTTTAGTGGCGATGCACCCTGCATTTCGAGCACAGTTTGATCTAGTGGTTGCCTCTTCAGTGTGTAGTTTCCTACCAAACTATTCAGATGTCGCGGATATTGTTTACAGCATCCTCGACGATGGCGGACATTTTGTTCACTGGGATTGGTTGTCGGACAAAGACGAAGTTGGCGGAATGACGATTGTTCACGCTCAGCAAGTGCTGACGAGTGTGGGTTTTAGCCAAGTAGAAATCACGACGCCGTTTACCATCACAACCCCGCACGGCGAACAAACCGTGTTGATGGCGGTTGCCAAAAAGTAACTCGATTCGGTTTAAACATTAAAGCCCAGTAGAAATACTGGGCTTTAATGTTTTATACCACTGGGACGGTCTGATATTGACTGACTTCGTCTAGTACCCAAGGGTTGGCAATCGCCCCCTGATTTTTAACTTCTTGTCCATGAAGAACTTGTTTGACTGCCAGTTCGACCAATTTACCCGATTTGGTTTTGGGTATTTCACTTAACGGATAGATTTCAGCCGGAACGTGTCGGGGTGAGCACTGACGACGCAGCGTCTCTTTTATGGTCGAAATCATATGCTCGGTCAGTGATGCATGAGGCTCAAGCTGAACGAACAGAACGACTTTTTCATCACCATCTACTTGCCTTGCAACGGCGATAGAATCTTGGATCCCAGCCAGTTGGTTAACTTGCTGATAAATTTCTGCCGTTCCGATGCGGACACCGCCGGGGTTCAAAGTGGCATCACTTCGTCCGTAGAAAATCATTCCGCCTCGTGGAGTCATTTCGACATCATCGCCATGGTGCCATGTATTTTCGAACTTATCCCAATAAGCCATATGGTAACGCTCACCATCATCGTGCCAGAACCCTAACGGTTGGTTGGGGAAACTGTTTTGACAAACCAACTCACCGCGGGAGGCAATAATAGCTTCACCAGATTCATTGAGCACTTTGACATCCATACCCAAGCCTGCACCTTGGCACTCTCCGCGATAAACCGCAGAGATTGGATTGCCCAATACGAAGCAACCGCAAATATCGGTTCCGCCAGATATGGATGCAAGGTGGATATCGACTTTGATATTGGAATACACAAAATCAAATTGTTGAGGATAGAGGACTGAGCCAGTTGAACAGAGTGTTTTGAGAGATTTCAGTGGCAACTGGCTACTAGGATTAAACTGCTGTTTCTCTAGAGCTTCTAAGTATTTTGCCGATGTACCAAACAGCGTGACCTTAGCATCTTCAGCCAGTTGCCAAAGTATTTGCTCGTTAGGGTACATAGGGCTGCCGTCAAATATCACCAAGGTCGCGCCGCTTGCTAAAGCGGATACGTGCCAGTTCCACATCATCCAACCGCATGTCGTGTAGTAGAAAATACGATCTTTCGGTTGAATATCACAGTGAAGTTGATGCTCTTTGAGATGGTTTAATATCGTCCCTCCCACTGAATGAACGATACATTTCGGTTTGCCTGTCGTACCTGAAGAGTAGAGGACAAAAAGAGGATCATTAAAACTAATCCGCTCATAACGCATCGCGCGTGGCAGGTAGCTGGCAAAAATCGCTTCCCAATCAGAGAATGACTCACAGCGGTCATCCATTGACATATCTATTTGTAAGTAGTCAATTTGGCACGTATTTAGGATGCTTGGAATCGCATCAACAATTTTGCGGTTTTTCTCTTCTATTTGGAAGGTCTTACCGTTGAAGTCGTAACCATTACAGCAAAACAGAATTTTGGGTTGTACTTGTCCAAATCGTTCGATGACGCTTTCCGCGCCAAAGTCAGGTGATGTTGAAGTCCAAATGGCACCAAGGCTGGTCGTTGCGAGCATGGCGATCACAGTCTCTGGCATATGTGGAAGATAGCCAGCGACGACATCGCCTTTTTGAACGCCATTTTGAACCAACCATTGCTGAATGATTGAAACTTGGTCACACAGCTCCTGCCAAGTCAGTTGACGACTCGACCCTCGTTCGTTCTTAAACCAAATTGCGGTGTCATCTGGTGCCTGAAAAGAGTAGGCCAACAGATTTTCGGCATAATTTAGTTGCGATTGTGGAAACCAGATCGTATCTCGGCTTGGGTTAAACTGGCCCCACTTGGCCAACCCTTCGCCTAAAATGCAGTCGCCCTTGTAGCCTATGACGTCGCAAAACTGCCAAATCTCGAGCCAGAAGTTCTTTTTGTTTTCAATCGACCACTGGTGCAAGTCAGCATAGCTATCGATTTTATTTCCCTGAATATTAATGTGTTTTATAAATTGACTCAGGTTTGATGACTCCACTCGCTCACTACTTGGAACCCAAATAGGTGCTGGAAGGTTCGTCTGCGAATTAGACATGACATCCTCGTCTTATTGTTCTCCGTTTTCTCGAATAAGCTTTGATGAAAAGGTAGCCAAAGTCAAACTTACCGAGCTTCAACAGATGGCTGAAAAATAAGAAAAAAGTGTTAAAATGTAAAATAATTGTTACACAGAGTCGGTGTGAGAGAGTTGGTTGGCTAAATTGTCACCGCCCCTGCATGACGATAGGCTTAATGTGAAGGAATTGTTAATGGAGCTGGTCATGACACAATATCGTTCTAAGCCTGTGAATGATAAAGGGGTAGTTGAATGGAGTTCAGAAGAAGACCAAGTATGGAGTGATTTGGTTAGTCGCCAACTCCACTTGGTGAAACAACGCGCCTGTAAAGAGTATTTGGCAGGGTTGGAGTTGCTGGATCTGCCACTAGATAGAGCGCCTCAAATTGTTGATATCAATCGGGTTCTCAAGCAAGCGACGGGCTGGCAAGTTGAACCCGTGCCAGCGTTGATTAATTTTGACCGATTTTTCGCATTGCTTGCAGACAAGAAGTTCCCTGTAGCTACTTTTTTGCGGAGTAGAGAGGAGTTTGATTATCTCCAAGAGCCGGATTTCTTTCATGAGATATTTGGCCACTGTGCAATGCTAACCAACCCTGAGTTTGCTGAATTTACCAACATGTACGGCAAGTTGGGTCGAGATGCGAGTGATAAGCAGAGGGTATATCTGGCGAGACTTTACTGGTTTACTATCGAGTTTGGTCTTGTCAAAGAGGGAAGTGAGCAAAAAATTTATGGCGGCGGGATTCTATCCTCTCCAGGTGAGACTTTGTATGCACTGGATGATCCGCTAGCTAAACGGGTTGAGTTTGATCTCCACACCGTGCTCAGGACACCTTATCGAATTGATATTATGCAGCCGGAATATTTTGTCCTAGACGACATCGATCAGCTTTATACCCTGAGTAAGATGGATCTGATGTTTCATGTAAAACAGGCGATGGCTGCTGGATTATTACCCCCACTATTTGAACCAAAGGAAGTAAATCATGCTTGATGAATTGCGTTGCGAAGCGTGCACCGCTACTGCTGTAGCTCTAGGCGCAGAAGAAAGAAGGCTGCTATTGACTGAGCTAGAAGATTGGCAAATGCTTGAACGAGACAGCATTCCCCAGCTAGAAAAAGTCTACAAGTTCAAAAACTATAAACTTGCTTGGGAATTTGCCAACAAAGTTTCAGAGCTGGCTGAAGAAGAATTTCACCATCCTTCAATTTTACTTGAGTGGGGTAAGGTGACGGTGACATGGTGGAGTCATTCGATAAAAGGTCTGCATCAGAACGATTTCATCTGCGCAGCCAAGTGTGACAAGCTGATTTAGCATGCAACCTGGTTCAAAAAAGTCTGATTTTATCAGGCTTTTTTGATGCGAGATTACGCAGATAACGGCTGTTTATGATCCAGAACTTGCTCGATTTTGCAGACCGTAAGTGGCTTTGACTTTAAGTACCCTTGAACATAATTACAATGATGTTGGCGAAGTATTGCGAGTTGTTCTGGCGTTTCGACACCTTCAGCAACCACTTCGAGGTCAATGGTATGTGCCATTGAGATGATCGCTCGACATAAGTTATCCGCGTTACTCTGACCAAGAGCGAGACGACTAACAAAACTTCGGTCGACTTTAAGTACATCAACGGGGTACTCGTTGAGCACCGAAAGGGAAGAGTACCCAGTACCGAAATCATCGAGATATAAGGTGACCCCCAGCGCTTTGATACGCTGAAGTTGATGAGCACTGCATTCTTCCCGCAATAGCATAGACTCGGTTATCTCTATTCCGACCAGATGGGCAGGGAAATCATATTGGTCTAGCAACTGAACCAGTGTGTGGTATATGTGCTCAGACTCAAATTGTTTGGCAGATACGTTAATGTTGATCCTTGGTACATCGCGTTCTTTCCGTGAATGCCAAAGCCGATTCAGAGTCTTACAACACTCATTGGCGACCCAGTCACCAATCTTGATTATCATTCCAGTCTCTTCAGCGATTGGGATAAACTCTGCGGGAGAGACTTGACCAAGTTTAGGATGATTCCAGCGGAGCAATGACTCAAACCCCGTCACTTTATCGGTATCTGCACAATAGATTGGCTGATAGACCAGCGATAGCTGCTTTAACGCGAGAGCGCTGGTTAGCTCTTGTTCTAAAGTGAAACGCATTTTCGCTTGCGAGAACATTTTCTCGTGAAAAAAGACTACTTTTTCATGGCTAGAGCTTTTGGCGCGATACATAGCGGTATCGGCCTCGCGGAGTATGCCTGCTAATGTCTGGTTTGGATCAGTAACAATCGAAATTCCGATACTGGCACCAATATGGCAGGACTGGCCGTCAATAGTGTATGGACGGCTTAATACGTTAGAGTAACGTTGACAGATATCGGTGAGTGCTGAACGTGAAATAAGGCCCGGTAAGCAGATGACGAACTCATCCCCCCCAAAGCGAAAGCCCATATCATTGCTGCGACAGTGTTCAGTTAACCGGCTTCCGACTTGTTTAAGGAGTTTATCGCCATGCAGATGCCCCATTGAGTCGTTAATCACTTTGAAACGGTCGAGATCAATAAACAGAATCGAGAACCCAACGGATTCTCCACGAGCCATGAGGTTGAGTTGAGCCGCCACTTCATGACCCAAGGCGTTACGGTTTTTTAAATTGGTTAGGTTATCTTTGATGGCTTGATCGGCCAGTGAGCGCGTTTTCTCTTCGATGACACTATCGGACACTTTGAGTCGCGTCGCGTAGAAATTTGTGGCGATCGTCGCTGAACAGGTGAGCAAAAAGATCAAAATAATCAATGTAAGCCCATATCGAGCTGTACTACCCGTTCGGTCTAGCGTCGTGATCGATACTTGCCAATACTGGTTGAACAAAGGGATCCGTGTGACGCGAGTGGCTTGCGCGAGGCGTGTTGTGATCCCGTCAGATTCCAGCTCAGTATTAATGTGCGACTCAAAGATGAGTTGCTGACTGGGCTCGATATGAGCTTGAATTTTCGTTGTGGAAGAGTTGATTTCTTTGTGCCATATCTGACCTAGCAACTCATGTAGCACGAGATTGGCTACAATGAATCCTTCCAAGTTGCCTTTATCCGAAAACTTGGGTAATAGAAGACGAACGTTAGCTTGACCATTTTGAGTGAAGTCGGAGACACCAATTCTTCCGGTCGTTATTGCACGAGACATTGCACTGACATTATTCGGGTCGGATTCTAATCTAACACCTAATTGGTCACTGCCCTCAAACCATGATGACAGATAGAGTACCGGTAACGTCGTTTGATCAAGAAACCAGATATCCGAGTCGGCTCCCTCTAATGTAGGGGTTATTTTGAAACCGAGAAAACCATCGCGCTGCGCTTGCCGTTCGAAGTCTGCTATTTGGTCTAACTTGACTGCTGGTGCCCACATCACAGAACCGACGCTCAAATTGGTGTGAACTTGCTCGGTAAAATAGGATTCAAATTGTTTGGCTGATGGCTGGTTACTATTCGATATAAATGCACGGGTCGAATAGATTAAAGACTCAACACTCTTAAGCGATTGCGATAGAGTTTGAATTCGGTTGGTCAATTGCGCTTCTAACTGGGCGTGGATCTTTTGTGTTTCATACTGGTGAACCGTGAAGTAACTCAGTACGGCCAGTATCGTCCCCAACAGCCAGATTAAAATTAAATGTTTATAGGAAAGAGCAAGTTTCAAGAGGCGTGTGAGTCAAATCGAAAAAATGTATAACGCAAATGGTAACTATTATTATTATCAATGCAAGATGGTATTGAGTAGATAATATGTGAGATTGATCCAGTAATTGAGAGTAATGTAGCTATCGATAGACAACCGATAGCGGTTGGAATCAAGGGGAGTCGTTTTCTGTATCTGGTCTGGCCCTGCGTAATGTTTCGACTTCATTCACATATCGTTGCTCTAGGATGAGCAGTTTAGTAAACAGTTTATTGATATCGAGTATTAACGCCTGATTAAGCTGCGCATACTTTTCGCTTGCTACGGCGTTTGATTGATTGTCCATCTGCTTGCAATGCTGGCTGATGTTTCGCCAGCGTAGCAGTAGTTGTTCTGCACGCTCAGATAGTTGCTGTAGGGAGTCTCGCTCTAGTTGTATTTTATCAACGACAAAAAGCGATGCCTCAATTTGGGAGTTCATACTTTGATGTAAGGTGTCCTTATTGCTGTCCCAAAACTGGCGGATCTCCTGAGGAGTGAATTCTTGGTAAAGAAAGGGCTGCTCGTTATGGATGTGCAGAAACTGATTAAATTTTTGAGCATGGAGGTTATAAGTTCGGTCAAGATCGGTCTGAAGATTGAGGATTTCGTTCCATGCTGGAGCCGAACAATGGGCACTAAGTACCTTAAAAGGTAAAGTGATCAGCAGTGCTGCCGTTATAGTAATATTAATACAGTGCCATTTCATCGTGGTTGTGGTGGTGGTTATAACTCGATAAGTATAGGAAAAGATTAGGCGGATATGAAAAAACTCATCATGGTTGTCTTGTTGTTAGTGGGTATCGCCTGTGCTGGCGGTGGTTACTACATTTTCTATTACAAACCGCAGCAAGATGCTCTAGCGCTAGCGGCGGCTGAAGACGAAAAGCAACCTGTTACACCACTGCCTATTGTCGAAGAAGAGGAAGAGGTTCGACCCGCGCCCCCAGTGACAGATTATTACGTTAGCCCACCCAGACTGGGTGTACGTGAAACCCCAGATGTCGACGCGTTTATTGAGAGTGCTGTGTACCGTGGCGACAAGTTGCACGTACTAGAAAAGAAAGATGGCTGGGGGCGAATTTCTCCCTACTATGTTTATGAAGAAGGGGGGCCTGAAGTCGCAGAGTGGGTGCCGATGGACGCACTGCTTGAGGTCGCGCCAACCATTTCAAAGCAAGAGAGGATGGAAACCATCAGCCAGTACATCGAGCAATCTGATGACTTTAAGCAACACTTTGAGATGTTTATAAAAACAACCGACCAACTGCTTAAAGAGGGGACTTGTACTCCTGAAGACTTTGAAGAGACCAAAGGATGGATTCGTTCCGTGACATTCAATCAACAACAAGCTTACTTTGTTTACTGCGGTGGTTTAAAGCAAGCCAACAAAATCTATCTTGATGTGTTAAGCGGTAAGATATTCTACCGATAGTGGTTTGACTCAGATATGGAATATTAGCTTTTAGAACATTTTAGTTGTTTGTCATATGGGTTAGATCTACTATCTCGCTGTTAGATATAATCAGGCTGGTCAATGCTTCGTCGATTCATTTCATACATTTGGCTTTTTACTCTTGCGATGGTTGTGCCTTCGCAGGCGTTTGCGTATCTGCTGCAAGCCGAAAATGAAGCCTCCGCTCGATTAAGCTACCGAATTAATACTCTTCTACCTGCGTCTAAAAGCGATGCTCAGGCCCTGTTTGACGAAGTAAGAGAAGACTCTCAGCCTAAACCGATCACACAATCGGAATTTGCTCAAGATTGGTTAGCGATCGTAAGTACTAATCGCTGCCTACATTCTACTCGTTTTGTTGATGACGCTGATTCTTCGTCGAATTTAGAACTACCGACTTTTGAACCTGCGATCGTTGCCCTTTTCCGTTTATACAAGGCAACCTGTCTATCTTCGACTAATGCCCTTGCTACTCGTTATACCTCGCCAAGTCGAATTGCTGGCTGGAAAGAGTCCAACGCACTTTATGTCGCGTTAAACGCCCAATACCCGGTATTTCTTTAACTTACTTTTTCGGAAGCGATTACGCCTTCTTACGTTAGTAATTTAGGTTCAGGCACGCCTGAGCCGAACAAAGTTAAGAAATACAATGAAAAAAAATCCTGCTAAACAGGCGAGTTCTGCTCGTCTCATGAACCATTATTCAGCTTGGAAATACGTGGTACTGATTGCCACGATTATCATGCTGACATTGAGTGCTATCCCAACATGGTATGGTGAAAAACCGTCGATTCAGGTGACAACGTCACAAGGGCAGGCAAATACTATTTTAAATAACGTCACTGAACTGAATCATTATCTTGATCAGCGTGATATCCAAGCAAGTCAAATTGAACAGATGGGTAACAAAACCACCTTGGTGTTCGATAACGAAACTGAACAGACACTGGCAAGAAAAGAGCTAGATAAATTGCTCAGCAAACAGGATAGTATTAGTTTCTCTTACGTCTCGGTGGCACCTAAGTGGCTGAGCGACATGGGCTTTAGTCCGATTAAGCTCGGGCTAGATCTACGCGGTGGTGTTCAATTCCTCCTTAATGTAGATATTGATAAAGCGTTCGAAGACCAACGCAATAGTTTAGTCGATGAAGTGAGAGATTTTCTCCGTCAAGAGCGTTTGCGTAGTGTGCAGATCGCTTCGGTTGGATCAGAAGCATTTGATATTAAATCAGACTCTGAACAGGCGTTAGGATCGATTCAGAGCTTCCTCAAGCAGAACTACCCAACTTGGGACGTAAAACGACATTCAGATTTCATTGCGGTTAAACCGACGGTTGAAAGCAAGAGTGAGTTCCAGTCCGTCACATTAAAGCAAAACTTAAAGATCATGCGTGACCGTATTGAAGAGCTTGGTATTACAGAAGCGTTGGTACAGCGTCAGGGTGAGCACAGTATTCGTATTGAGTTACCGGGTGTCCAAGATCCATCGTTGGCGAAAAATGTCATTGGTGCGACCGCAACGCTAGCCTTTCATGAAGCCCGCACGCCTTCGGAAGGTAAGGCGTATGGTGACATTGCACTTAAAGATAACGATGGCCGTGATGTCACTTTAGCAAAACGACCAGTGTTGACTGGTGAACACATCATTAATGCTCGTGCTGGCGTCGACAAAATGGGTTTCTCTGAAGTTAACATTTCACTCGATCATGCGGGTGGCAAGATGATGAGTGACTTCTCCGCTGGTCATATTGGTAAACCAATGGCGACCGTGTACCGCGAATACACCACCAATGCGAAAGGTGAAACAGAACGCAGCGAACGTGTTATTAGTGTCGCGACTATTCAGTCTCAGCTTGGCAGCCAGTTCCGCATCACTGGAGCAGGCTCAATGGAAGATGCACAAAACTTAGCCTTGTTGCTTCGCGCGGGCTCTTTGACTGCGCCAGTGACTATCGTTGAGGAGCGCACGATTGGTGCTTCATTAGGTGCTGAAAACATTCAGAATGGTTTTGCCGCTTTAGCGCTAGGTCTTGCGATGACGCTGACTTTCATGGCGCTCTGGTATCGTCGACTAGGTTGGGTCGCTAATGTGGCGCTATTGGTCAACATGGTTAGCCTACTTGGTCTTATCGCACTCCTACCAGGAGCAGTACTGACACTGCCGGGTATCGCGGGTTTGGTACTGACTGTCGGTATGGCGGTCGATACCAACGTGCTCATTTTTGAACGCATCAAAGACAAGCTTGCAGAAGGGCGCACGTTTGCGCAGTCCATTGATCTTGGCTTTGGTAGCGCGTTGAGCACCATTCTTGATGCCAACATTACCACCATGATTACCGCAGTTGTACTTTACTCGCTTGGTAATGGCCCAATTCAAGGTTTCGCTCTGACTCTTGGTCTCGGTTTGCTGACCAGTATGTTTAGTGGTGTGTTTGCATCACGTGCAATTATCAACTTAGTTTGGGGACGCGATGCGCGTCGTGATGTGAGGGTTTAATCATGATTGAGTTTTTTAAACAGCGTATTCGCCGTATTCGTTACATCACAAGCTTTGTTTCTTTAGCGCTGATGGTCGTTTCTTTGGTCGCATTGGCGATGAATGGCCTGAACATGGGCTTAGACTTTACCGGTGGTATGGTGACTGAGGTCAAGGTTGATAACAATGTGACCCACTCGCAGTTGGTAGAGGTATTGCAACCAGCCCTTGGTGAGTTTACCAACGTTACGCACTCAGACCAGGATGGAAGATGGGTGATTCGTTACCCAATTCCTCAAAGCGACGCACAGGTAGCAGACCTAAGTCAGACCCTAGCACCGATTTCGCATCAGGTTGACGTGATCAGCAACAGCATGGTGGGTTCACAAGTAGGGCAAGATTTGGTTGATCAAGGTGGCTTAGCGCTGATGATTTCGATGCTGAGCATCTTGGGCTACCTCTGCTTTCGTTTTGAATGGCGTCTGGCAAGTGGTTCACTGCTGGCGTTGATTCACGATGTCGTACTGGTATTGGGATTCTTTGCTGCAACGCAGATGGAATTTAACTTGACCGTATTTGCGGCAATTCTGGCAATTTTGGGTTACTCACTCAACGATTCAATCATTATTGCTGACCGTATCCGTGAGTTGCTCATTGCAAAACAGTCTCTATCAACGGAAGAAATCAATGACCAAGCTGTGATAGCGACCTTCTCACGTACTATGGTGACTTCAGGAACCACCTTGCTCACGGTCTCGGCACTGTGGATTATGGGAGGCAACGCATTACAAGGGTTTGCTGTGGCGATGTTCATTGGTATTTTGTCTGGCACTTGGTCATCGATATCGATCGGTACTGTCTTGCCAGAGTGGTTGAAGCTCGAACCTAAGCACTATCTACCAGTAGAAATAGATACGGCGCCATAGACGATAGGGATGACAGAGCCCCGCGATACTGCTATCGCGGGGCTTTTGCTTTAATTGGTGTTGGCGGCGAGGAAGCGTGTGAAACTATCCCATGATTTCTTGTCGGCATCTTCGCGATAACGTGGACTATCGAAAACCGTGAAAGCATGCGGCGCTCCACTATACGTAATCATCTCATGTGGGACTTTGGCAGTTTCAAGTTGCTCAGCCAGGTCAGCAAACTGTGACATAGGAATGGCACTGTCTGCCGTGCCATGGAGAATCATTATAGGTGCAGTGGTGTTCTGATAAGATTGACCTTCAGGAGTACCTAGCCCTCCGTGGAAGGTGACAAAGCCTTTGGCTTTCATACCTGCTCGTGCAGACTCCAGAACTGCTGCACCACCAAAGCAATAGCCCATCACAACGGTGTTGTCACTGTTTCCTCCAAGCTGGGCGGCAAAATCCAAACTGCCCTGCATTAGCGCACGAAGTTTTTCTCTGTCTTTGTAGAGTTCTCCTGTGTGCTGTCTTCTGTCTTCAATCTCTGTTGGTCGTATCCCTTTACCGAATAGATCGGCGGCAAATACGTTGTAGCCTAGTTGATTGAGCATATCGGCTCGTTTCATTTCGTAGTCTGTTAAACCGTCCCAGTCATGGATAAGCAATACTAGTGGTGCATTGTCACTGACTTTGCTCCAGTAGCCCTCGTAATCACTACCGTTTACATTGTAAATTTTGTTTTCACCCGCCCCAGTAAAAGTCGATAAAGTTAATAAGATAAGACCGAATATTGATTTCATAAAACACCTCCATTGTCGTAGAAGTGTAGTACGTAAAATGCAAAAGACTGGTACAAAAAAAGCCTCCCGAAGGAGGCTAGGACTAAAGGAAAAGACTTTAATTACATAGCGGCTGCAAAGATTGCTGAAATTTCTTCATGCGTTGCTTGTTTAGGGTTAGTAAAACCACACGCATCTTTTAGTGCATTGTCTGCTAGGGTTGGGATGTCTTTAGCATCTGCACCAAGCTCTTTGATACCCGATGGAATACCTACATCTTTAGCTAGCGCAACGATAGCGGCAATTGCCGCTTCAGCGCCTTGTTCTGCGGTCATATCTTTAACATCGACACCCATCGCTTTCGCAACGTCACGTAGACGATCTGGGCAGACCTGAGCATTGTAGCGTTGGACATGAGGAAGCAGAATCGCGTTACAGACGCCGTGTGGCAGGTCATAGAAGCCACCTAGTTGGTGCGCCATTGCGTGTACGTAGCCCAACGATGCATTGTTAAACGCCATACCTGCCATAAATTGTGCGTAAGCCATTTGTTCACGCGCTTCAATATCATCGCCGTTTTCTACCGCAGTGCGAAGGTGAGCTTGAATGATTTCGATCGCTTTGATGGCAACAGCATCAGTGATAGGCGTTGCTGCGATAGAGACATAAGCTTCAACAGCATGGGTTAATGCGTCCATACCTGTTGCAGCAGTTAGCGAAGCAGGTTTAGCTAACATTAGCTCTGGATCATTGACGGATACGAGCGGTGTTGTATGTTTATCGACAATCGCCATTTTTATGTGGCGTTCTTCATCAGTGATGATGCAGAAGCGAGTCATCTCAGAAGCTGTGCCAGCCGTTGTGTTGATTGCGATCAGTGGCAGCATTGGTTTAGCTGATTGGTCTACACCCTCATAATCTCCAATCTTGCCACCGTTGGAAGCGACCAATGCGATACCTTTAGCGCAGTCATGAGGTGAACCGCCACCAAGGGAAATTACGAAGTCACAGTCGTTATCCATAAGCAGTGCGAGACCATCATTCACGTTGCTGATTGTTGGGTTTGGTTGAGTACCGTCAAATACCACAGTGTCTACTTGACGCTCAGTCAATAGATCTTGAACTCGTTTTACAACACCAATCTGATTAAGGATTTTGTCAGTTACGATCAGGCCTTTTTTAAAACCTTGAGCTTGAATATTGTCTGCTGCGTCAGTCAGGCAGCCAGCGCCCATTAGGTTTACAGTAGGGATAAAAAATGCACTCGTCATTGGATTGCTCCATATTGTTATATTTGAAATCTGCATTTAGATTCGCATAACTATCCAACCTCAAATCTTGATCTCAAACAATTTTGCTACCCAAAAGTGGTAGGTGTTGCAGTAAAATGTGAACTCCGACCAGTTCAATTTGTATCGAATGTAAGTTGTTAAATATTAGTGGGTTAGCGCAATCGTTTTCTCAACACAAACAGAAATTGTTAAATTTTTTGCGTTCGGAGCAAACAAAAAGCCCCTGTCAGTAGGAATACCGACAGGGGCTAAATAGCGCATAGATATCTAGCTAACTGAGTGAGACTAATTTCTCGACTAGTGCTTCGATTCCTATTGCTGCTTCAGAGATGTTTTCGGCGAGCATATAGGCGGGCGTCGAGAGCACGAGATGTTGCTCGTCAAATACAACTTGGTCTACTTGCGACTCAACGTGAAGGCCGCCTAGGGTATTAAAAGCCGCAGCGGTCGCAGCATCGTTACCAATAGTGGCTTTGACGCCTTGGTCGTAAATGAGCGGAATGATTGTTGGAGCAATGCACAGGTATCCCGCGGGTTTACGTGCTTGAGCGAACGCTCTGCATGCACTAGCAACATGAGTGTTAATGCTACATTCCGCACCTTTTACCGCGAAATCGGTGAGATTCTTCGCGGCACCAAAACCTCCAGGAAGCAATAGTGCGTCGTAATCATCGACATTGAGCTTTGCAACATCCTCTATTTTCCCGCGTGCAATCCGTGCCGCTTCAACCAAGACGTTGCGTGTCTCGTCCATCTCTTCACCGGTCTTGTGGTTTATAACATGAAGTTGATCGATGTTGGGCGCGAAACAGTGCCAGCTCGCACCTTGTTTTTCAATCGCGTGCAGCGATAGTACGGATTCGTGAATTTCAGCCCCATCAAAGACACCTGAACCACTTAGTATTACGGCAACTTTCTTCATTGTTGTCCTCCCTTGTTGTTGTGCGCTGTTAGCGTAGCCAATTAATAACCGCTACGGTCTGATTAGAGTCTCATTCTTCCAAATCGCGTGACTCATTGGGATCTGATTGCTGGTCGGTGTCACCGCTATCCTCTTGCTGTTCTTCAGAATAGTTCTTCACCACAAAAGGAATTAGCATGATGTTAGAAGGAAAGAATCGTTTCATATCGGACGCCTCCTAGGCATTTAGCAACACCTAGATTGTGACTGGAGAATAGCGGAGAAAGTTTGTTTCAGGTCATAAAGTTTTGCGTAAATCAATTCAACAAGAATAGTTGAGCATGGAGTCACATTAATGGTTAACACTTGTCCCAGTAGGGGGTGTCAGTGCCCAATCGTTCGTTGATGAAATCTAAGAAAACTTTAACTTTCAATGGCATATGTTTTCTTTCAGGAAAAACGGCATAGACGGCATGTACTGGCAACCGGTAATTGGCAAGGACAACTTCAAGACGACCTGCATGGATGTCCTTGGCCGCAATGAATGTTGGTAAGTTCCCAATGCCTGCCCCCTCTAATACTGCACGACGAATCGCTTCGCTGTTGTTCACTGATAAACGACCTTTAGGAACAACGCGATACTCTTGCCCAGCCGAATTGAGGCTCCACTCGGTACCACCGCGATAGTAGCTGTACTGTAAGCAACTGTGATTGACCAGATCGCTAGGCTGCTGTGGGCGGCCATGTTGTTCTAGGTACTCTTTTGATGCACATAGCACGCTGACACATGGTGCGAGTCTTTTCGCAATTAGGTTTGATAAAGGCAGGTGGCCAATACGGATGCCGATGTCAAAACTGTCTTGTATGAGGTCAACCATTTGGTCTTCGAGTTGCAAATCAATTTCTACATCAGGATAGAGAGCGAGGAACTCTGCAATCAGAGGAGCCACGTGTAGGACACCAAAGGACATGGGAGCCGTCACTTTTAGCTTACCGCGAGGCTTGCCTTGCAGCTCGCTAACCGCATCTAGTCCTTGTTGCGCTAGGTTTAGAGATTGCACGACATACTCGTAGTAGCGTTGACCCGCTTCCGTTAAACTCAGTTTTCGTGTGGTGCGATTAAGAAGTCTAATTCCTAGTTCATCTTCTAAGTGGGTGATTCGTTTACTGACGGCGGATTTGGTGATATTGAGTTTTTCGGCTGCGCCAGAGAAACTGCCATTTTCAACCACTGAGACAAAAACAGGTATCGAAGAGAATGCTTGCATAGTTGACTGTAGGTAAACAATAAATTTCTTAACTTAGAGATTATCATCTTATTGAAAACAATCTACACTAGCGATGAAATTTTTAGGAGATAGCAATGAAATACGATTGGATCTTGTTTGATGCTGACGAAACCCTGTTTCACTTTGATGCCTTTAAAGGGATGCAGCTCATGTTCTCTCGCAAGGGGGTAGAGTTTACTTCACAAGATTTTGAGCACTATCAAACGGTCAATAAGCCTCTATGGGTTGATTATCAAAATGGCACCATCAGTGCCGATGATTTAAAACACACTCGCTTTCAAGAGTGGGCAGACAGGTTAGATACGACCACCTCTGAGTTAAACAGTGCTTTTCTAGAGGCAATGGCTGACATATGTACCTTACTTCCAGGAGCAAAAGAGCTGATGGAAGCGGTTCATGGCAAGGCGAAGATGGGTATCATCACTAATGGTTTTACCGAGCTTCAGGCAATCAGACTTGAAAGAACCGGTATGAGCCAATATTTCGAACACGTCGTGATATCCGAGCAAGTGGGTTTTGCTAAGCCCGATACAGCCATTTTTAGCCATGCGATGGAGAAAATGGGGTCGCCTTGTAAGAGCAAAGTTCTCATGGTGGGAGACAACCAACATTCTGACATCCTAGGTGGACTTAATTTTGGTATCGAAACCTGTTGGTTAAATAGTGTAGGGGCTGAAGCAGATGTCGATATTTCGCCGCACTACACGGTAAGTTCTCTGCATGAGCTGAAAGATATTTTGCTGGCTTAGCAACTATTTTTTATTAACAGTGATCGAAGTGAACCTGTGCGCAGTAAGAATAACAGAATTCACTGTTACTGTTATAGCGAGGAAGCAGCATGTCAGTTCTTGGAAAAATCATCGATTTAGATCCGAAGCACGGGTATGGCTTTATTGAAGATGAAAACTGCAACGATAAGGTGTTTTTTCATGTTCGAGATATGCGTGGCACTTCAATTGACGTTCATGTTAATGAGTTGGTGGAGTTTGATGTTGAGTCTGACCTCAACGGCTGTCGAATCGCGCTCAATATTTCACCTATGGTCATGAAGTAACGAATACTTCTAAGCTTCAGGTGCGTGAAGTGTAATGTAGCGTTCGAGACATTTGCCAGTCGATGTCTCCAACCTTGTATCGGTAATCGTGAGCGTCTCGATTCTATCAATTCGAAAATGCCGATAACCCTTTCTCCATTCGCACCAAGGGTCCATACTTTTCCCTAAAAGATTTGTCCTAGTGGTTGTAAACAGCGAGAAGAATTTCCGGCACAAAAATCGCAAATTCTTCTCGCTGTGCTTTAAGCATATCTGGCAACACAGATAAAAGTTTAGTCGAAGCGGAGCGCGATGCCTGAGCGAATTCATCGTCTGATCAAGCTCGCTCATCTCTATCGAGTGGTGGTGCCAGAACCTGTCAGTCGTGTTCTAGATCAAATAATTTAAGCAAAGTTGGTTAGAATATGCGCATTGTATAATATGTGTGCTATAGCTAATGTTAACGCAATAATAATTATAGGCTTATCGCAACTTCAGGCTAGGTAAGGGAAATAACATGGCAATACAAGGAACAATTGCTCAATGGGATCAGAGCAAGGGTTATGGTTATATTTCTGTAGAAAATCAAGATACTCAAATTTTATTTCATATCAATGATTTAGAAAATAACTCTCGGTTACCCTGTGTCAGCGAACCTGTGGTATTTCGTTTAGGATCTGATAGTAATGGAACCATGAGAGCGGTCGACGTAACTCGGCCTTTGGTGTTTAATTTTTCTCTTGCTATAGCTGTCTGGTTCTGTAGCGCACTTTTCGGTAGCGTCGTCTTGCTAGATTTTCCACTCATATCCTGCGTACTTTATTTTGCCGCCAGCACAGCCACATACACCTTATATGCGTTAGACAGACACGCAATGATGAACGATGGGTGGCGAGTTCCGGAAGTCGCTTTCCATATAATGAACGTGTGTGGCGGATGGGTTGGGGCTTTGCTTGCTCAGTCGATTATGCATCACAAGTATCATGATATTGGATTTAAGTTCCTCTTCTGGTCGACCTTGGTACTCAATATTGCGTTGTTTGCTTGGTCATTGACCAGTGAAGGTGCTTTTTTACTGGAACAAGCGATCTCAATGTTGCGCTCTATTTCGTGAGAAGAATCTGCCTCTAATACGGTTTGATATCACAAAGCCGCCCATCTGGGACAGCTCCTATTACTTAACGTGTTCGCAACGCACTGGATAGCAAACCATACTGTTGCGAACGACCCCTCTGTAGCAGTGGGGTATTTTCTGATTTTTCATCATTTGTGATGGTTCACAGTCTCCTCGGTGCATTTCT
>NZ_JBNJOJ010000023.1:0-82938 GCF_050113655.1 Vibrio sp. TRT 29B02
GAAAGGTATAGAAAGCTTCCTTATAAAACTCGCTAAAGCTCAAGAGGCGACTATATGATTTTGTGGGGATCCCTCAGGGACAGTCACCTCAAATCAAAGAATCGTCACCTCAAAGATTGCTTTTTATACAAAACACAAAAATGAAATGTAGCGAAAGTGATAAAACGATATTAACACTTATTCATATAAATCTTAATAAAAGCACTATTGATTCACTATTGTTACAAAAGCCTATCACGTTCTTACTAGTATCTAAAAAGATACTCAGTTTGTGAAAGTACCCAATAGCTTTCACGTTTTAAGCTCGCTAAACGGCCTCCCTGCTAGGCGAGCTATTTTTTTTAGTAAAAATAATAGTGAATAAGGATTTTTTGCAAAATGAATTTCCTATTAATAGATGCTCAACCATTATTTCAAAAAGCGTTAGAAAGTTTAATTAGAACCATCTACCCAAACTGTACTGTATACAAAGAGAGCTGCGCAGCGAAATCGAGCCAGGTCATACGCAACAAACGTATCGAAACTGTGATTTTGGATACTGAAATCAGCAACGGTAGCGGCATCGACTATGCCAAAAGATTGCGCTCACTGGGTTTTGAAGGTGCAATATTGTTCATATCTTCATGTAATTCAAAAATGTACTCGCAGATCGCTCGTACCAACCGAGCTAATGGATTGGTGTACAAAACGCAAGATATAAAGACAATTCGAGCTGCGATATTACTCGTCAGTCAGGGCAAAGACGCGTTCGAATCCAGTGTAGCAATACCTGCCCAAAAAACTTCGAACCTATCTGCCCGCGAGGCGTTGGTGTTGTCCTATTTGGCGAAAGGATACTCTAATAAAAAAATATCTGAACTTCTCTCTTTGAGCAATAAAACGGTAAGTACTTACAAATCTAGAATATTAAATAAATACAATGCCAAATCCATTATCGAAATAATCTCCTTCCAAGGTTCCATCTCTTAATAACTCCCCTCCCCCTAATGAGCTCAGCCATTGGTTGAGATATATACGCATGCATTTCAAATGACAGGATAACGACGCGATGGGTTGATTCTCGCCGTCAGCCATATAGAGCGACGAGAATCAAACTTACCTTAGATAGGCTTAGCTAAGAACTTTAAACGATTTGAGTTTTTCAATCGCTAATGGCCTGCCAATGTAAAAGCCTTGGCAGACATCCACGCCTAGCATACGCAGTGCTTCAAATTCTTCTTTTGTTTCTACCCCTTCCGCGACAACTATTATTTCGGTTCTGCGGCACAGTTCTGTCGTTAAATCGACGATATGCCTCGACTTCAAGTCCGAAAAGTAACGCTTAGTAAATTGGCGATCAATCTTGAGTTCAGTAAACGGGATGTCCACGAGATTACCGAAGCTGGAGTAACCAGTGCCAAAGTCATCGATGGATATTTTTACACCGAGCATCCTCAGCCGAGCGATGTTACTTAGCATTGTTGTCGATGGCTGAAAAATTTGGCTTTCCGTGATTTCAAGGGTCAATAGAGATATGTCCATGCCGACTTCATCTACCATGCTAACCAATTTGTCGACGAGGTCGGGTTCCATAAAGTTGTCTGCGGTCAGATTTATGGATATTTTCATACCATCAGGAATATAGACAAAATCCACTTTGAGTCGATTCATGACGGCATCAAGAAGCAAGTCCGTGTGTTGGTTCGTTTCTAGTAGCGGGATAAAGTAGTTGGGGGTCAGTGTTCCTTTAAGGGGATGCTGCCAGCGCACCAATACTTCGAACCCAATAAGCTTGTTCGTCTTAAAACAAACTTGCGGCTGATAAACATTGTGAAATTGTTCGTTCTCTAAACCATATAAGACTTCATTTATAGAGAAATCGAGGTCCTTCTTCACTGGTGCGCAAGACAATAACTCACTTGTCATCTGTATAAGATTACACAGGCTATCTTCATAGACAGGTTTAACTAAGGTTCCGACCACATTAAGGCCAAGAGTTGTCGCCATCTTGCTCGCTAAAGCAATAATGCCTTCATCAACACAGCTAGAGATACACACAGCATTGTTATAATGGTTTTTCTTTAGCTCCGATAAAAACATCAGTCCGTCTTTATCAGGCAAGTCGAGGTCACTAATGATTAAGTCGAATTGGATCCTGCTTAGTAACGCCATAGCCTTCTCTACCGAAGTCGCAGAGTGGACATTCTTGCAGCCAATATTTTTCAGTTTGTAGCCAAGTAAGATAAGCTCTAGAGGACTATCGTCAAGGATAAGTATGTTCATTTCTTCGACCTTTGATAGTTCTCGATAAGCGCAATGTTTTTCTGCATTACATCGGCCAGAATCTCTAGCTGTGACTTAAGCTCGACTTTTCTCCCTCCTTTAATCGAGCGTTCTACCTTGTAAATAATCTTGGCAAGATCATCGATGCCTAAACTTAACGCACCACCTTTGATCTTGTGTACCGTTTTCTGGAGCGCGGGTAAATCCTCTTGCTGCTCTTCTAATAACTTGAGATCGCTTGATAGGCACGCTACCGAAATCTTCCTTAATTGCTCAACCTCCTCTTCATTGTATTTGTCTAACCAATGCGTGATAGGGGCGATTTTAGTTCCATTATCTAACAAGCATGCCTCCAATAGATTCCTTAGTTTCTCTATTCCATAAGGTTTGAACAAGATATGATCGAACCCCGATTCATTAGACTTACTTCGAACAATGCTCGAATCCTCTGCTGTACAGCCAATAATGGTTAGGTGTTTATCTAGATTGGCTTCATTGCGCAGTTTGCTAGAGAGTTCGAACCCATCCATATTGGGCATATGGCAATCTGTAATAAGTAGATCAAAGCCATCAGGATGCTCCATGATCGCGTGGTAAGCGGCTTCACCATCGTCAACCATATTGACCGTCAGCCCCAACTGCTCTAGCTGCTTACGAATCACAAGTTGGTTGATAGGGTTATCTTCCGCAACGAGTACCGTTCCTTGCAATTGCTCGAATCTTAAGGGCGTTAATGTCGAGGCTTTTTCTGTATGCTGATACAAGCATTCAAATAGTAAGTCTGGAAATATCGGCGAATTAGACAAAACAATCTGTTGTTGCTCCACTTGCTTAAACCCCTCAACACCATCCTTGAAGACAATACGTCTTTCGAAAGGTATCTCACTGTCGACATTGCTGTAGTCAGAAGTGATCAGAATGCTGTGTCCCTTATCTGGAATTTCTAACTCTCGGTAGCCGGTTAGCGTCGACCAGATAGCGACCCACTCTTTGATGTTGTCACTCACGTCACCGAACTGAATATCCAAGCTGCTGAGCTGTCCTTTGTAGGTGCTAACGAGCTGATGCGGTAGCGAAACCGACATCTTAGTACCAAGATTTTCAATACTCTCAACATTAAGTTGCCCATTCATGAGTTCGACCAACTCAGAAACAATGGACAAACCTAACCCAGTGCCACCGTACTTCCGTGCAATTGAGCTATCCGCTTGAACAAATGGACTAAACACAGTGGCAAGAACTTTTGTCGACATACCACAGCCAGTATCTGTCACCAAAAAGTTGATTGATGTATCGCTAAGTTCAACTTCTAATGTCACCGTGCCTATGTCGGTAAATTTAATCGCATTGGACAGGAGGTTGTTAAGTATTTGCGAATACCTGAGACCATCAATAGAGACCAACCTGACATTGGTAGGTTTAAAGTCATAGTGTAGGCGGATGCCTTTCTTATCTGCGGCAATTTTGTGGACGCGCAGAACCTCACTGGTCTCTCGCAAGACATCACAATCAAAAGGGGAAAGCTTGAGTTGGTCAGCCTCGAGCTTCGAGAAATCCAGAATATCATTCACCAGAACATTCAGTTGTCTTGCTGATGACGAGATGTTGTTGATGAGCAAAGTTTCCTCTTCATCTTCGATTTTTGCACCTAGCATTTCAATCAACCCGACCATGCCAGCGATTGGCGTTCTTAGCTCATGCGTCATCGAGGCGAGAAACTTATCGCGTGCCTGAATCGCCGATTCCGCCTTTTTCTTAGCATTCTTCAGATCGTTTTCTCGTTGGTTTTTCTCGGTAATATCATTAATGACCGTTAGGATGTATTCCTTGTCGTTGAGCGTGATTTTCTTACTGACATACTCCATCATTTCCATGTCTAGCGGACAGTTATATGTGCGGCAAACATCATTGATCGTCAGATCATTGTGGAACATGTCGTCAAATACTTTCTTATTTTTGTAGCCCATACCGCTTTCGGAAATGTGGCAAGCATTACACTGATTACTCAAATATTTGCTGCAGTTTGTGTAGCGGATATTGGATCTGCCGTCGTAGATAAAAACAATTGAAGGGATCTGACGAATCACAGAGTTTAAAAACTCATTTTCGATTCTCGTTGCAGCGGCATCTTTCTCCTTGATGATAACGTTGAGCTTCATATTCTTCTGCAACAAATAGAAAATCACGACGCTAAACAGAAAGACAAACACAAAACCAAACGTCACCTGATAGAGGTATTTTTCTTCATAGCCATAGACGACATTAAACGGGTCATAGGAATTCTTAATTTTGTTTAATTCGTTTTGATCCCAGGTTCTGAAAATGCTGTTCAGCACATTAATGAGTGAAAGCTTATCTGACGAAACGGCCATTGCCAGATTCACGACAATCGGTTTGGTACGATCGACAAAGTACTCGTCGTCAGCATGAGACGATATAATCATCTCAATGATATCTTCACGAATGTAAGCGATGTCAATCTCACCCGTTTCTAACGCCCTTAGGATTTTTTTAGAATCCCTAAACACTTTGGTGCTCTCGCCAAATAACTGATTTTTCACGTCAACATGCTTTTTGCTTTCAGATAACAGAACGCCTTTCGACTCTTTTTTGGGTTCAGCCGAATGTGCGAGGCTGACAGTGTAATAAGTAAACGACATGAAGGTGTCGGTAAACTCGACACTCTCGTTGGAGCCCATGGTTATCGATGAATAAGGAACGAGATCAATCTCATTTGACGCCAGCATATCGTAAGTTGACACAGACTGCCTTAAGGGAACATACTCAAATTCGAGCGTCGTCCTTGATGATATCAGGTCTAGAACATCCTTGAGATAGCCAGAAAGACTTCCATCTTGATTCCTAAAAAGTAGAGGAAACGTATCGTCGTCGAATGAGTACTTGATGATATTGCTGTAATTGCTATTACGAAATGCCCTATTAATCATGTCCGAAAAATAATAAGGACTGATGCTGTTTATGAGGTGGTCACTTTCAATCGAACGCTTGATAATCTTATTGATGATCTCGACTAAACGCTTGTTTTCATCGAGTGAAACGATCTGCGCGTAAACAAATCCTCCCCAAGGAGGCGTTGAAATAGAGCTGGAGACATTATCTGTCGCGTTCAGATACTCGGCAAAGCTAATATAGCTATCAATAAATATCTTATCGTCACTCTTGAGAACACTTTCCGTACCCTGTCTAAAGTTAGCCACGCGAGTCACATTCTCTATTCCACGGCTATCCAAAATATTACAATACACCGTTCCAACAACGCACACCCATGGTCGCTTTTCTAAGTTTTCTTGGTCAACATAACTATTACTCCAATAGGCAACTGTGCTTTTAAATATAGGTGCTGAGTAGAACAATCCTTGCTTATCTTTAATCGCTTTATCGTTAAAATCGAGTATCAAGTCCGCTTCCTTTGCATGCAGAGCAGACATCACTTGCGAGGTATTTTCAAACTCGACAAATTCGATCTTCAGACCGAGTTCATTGGCAATTTTTTTCAGATAGGTCACGTTAAGGTTATAAAACTCACCGCGTCCAGATGTCGGATAAACTGGCCGCCCTTTTTCGGACAGTACAGCGATATTCACATCTCCTAGGTTATCTATGTACTGATAATCCTCCTGTGACATTGGGTCCATAGAGGCGGCATAAGCGGTATTAATCAATGATACGCTACCTAGTAGAAAAAATATATTTAACAATAGAGACATCTATAAAACCTTGAAACTGATGTAAGTGAGTAATTTCAATTTAAATAACCAGGCCAATAATTTAACGATATTCACATACCATTAACTAACCAAGGTATCATTCATGTAACAATAGGAATTAAAATTAGAGATGTGTATCATAATTGCAACATATCCATATTAAACACCAACTACCGTTCCATTCATTTAATAAAAACAGTTCATGTCGAACATTAAAAACATCCAAAATAGTTAAGTCCGAATTTAATACCTATCTATAAGCAATCAGCAAAACCTAACAATGACGTCAGCCAATTCTCCGATGGTATAAGGTTTCTTCAAGCAACCATTCATTTGACTATTATTGAGTTCATTTTTTATATCATCGTAACAATGTGCACTGCATGCGATGATAGGAATATCGACATCAAACTCTCTAATCAAATCGCTGGCTTCAAATCCATTTAGATAAGGCATTTCTAGATCCATAAAAATCAGATCGTAGTTACGGTTATTTCGATAGTGCAAAACGAGGCTTTCTCCATCCTCATAATGCATAAATTTCGCGCCAAGATGTGTCAACATCTTGATTAGCACAATAGCATTGAGAGGATAATCCTCCGCAATTAGGACGTTTATATCTTGAAAATTCATGATTGATTACATATGTACTTAGATGATCTCTCGGCGAAGATAGAAAATAAGCTCATCTAGATAATAAATTGAAAATCTCAACGAACTCATTATTATCAGATAGTTGTATTCATATTTTTCGTCGATAAAGACCATTTGTCTCAGATGATTGGAAAGTGAGTACAGCCCCAACAAACCTGAACTACCAACCAACTTATGTCTTCTGCGGCTCATGTCATCAATGAGAACAAACGATGAGTGGCCAAACGAGCAACATCGCCCCAACTTTAAAATCTCTTCTCTTAAACTTTGGATGAGTGTCATTGCGTCCGCTTTATTCCCAAAGCAGACGTTGTCAATTAAGTAGGTTAGCTCCTCGCATCGGTATTTCATTGGGCCTTTTCACTATCTATTTCTATCTATTGAAATTCACTTTGTATCCCTTGCCCCTGACTGACTGTAGCTCTACTTTTCCGCAGGTTTGTTGACTGATTTTCTTTCTCAGGCGACTAATCGCAAGATCGAGCGCCCGACTCCAACCATCATAGCCATGCCCTTTTGTTGAATAGCTTAATTCTTCCCGGTCAGCAAAGAAGTTATCCTGTGACAAAATAAAGAACAAAATATTGGCTTCATTTTTTGTCAACTCCAACACAGTACCGTTATATTCGAACGTACGCTGATCCTTATTAATTTCAAAACAAGGCGTATCTTCCTCTTCGTGATAAGCTTTAAATTGCTCAGTATCTTCCATATTGACAAGTCGCTTAACTCGACTTATCAGGATATCCACTCCTCTCTGCTTTAATAAAAAATCAGATGCCCCCATCTCAAAGCTTTTTAATTCGATTCTGGTACTTTGTTTGGCGGTATAGACGATTACCGGGCAATCGAGTATTTTCGTTAACCGAGAAAATGAATCCAAACTTGACCCAGAAGGTAACTGAACATCAAAAATAGCAAGATCAAAATGATTCCCCACCGCAGCATGAAAAGCAGAGGAAACATCAAATGATTGTACAACTATAAATCCAACCTTTTCCAATGCTCCTTTTATTAGCCTAGAAGTAAAAAGGTCATCTTCTAATAATAGGATTCGCTTCAAGACTCTTCCCCTATTGAAATGCAACTAGCACCACTGTCTTAATTTTACTAAGAGGCCTTACGATTAATAAAATCGGAAGGAAGACGCCTTAAATCTGTCCAATCAAAAGTTATCTATAAACCATCAATCAGAACTATCGGCCATTGAATGTTTACAACTTTGACCAAACAAAGATTAAACCATTCAACATACACTCTTAGGCAACAATTTAGTTAAGTATTTTCTGACAAAATACCCGTTTACCTTTTAATGTCTTTATTGTAACAAAGTCATACAATTATGTATCAGTAACAGATAATTTTCAGACTTATCTTACCTAAGATATAGGTTGTTTCATTACACACGTTGCATATATTAAGGAGAAGAGTGACATTTAATTCGTTTGCTCCGAGATGTTATTAATCACTTCGATGACCTGGCTAATGTTTCAAGAGCTATTCTTTAGCTCCAAAACCAGTTCCGCCGCTTTGTCGATTGATAAAGAAATCATCTTAGTGATCTCTCTTGATCTATCCATACCAATCTGACCAAATGACGACTTGGCTTTTCGCATTACCAGCAATGTCAGTAAGATTTTTCAGACTACTCTCATACCAGCGGTCTATTCTATCTGTATAGTCCGCTTCATCGATATCCCTCGCAGAGGCTTTCAATAACATCAATCTGATATTGTATGTTGCGATAACATTCTTCCCATATATTTTTTAATCGAATCAAGAGAATGCTGGCGATTAGCGTTGCTTTCTTCGAACTCACTACATACTGACAATACATGGAAAATAGTAGTGAAATGGTCAGAAATACTAGTAAAAACAGACTGATTAACTCTGTTTTAATGGATAGATTTCGTTTTAGTGGATAGATTTCGAAAGTTAAGTTTCATTGGGCCGTCTTATCATATTAGGTAATTTTGACACAATATTACCAAAAGCCTCTGTTATTTTGTATCAACATAGTAACAACAACTAGATAACCCTCTATTGGCATAAAGAATTAACGTCAAGCCATTGAATTTAAAAATAATTTTATATCAACGACCGAGATACCATCAGTGACGAATACCCCATACATTGCGCAGAATCCCAGCCAAATTGCCATTTAGAGCATAAAGTAAAAAATTGTCGGAATATTCCAATCCACCCACAAGCATCATAAACTTTAGATTAGAATGCCAAGCATCTAAATTGTTAGTTTATTCAAGCTAAAATAATAAAATCAGATTTATAAAAAATATTTAATTGTGTTTCAAATAGGAATCAACAGTGACTAGTGGGCTAAGAATCTCAGTTTCCATTGTCTAGTTTGAGACTATTGTTGAGAAAGAAGACAAGATCACTCAGCATATCGATATTGAGCAACTCGACACATAGTTTGATAAATTATGAATGAACAAGAACTAATTAGTACTATAAGAAATAAGAGACAGCTCCTTGGAATGACTCAAGATGACTTGGCTCAACTGTGTAATACTTCCCCTTCTCATATTTGTAGAATTGAAAACGGGCAATCCAGTCCGAAGTTGAGCACCTTAATTAAAATATATGACACGCTATTGATCTCTATGACGATTCACTGCGAGAATAGATAATTCTATCTAGTTAACGCTTTGAACTATAGACGGTCGGTTTGAATAGGAGAACGTTTGTTGCAAGGTTCAGTATGGCTGGATTGATGATTAAACAGAGTGTGATCTCTTAAAAGAGAGAAAAGTCATGCCGCTGATGTTACGCAACTCGTTCTCTTAAACGTGCGAAGAAGACTGGATATTTGTTTTTAATATGACGCTGTTCATCGACCATAATTTTGAAGGTTGGGCCAACGCGAAGTTGAATTATCACTTCGTCGTTGTCAAAACGCAGTACCGCTCCCTCTATGTCCACTGAGTTTTCATCATGGAGGTTTAGAACACCTTTGACGGTTAAGCCCTTGTACATAGAAGTGAAGTTGTTCATCACCATTCTTATCCCACCCTCGGACACCTCTGTGACTTGAAACATTTCATCTGCGAACTTTACAAACGGCCTTGCACGCTTTGGGTATTTTAAACGGTAATATTTCCGTTTCTGATCTAAGTCCTTCATGCTCTTGCTCCCTACAACTCAGCATCCAGCTATATACATTCATTATAGTACTTCCTATTTAGTCAGTACTTAAGGTGATAATAATCTAACATACAAGGACTTACATCTACAGACCTATTGCCGTTGTTCTCTTTCTACTGAGAGCGAATCCCCGTTTCTCAGTCGGCAGTTGAGTGTCTTGCTGACCACACCTCTGAAATTTAACATTTTTATTACTTATTATTCTACCAGCCTTGTATGACAACAGAACAATGCTCCAAACATTACTCACTGAGTGACTAATTTCTTTACACTCTAGCTTAGAGGTAATAGATTTTTCTAACGATTCATTGTCATGAGGTCATTATGTCTGACCATCGTCTAGGCAACGGAATGGCAGCCTTCTCTTTCGTAGTATGGGGGTTGTTGCCTTTGTACTATCAATACCTACCCAACGCTGCGAGCGATGAGTTACTGGCGATACGGTTGATCGCCTCTGTTCCTCTCGGCGTGCTCATCGTCCTCATGTCTAACAAACACTTACCTAATTTAACCGCTATCTGGTTAGATAAACGCTCTCTCGTATATACCTTTGCTGCCGCTATTGTTATGTCTTGTTCGTGGCTTGCGTTCACTTGGGCGTTAACTAATGAAAGAGTGATGGAATCAAGTCTGGGCTTTTTCATCAGTCCGATTGTAACAATGGCGCTTGGGGTAATTTTGCTTGGCGAATGCCTGTCACTAGGCAAAAAAGTCGCGCTCCTGTTGGCATGCATTGGGCTTATTTATCAAATCATTCATTATGGTGAGATCCCCCTTGTTGCCATTTCGATCGCTGTGTTTTTCTCACTCTACGGCTGGCTGAAAAAGCAAATCGGTTTCGATTGGGCTACGAGTCTGTTTGTCGAAGCCTTGGTTTTACTCCCTATCGCAGCGATCTACATCCTGGTTAAAGAGATTACTTTTGGGGCCGTATCCCTTCACTCAGATACGACGACTCTTATGCTGTATCTTGGTTCAGCTCCAGCAACGCTACTCCCTTTGGTCTTCTATTCGATCGCAATACGACTGACCTCTTTAACAACAATTGGCTTGATGCAATATATCGAACCATCTATCCAGTTTCTTCTTGCCGTTTATCTATTTGGCGAACTCTTCGATGAAGTAAAACTCATCAGCTTTGGGCTCATTTGGGTGGGTTTAGCATTCACTGTGCTGGAAAGCGCACGATACCGCTATACAGCCAAGAGCCGATAAAAAAATCCCCCGCAATAACGCGGGGGAAAGTGTCAAAATCCGAGACTAAGGCTGCCTTGCCACAGAAGAGCCATCGAGAACAGCGCTGTTACTCCAAGCATGCTTGCTCCAAGCTTTTCCTTTCCTGCGAATGGATTCACGCCTTGTTCGCTTTTGGCCTTGATGTAGAAATACAGTCCGGGCAGATAGAGTATTGCGGACAACAGTAAATAGTTGAGACCAGACGCGTACAACAGCCATAGTCCGTAAACAGATGCACCGAGACCGATCAAAAGTAGGCTGCCTCGATTCTTCTCTTCAATGGCTATTTTTAGGACAAACGCTCCTACTAAGAAATACGGTACCAAAATCATCTCTGAAGCGATAATCAGCAAGGTGTCGTAAGTACTACCAGCGAACATGACAAAGATCAGAGAAACCTGAATCCAGATATTCGTTAAGGTCAGCGGCTTAACCGGACTCCCCGCTTCGTTCAGTCGCGCATAACTTTTAGGAAACATCTTCTCCTTAGCGCATAGATAAGGCGCTTCAGACGCAAGAACTGTCCAGCTAAGAAATGCGCCACACACGGAGATCAGTAACCCAATACTGATGATGTATTGTCCCCATGGACCTAAAATGACCGTCAATACTCGCGCCATAGATGGGTTTTGATATTGAGCCAGTTCAACCGGCTTTACCACACCCATTGAAAGTAAGGTGACGAATACATAGATTGCTAACGCGGTAAGCAGCCCTAGAATCGTCGCTCGCCCGATGTCCTTTCTGTTTCGAGCTCTACCTGAGACGACAACAGCGCCTTCAATGCCGATAAACACCCATACCGTCACAAGCATCGTACTCTTCACTTGCGACCACAGACTGTGCTCCTCACCAAAATGAACGCCGGTAAAATCAAGAGTGAAAGTGTTCCAACTAAAGGCAAGCATCGTACAGACAATAAACGCCATCAGCGGGACCAGTTTTGCGTACGTTGTCACCATATTAATCAATGCGGCAGTTTGGACACCGCGCAACACCAGCGCATGCACCATCCACAGCAAGCAAGATGCACCAATAATCGAAATTACCGTGTTGCCTTGACCAAAAATAACGTTATCCGGAGTATCAAATAGCATCCCCAGAGTGCTGAATACGATAACCAGATAAGAGACGTTGGCCAACATTGCGCTTAGCCAGTAGCCCCATGCTGAGCAAAAACCGACAAAATCCCCAAATCCCGCTTTTGCGTAGCCAAAAACACCGCTGTCGACATTTGGTCGATGTGAGGCAAGCGTTTGGAAAGAGAGCGCAAGAAAGATCATACCCACGCCAGTGATTGTCCAGCCAATCATTACAGCAGCAGGGCTAGCTACCGAAGCCATATTTTGTGGCAAGCTAAACACACCAGCTCCAATCATCGAACCGATGACGATGGCGGTCAGGGAGCTCAAGCCAAGTTTGTTATCCATGTTGTTTCCACGGGACGCAATCAGAAGGAAGGGATTTTACGACGATTAACTTTGAATAGGCAGACCTGATGTGAGGCATATCGCATACATAGCAAACAAATCTCACCTTTCATTGTCATCGATCAATGGTTGGAATCAATAGCAGTGAATTAGTCCAAATAAATGCAAATCAACAACAATAATCGTCGGATTCATAACTACACTACAGATATATAGCCTAAAAAATATAGTAAATACAGTATTGGAACCATTGAAATTCAGAAGAAAAATCAATGCCCCAATCAGAAATTGACGCAATTTATAGAACGACAGCTCGCCAAACTAAGATCATGGACTAGACTCAATAAAGGTATCAATGGCTGAATGCGCATTGCTTACCTATTATATCCATTACTTCCTGTTTGTGCGGTCGCTGTAAAGCGGCCATTTTTTTGCGCAAAAAAGCAGCCAGTTAGGCTGCTTCGGCGTTTAGTTAGTGTGTCGAGCTATCAGAGCGCTGACCAAACTCAGCTTGATGATAGATCTCAGCGAGACTCTTGTCTCTTCTCACTTTAGATTTGAGTTTTTTCGCAGCACTATTCTGCTGCTCTTGAGCTTTGAGCGCCTTTTCATGTGCTTTGGCTGATTGAATGAATTTTGGATCACACAAAGCCTGTTGACGTAGGCGGTTAACGCGTTCAATGGTTTCTGACAACATACTAGCCTCCTATACAACTGTATTTATAAACAGTATAGGTACTCAATTCACTACGTCAAGAAAATACTGTATAAAAAAACAGGCAAAACTTAAAGTCGCATAATGTATTGCTACACCTTGATAGATTGAAGCTATCACAACGATATAGACCATCCATTATCCTCCTGCGTTACAACTGGTTAGACTCCGGTTATCGGTCGTTTTGAGTTGAGGAAATTATGAGAGCACTTGTTGTTGAAGGTGGCGCGATGAGGGGTATACGATGGGACGGAAACAAGGCGAAGAACACCTTGCAAGTCGACAAGGTGTTCATGGGTTAACAGCAGACAATTGTCACTTCTGTTTTTAGAGGATTAACGGGCAATATCGAGCAGGTTGTCTTTAACCCCGTTAACGCGGAACCATCCAGCAATACTGTAACGATCCGCGTTTGTAGGCAACACTTCATGCGGAAACTGTTCAGAGAAAAAGACCAGTAAGCGTCCTGACTTTGGTGATATCTGAGCGAGCTTATTATCATCCAGATCGTACACCACCAACTCACCTGCGTCTTGTTCGCTCCAAGATTCATTCATGTAAAAAACCGTCGTTAGTCGACGGTTTTCATTACCATTAAAACTGTCTAAGTGCTTTTGATAAAAATCGCCTTTTTCGTATTTCGCGAAATGTGCTTCATATTCGAAAAGACCTAAGAAGAAGTAGCGATTGGCTTCAAGCCGAATCTGCTCCATTTTCGCTAGGTAACATTCGACTGGAAATCCCATTGTAGGCTGTAACCACTGAATTTTGTCGCTACGAATCTTACGTTCTAGTGCCCTTTCTTCGTTACGTCCAATTCGAGCATTTCTCCAATCTGCTGGAATACATTCCCTTAACTGTGCAACTTCATCTTCATTTAAAAAATCGTCCCATACATAATAACCGTGCGTAAACAACGCATCGATGAGTTGCTCCATTGCCAATTCTGCCCAATGATGAAATAAGTGAACGCTTTTACACAAGCGGCGCCATTGGAACAACTCAGGTTATTTACCGAATGGACAAGCCCTATTTGTCGAGAGCAAAAATCGTAAGATTCAGATCAATCGCATCGCCTAGCCAGTCGGCATAATCGGTGTGATCTTTTAAGTCATCGCCCGTCACACCATGTATTAAGATTGAGTGACCGTTGCGTTGTTGATCTAACCAAGGAATGAGGTTGTTGAAGTCTTTATCGGTAAAACTTACCGAAAAACTCCACATTGTATGAGGCCCGACTAGCCTTTCATTGAAGCGTCCTACCGGCAGCGTATAGGTATTTTTAACCTTTTCACGTAACTGACGAGCAAACTCACGACTTGTCTCATCGAAATAGACATGAGCGTGGTAGTGTTGATGAGCATTTATTATTTGAGACATACATGCACTGCTATTAAAAAATCGACATTTACCTTAACACTGCACTTCGCCACAGTCGCGCATACTTACGTTCATTACAAATCAGGCAACAATACCCTTCTCAAAAGCGTACTTAGCCAGCTCCGCCGTACTATGCAGGTCAAGCTTATGCTTTATATTCTGACGATGGGTTTCCACTGTTCGATAGCTAATGCTCAACAAAGAGGCAATTTCCTTACTGCTCTTGCCTTCCGCCACCAACTTCAAAATCGCCTCTTCACGTCGGCTAAGTGGATTGGGTTTCTTACTACTCGGGATCACTTGTTGAGAAAACAAGGTCTGAGTTACTGATTCACAAAAGTAGGTCGATCCTTGATAGACTGTTTTAATCGCTTGAACCATACGACGTGCACAGATTTCCTTGAGCATATAACCGACAGCTCCCACCTGCATCACTTTCATAATGTACTCACGATTGTCATGCATTGTGAGCATTAACACCTTTACATCAGGCATCTCTTCTTTGATTAGAGCTGTCGCATCAATCCCATTCATCAGTGGCATACTCACGTCCATCAATACAACGTCGGGCATTAAAGCTTTGACCACTGTTATCGCTTCCACACCGTTGCTGGCAGAACCAACCACCTCAATATCATCTTCAGTTTCTAAACGAGCGATAAATCCATCTAAAACAACTTGGTGATCATCGACAATCACCACTTTTATCGGTTTATCCATAAACTAATCCGTCCAATTCCAGTAACACAGTTATTTCCGTTCCGAACCCCGGCTCACTTTCTACTTCGAAGTCACCGCCAATAAATTCAACCCTTTCGCGCATATTTCTCAGCCCGATACCGCTTTTCCTAAGGGCGCTTCCGACATCAAAGCCAACGCCATCATCACGGATAATCAGTTGCAACATATTGCCCATTTGCTGCAGTATCACACTGACATTATTGGCATGTGAATGTTTTTCTATATTAGTCAGTGATTCCTGAGCCACACGGTATAACGTCGTTGCAGCATCGGATTGTAACTTACCAGGTTGAGTCGATAGTGACGCTTCGATTTCGACGCCAGAGTGTGATTTAAAATCGAGCAACAAACTATTAAGTGCGGCTTCCAAACCAATATCATCAAGGGCGCTAGGACGCAAGTTATGAGAAATATGGCGAACTTCATTAATTGCTGTGGTCAGCGACTGCTGAGACTTTTGAAGGTGTTGCTGCAATGCGGCATCGTCAATTTTGCTCGCCAGCAACTCCAAATGGCATTTGCTCGATACCAGAAGCTGATTGATGCCATCATGCAACTCCCGAGCTAAATGTTTCTTCTCATCCTCTTGGAACATCACTGTTTGGTGCGCTAGCTGTTTCAAGCTTCTATCAGCCAGTTTGTGTTCATGCAGATTAACCGCCAAGGTAATCACCACAATGACACCCACGGTAACCACCACAATCACAATTACTGAGAAAAAGGTCGTCTCTATATTGCGGTTAACTTCAGATTTCAGATTGGCGACTTCATAGGTGATATCTTCGATATAAAGCCCAGTGCCGACCATCCAATTCCATTTATCTAACCATGCGGCGTAGCTTAACTTGGTGACATTTTCCCCTGTTGAAGGTTTTTGCCACAAATATTGATGAAAGCCGCCACCATTCTGTGCTTCAGCCAACAGCGCTTTAATCAGGTAGTCGCCATTCTTATCTCGAATATGCAATAGATTTTGTCCAACGAGGTCTGGCATAACAGGATGAACAAGATTGGTACCGCTTTCGTCGTAGGCAAAGAAATAACCGTCTTTATCTTTACCGTAGCGAAGCTTAGTCAAGACTTCTTTCACCTGTTGTTTCGCTGCTTCTTCTGGCAACTCTTCATCATTGTAGATGTGCGAAATCGCGTCAAACGCCAAGTCCACTTTGTCTTTAAGTGCCGTTTCTTTTGAACGAATCAGTCCATCTTCAAATATTTGGATCTCTTTCTCACCCAATGTTTTTGCTTGATGAATGGAGATCCAACTGGTCAAAGCCGTAACTAGGAGTAGTGGCAATAAGCTGAGTACAATCAGCTTGGCTTGTAGAGGCATTCCCTTCCCCCTTTAAAACAACATAGGTTGCTTACCCTAGTGGGCAAGCAACCTAACTTTAACAGGAGTTGTAGACTAACTGTAATTAAATGATCACATTCCGTAAAATTGTGGGAAGACAAGCAGGGTTATCAATACCGCGATTTGTATGCCGATGAATGGCATTACACCGCGATAGATATCTCTTGTCGTCACTCCTTTTGGCGCAACGCCTTTGAGATAAAACAGACTGAAACCAAAGGGTGGCGTCAAGAAGGATGTCTGTAAGTTCATCGCAATCAGAATCGCAAACCAAGTCATATTGATGCCAAGGATTTCTGCAACAGGCGCAAGAATCGGTACGATAATGAAACAGATTTCTACGAAGTCGATAAAGAAGCCGAGGATCAGAATAACCAGCATGGTAATGATGAGGAAGCCCCACTTCTCTCCAGGTAATTGCAGCATCCACTCTTCGACTAAATAGTCACCGCCAGTGTAAGTAAATGCCATAGAGAATGCAGTCGCACCCAACAAGATCGCAAATACCATCGCCGTCACTTTCACCGTCTCTTTTGACGCTTCGTAGACCATAGACCAACTGAACTGGCGGTATAGTAGAGCCAGTACGATAGCACCCGCACCACCTAGCGCCGCAGACTCTGTTGGTGTCGCGATGCCAGCAAAAATTGAACCTAACACGACAACGATTAGAGCGAGCGGCGGAACAACCGCTTTTAACGCTTTAATGACTTCCTCTTTGCGGCTGATATCACCATCACTCGGAATCGGTTGAGCCGCTTCTGGATTTAACTTGGCGTAAATCAAGATATAGACCACATACGCACCTACGAGGGCGAGACCAGGCCAAACCGCTGCTTGAAACAAGTCGCCTACAGGGACACCGAGCACATCACCCAATAGAATCAATACGATAGATGGCGGAATGATTTGTCCTAAAGTACCAGACGCACAGATGGTGCCGCATGCTAACCCTTTGTCGTAATTGTACTTGAGCATAACAGGGAGAGAGATTAAGCCCATTGCCACCACGGAAGCACCCACCACACCAGTAGACGCAGCAAGTAAGGCACCAACCAAAACGGTAGAAATCGCAATACCACCACGTACCCCACCGAACAGTTTGCCCATGGACTCAAGTAACTGTTCTGCTAGACGTGTTTTTTGCAGAACCAAGCCCATAAAAACAAACAGCGGAACGGCCATCAGAACCGTATTTTCCATTATCGACTGAACGCGGTAAGGCATAAAGGCAAACATATCCCAACCTTCAGCCCAAACACCAAAGATAAGAGCGATACCACCAAAGGTAAACGCGACAGGGAAGCCAAGTAGCAGAGCAAACAAGGCAACAAAAAACATTACAATACCAACCATTTTCCTGTCTCCTTACTTCTGTTTTTCTGCGTAGATTAGATGCGGGTTAACGATCTTGTTTAATGAATGAAGAAATAGACCAATACCGCTAATAGCCATGAACAAGAAAGACAATGGAATCATAGCCTTGATAATCCAGCGGTAAGGTAAGCCACCCGGATCGCCCGATGTTTCTCCCAGTGCGTAACTCTCTTTGGCGAAGTCGATACCGTAGTAAGTCACAAGGATACAAAATGGTAGTAAGAAAAAGAGTGTTCCAAGCATATCGATGATTGACTGAGCTTTATGAGACAAGCGCTCATAGAACAGGTCTACTCGAACATGGCCACCCGCTTTAATGGCATAAGGAATGCCGAGTAGGAAAACCGCTGAGAATAGATGCCATTCCATTTCCTGAAAGGCAATTGAAACATCATTAAAGGCATAGCGCATTACTACGTCATACACGACGTTAGCCAATAACAAAATGAACAATATACTTGATAACCATCCGAGGAAGTCACCAAAGCGATTAAATACTCGCTCGATATAAATTAGGCTTCTCATTCCCTACTCCATGGAATTTTGAATGTACGCCATGCTGATTGGCATGGCGTTTATTAGAGGTTTTTCTTGGGCTTAGCACCATGCGTGACACCGTCACGCATGGCAATTCTAATTATTATTGTGCTTGGCTGTTCAGGTAAGCACGGTGTGAAATATCTGTCCACGAACGAACTTGTTTTAGGTAATCTGCTTGAGATTTCTGAATCTCTTTCGCAAGGTCGTCAGACTCAGCATGCTTAGCCAGTAGACGGTCATTCGCTTCATGCAGTGCATTCATTACCTCAGGTGGGAAGTCTTTAACCTGAACATCAGGATATTCAGACTTGATAGAAACCCAGTTTTTGCCACTTTCGTGCGTTGCTTGCGTGTACATATCGTAAGCCGCTGTACGCATAGCCACACGTAGGATTTCTTGTAGATCTTCTGGCAATCCCTCCCATACACGTTTGTTCACTAGGAATTGAAGTTCTGAACCTGGCTCATGCCAACCCGTGTAGTAGTAAGGTGCAATTTTGTGGAAGCCCATACGTAGGTCTAGTGAAGGTCCAACCCATTCCAACGCATCAATCGTACGACGTTCAAGCGACGTGTACAGTTCACCAGGTGCGATGTTGGTTGGTTTTGCGCCCAATTCAGCTAAGATTTCACCAGCAAAACCTGGGATACGCATTTTAAGACCTTGCAAATCTTCGACTGAATTGATCTCTTTCTGGAACCAGCCGCCCATCTGAATATCAGTGTTACCACCAGGGAACGAGAGTAAGTTGTGAGGGGAATAGACTTTATCCATCAGTTCCATACCACCACCATGGTAGAACCACGCGTACTGCTCTGCTGGTGTCATACCGAAAGGCATAGAAGTGAAGTAAAGAGTGTTAGGTACTTTGCCTTTCCAGTAGTAAGAGCCTGAGTGACCCATGTCATATTGACCAGACTTAACCATATCGAAAATACCTAACGGCGCTTTGTGTTTGTTCGCTGAGTCGATACGAATTTGCAAACGGCCATTAGACATTTTCTCAGCCATTGCCGCCATATTCTTTGTTGCGTCACCAAACACTGGGAAATTTGGTCCCCAAGTTTCAGCAAGCTTTAAGCGATAAACTTTTTCAGCTGCGGATACTGAAGTCGACATAACCGCGAGAGCTGCTGCCATCGCCGTCACTTTTAATACTCTTTTTAGAGATTGTTTAATAAGACTCATGTTCACGTCCTTTGTTTAACGGTCATACCCATCTAGGTACCTTTTGTTTCACTTATAGATTGAGTCATCTATTAACAAGATAAAATCAGCGAGAACACTGATAAAATTTAACAGCGACACGTAAAATTCGACTAATGAATTACGTATTAATACGTAGCCAAAAGTCCATAAATAAATAAATACCTTTAAAAACATAGTATTAAATTGAGGCATCGACTCAGCACTATGAGGATATACTTAGTAAGTCGTACGCGATAGAAAATAAATATATTGATAAAAAGTGTGACTTGGACAGATAAAATTACCACTAGATATGAAAAAGCCCCGACATAAGTCGAGGCTAATACACATTAATCAGCAAAGCACTTAGGCTTGCAGTGATTTTTCCAGCGGCAATTAAACTGCTTTATAAATAACTTTGTTGCCCGCTAGTTGCTCTTTGACTACTAGATTTTCTTCTAATAGTTTCTTCAGCGCACCCGTTGCCCAAGATGCTGCTTTAGCATCGTCTTGACCTGCTGCCAGACCGATACCTTTAGGGTTGATGCCTTCTGCGTTGCTAACAACGATTTCTAGAACTTGTTGCTGCTTTGGAGTAAGCGCAACGTCAGTTGTTGCTGTTGCAGCAACGACTACTTTCTCCGCTGCTGGTTTTACAGCTACTTTCTTCTCAACTGCAGGCTTAGCTTTCTTTGTTGCTTGTACATTTGCAACTGTCGCTTTGATGCGTTTTTGCAGTTTTGCCTGCACTTTGCGCTTGTGAGCAAGTCTCATCGAGTATCTCTCCATTTCACTGCATACGGAGCAGTGGTGAAAATTTGAAGCGCGATTTATACCAAAATTTTGCACCCATTTACAGAGCATGGGGGGTTTTATGCCACAAAAATGCGCGATATGCTTGGATCAGACTACAATTTAATCAGTCTCTCCAGTGATCAAATTCGTCACTACTGAGTATATAAACAGAGGTATTACACTTACGGGTTGTGGAATATGCAAACGGTACACTTAACCAATCACCCTTTCCTCATTTCACCGATTACGAGTCGCTGGTTAGTCGGACTTTTTGTCATCGGCTTCCTGTTTCTTATGCTCTATGCGCCAGGATGGCAACAAGCCGTTTTAACCGTGATTGCGGTTCTTTGTCTGCTCGGATTCGGCTACTTGTTAGTGCTAAAAAGTACCGTTCAATTTACCCTGACAGCCAGTCACTTTCAGCAACACCTGTTTAAAGGTGGCTGGGTACTCAAGTGGAACAACATTCAAAAGATAGGTATCTGCCATTATGATCAGGAGGGATGGCAACAGCCTCTTCCTTGGATTGGAATTAAGATTAAACACTACTCCCCTTACTTAGAGAGCATATGCCCGCGAATAGCGACTGAAATTCTGCTCAGTCAACGCGCCCTGCTCTATCTGGGCGCTCGCCAGCATCATCAAAGTGAACGTTTTGAAGAGATCGTTTTAGACTCACAATCTTATCGAAACTCAAGTGGTAAGGAATTTAAGGGATTGCAAGCGATGTTAGCTAATCGAATGAGATATCAACGTGAGTATTTCGATTACGATATTTTTATCTCAGCAAATGACCTTGATAGAGATGCCAAAGACTTTGTCGGCCTTGCTCGACGTTATTTAGCCGCTGCCGAGCCTGAGGAGTGATGGAATGGCTAGTCGGCAATCTCCTGCCCAAAAAAAAGGTCGCATAAGCGACCTTTTCTGTGTATTCCGTTAGTAAAGAGGCATTTCATCCGCAACGAATGGATTCGAAGCGCGTTCACGACCAAACGTTGACTCTGGCCCATGACCAGGGACAAAGCGCACATCGTTACCTAGTGGCCATAGCTTGCTCTTAATCGAGTTAATTAGGGTATCAAAATCCCCTTTCGGGAAATCGGTACGCCCCACTGAGCCATTGAACAGAACATCGCCAACAAAAGCCAGTTTCGCCTCTTCGCTGTAAAGCACAACATGGCCCGGAGTGTGTCCCGGAGTGTGAATGACATTCATAACCTGTTGACCAAACACAATTTTATCGCCGTCATTAAGCCATTGATTTGGCTCAAACGCTTGAGTCAAAGGGAAACCAAACATTTGGCTCTGCCCTTCAAGACCTTGTAACCAAAAGTTATCATCTTTATGCGGACCAACGATTTCTACACCGCCTAGCTCATCAGCCAACGGTTCTGTACCGCCAACATGATCTAAGTGACCATGGGTCAAAACAAGGTTAACCACTTTGACACCAAGTTCTTTGATTAGCATCGCGAGCTGTTTCACGTCGCCGCCTGGATCAACAACGATACCTTCCATTGTTTGGTCACACCAAACAATAGAGCAGTTTTGAGAAAACGAAGTGACAGGAACGACTTGATACTTAAGTGACATAAATAAACCTTGATAAACGTCTTAACTCGCTGAACTATGACATTTGCCAAGCGCTTTGACAACACTCGACCCGCGCCCTAGTGATAAAGCTATGACCAATAGCGAACTGGACCAGTGTCAATATGAACAAAATTACTACTTGGATAGTAACCTACGCCACCAAGTTGTAGCTCTCTAGAAACGTCTCGCACGCGCTTCAGACTGACACCGTCAAGACGAAAATCTATCGCTTGACCCAGCATATGATAGCTCTTCTTTGCCACACCCTTTGACTTACCGCGCAATGATTCATTCGTCGCTGGAGAGCGGTAGCCTGAGATAATCTGAACTTCTGCTTCGACACTTAGCGCTTTCTGAATCAAGCTAATGTGATCGAACAGTTTCTTATCCATTGGATAGACTTCGTCACGTCTAAAATCGCGGCAAAGGTGATTCAGTCGGTTAAGTTCTCGTGAAACGTAACGGGTACCATCAAAATAACATGTTTCAAGCGCTTCTCGTGTATGGAGGTTTGTCAGTGCAAGAGTTCGAGGTTGATCTGGGTATTTCGCCAAAGCGATACTAGGAATACAACTCGCTACTACCAAACCACTTCCGGCCAGTTTAATAAAATCTCGTCGGGATAATGCCACTTTCAAATACCTTCACAATAATTGTTGCTCTAACGTGTCGACTGGTGACACTACCTAACTCTGTTGTGAAGTGCAAATGCATAAAACGTGCTCAAGGTGGCACTTGAGCACGATCTTTTTGCTTAATTGTTGAACCTATTGATAAAAATAGTTTCGAATTGCCTCGGTAAAGGTTTGGTCAAGTTTATCCCTTTGTGTAACTAAATCTGTCGAGGCGGTAAATGTCTTCCCTGTAGTGGACATTGCCTTCCTCATACCATGCCGTTTGGTAAATGATATGGACTGGTATACGATTTTTGAGAGGGATCGACTGATTGGGTCTCGGTGTCTGTTGAGCTTGTTCATCCATCACTAAACCCTGTGTTTGCAGTAAGGTATCCGCAAACACATCAGCGTTCTCAACTCGAATACATCCTGAGCTAAACGCTCGTTGTGTTTCAGCAAACAGGTTTTTACTTGGTGTATCGTGCAGATATATCGCTCGTCGATTAGGCGTATTAAATTTATAAAGGCCTAACGCGTTAGCGCTCCCTGAAAGCTGCGTCATACGATAAGGAAACGTCTCTGGCTTGAGGTTCTCCCAGTCAATATCGTTTGGGTCTATCACTTCTTGTGAGCCCCATTTGGGAATAATCTGGATATTATGATTGACGAGATAATCCCTGTCCTGCTGCACTTTCGGGATAATATCTTCCACCATGATTTTCCAAGGGACATTCCAGGTAGGATTGAGAATCAAGGAATCTAACTTCGTCATCATTAGGGGTGTTGGACGAGCCTTTTTACCCACCACTACTTTTGATTCGAATACCGTTTGTCCCGAATTCCAGTATTTCATTTGGAAGCTCGGCACATTGACCACGATAATCGTGTCTCGTTCTGCTGGCCAGTAACGAATACGCTCAGCGTTAATCGCTAAAATGGCTAGCCGCTTCTCGATCGGTAAGTTAATCCACTTAATGGTTTCTGGGCCAATTATGCCGTCTGCCTTTAAGCCATGTAGTCGCTGAAACTCTTTCACCGCATTTTCTAGTGAACGGTCATACCAACTGACGTCCTTGCGTACATCCAAGAGGTTAACGTCGACTATTTCTAGCCTTTGAAGCAGTACATCCCGATTGTCCAGCTTATCTCCAACCTTAACCAAACCTGACTGTCGATACACTGGCGTATCGATTTTTTGGTATTTGACCATATGCAGGTAAGTGTCAACGAGATCCTGATAACCTGAAGAGTCAGGAGTATACGCTTCGATCAACTCACCCAGTTGCTGCTGCCCAATCGCTCTGTGGGTAGCAATTAGTGCACTGTTGGGAGGAAGAGGCAGAGGTTGCGTCATTTTGCGTTCAAAGAACCAGTCTTGCCCACGAGTCTTCGCCACTTCGGCATAACTCATGTAAAGCAGTAAGGTATCGGTCGCAAGTAAGTCATACTCGTACCAGCGATTGCTCTTGCGGTAAAACTGCAAATAGCTTAGCTGACGGGAAAACAACGCGCTAAAGCCAGCGAGATCGATGACTTCTAGCTGAAACTCTAACTTGCTACTTTGTTGCAGATCGAACCAGATCATCTGATCGTTGTTATTGCGGTAAATATCTTCAACCACAGCAGGGTATTGCAACAATCGGTGCAGTTGACTGTCCGACTTCAACCATCCTATCTGATTAAAATAAGGGGCAGATAGCACCGCTGAAGGAGTCAGACACAATAATATCAACCAATAAGCCCATCTTCGCATTGTCACATCCCTGCCATACGTTTAGGTAAAGTATGGCAGAGATGAAAGCGCTCGGTATGACTTGTTTTTAAGACTGACGGGAGTGTCTAAGTTTTTCAGAAATTAGCCGCTCAGTTTCGCCCAATGGTTGTCCCACTGCACGCCAGATTGAACGATCTCCTTAGCGCCTGGCGCTGACTGGCTAATCACACCACCGCTACCTGAGCTCACTTTAAACTGATCACTTTCAACGACGACTCCAGAGGCATCAGGCAGTGGAGCCAACTCAACCAGCTGGTGCGTCTCTTTCGACCAGATGCCGTAGCAGTTGCCGCGAGGAGAAGTCGCTAAAATCCACTCTTGCGTTGCCGCGATACTCGCAATGTAATGATCAAAGCGAGCCCACTGCTCAGGCTCTGCTTGTAACGGCACAAGCTCTCCTCCCACTTTATGCATAGCCAACAGCGAAGGATATTCATCCGCCTCACCTCGGTACTGCTGCCCACAAAGTACCGTGTCTGAACCATCGTGGGCCAAATGTCGGATACTGAGTTTGTGGTCGCTCAGTCCCACTTGCTCAATAAGCTCGCCATTGTGATTTAAGTAACTCAGACTCGGCATCATTGTAGCCAAGTTGAGCGGCTCACGCCCATTAGTGTGCACCCCGCCGACACCGATAACCAAGATATCATTTGGCATCACGATCACTTCATGAGGGCCGACGCCAAACCCGCTAAACTCAGCGACTTTTTTGTAACCGGCAGCAACATCATAAATACCAATAATGCCTCGGCTGGTACCACGCTCACCTTCAGTGGCATATAACCACTGCCCGTCATTTGAGTAGACACCATGTCCGTAATAATGACGGTTGCTGTCCGCAGCTCTCAGTTTGATCACATCACCGGTCTGAAAGTCAAACACCTGAAAGAAGGTCCCTGGCCGACGTCCAAAGGCCACGGCGTGATTCAGTTGCGCTAAAGTGGCGACACCGTGCCCTCTTTGCGGAAGAGATACTGAGTGGATTGGCATACCATATGAATCTGCAACCACTGCACTGTAACGATCTCGACCTACAATTGCGCACCCAACCAGAGAGGGTTGCTTCATTTTCGGTTTGGTAGAAACACATCCAACAAGCGGATAAGCCGCTGCAAATAGAGCCGCCTTTAGCAATTTACGACGAGTACTATCAGTCACCATCAGTTGCGTTGAATCCTATAATTACGCCTAGTTCAATCGCGACTTCTTCATGAATCAGATATTGCAATTGCTCTAGTTTATTGTATTGAGAGTAGGCGTTTTGGTAGCCTTGCTTGGTTTGCAACATATCGAACAAGCTCATGTCCGTTGGCCAAGTCTCAATGGTCATTGCAAACTGATTAGCCACTCGATCGGCAAGATCCGATTTGTCTTGCTGACGCAGTATGGCATCCAGTCCATTGCCCTCGGAAAAATAGAGTTTTTCTATCGCTACTATATTGGCACGAAGGTTTTGCATCGATGTTTTAGAGCGCCAAGACTCTGAAAAATATGGGCGAGGTTGACCAAAATTCGCCAGCGGGCGGCTCATTTTTTTCATGCTGTATTCGAGCTGGTTAGACAGCAGCGCAATATACTCTGATTGCCATTGCTGCTCGTTAAGCTCAACCCATGGGTTCAACGTCCATGCGTCAGCAATTTTATTGGCATTACTTTGAAGATTTTCTGCAATCGACGTCGCGGTCTGACAAGTTCGAGGATTCCCCGTCAAATCAGAGGCTTGATCAAACAATAACCATTCGACTGAACCTAGTCCCTGAACGGTAACACTCTGAAGCGCAATCGCTTGCGCTGACCAAGCATTGGGCTGCTTAATCAATGCACTCATTTTAAGCCCAGTGGTATTTTTTTTGTCGGGCCAAAACTGTACGTTCCAGCTTTGGGCCAAAGCCGCTTCTGGGCCACGCTCTTGTCCTTGGAGCGCCATCCAACTCAGCATAGTCTGATGCCATTGAGATTTGACTGCTTCAATACCTGTGGTCGAAGCACAATAGCTTGATATCGAGTCAGTGAGCTTATCGGCCTCTGTTCTAAACTTCTGCGCAGACATAAACTCGACTTGATAAACGGCCTGACTATAGTGATCAGTCAGTTGAGGCTGATTTGCATCATTTCCAATACTTTGGCACCCCAAGAGTGACAACGAAAATGATGAGGCTAAAACAAGCTTGGTATAGTTCATCGGTAATTCCTATAGCGAGTTAAGAAATGCAATCAGTGCATCTCGTTCTGTCTGATTAAACTGCAACACCTTCTGTTTTGCGGCTTCAGCTTCTCCGCCATGCCACAGTACTGCTTCCATCAGGTTACGTGCACGTCCGTCATGCAGAAAATAAGTGTGGCCATTGACTTCTTTGGTATAACCAATACCCCATAGAGGTTGTGTTCTCCACTCCTGCCCATTCGCCAGATATTCAGGGCGATTGTCAGCAAGCCCTGGCCCCATATCATGCAGTAACATGTCAGTGTATGGGTGAATGGTTTGGTTAGACAACGATGGCAGTTCTTCGCGTGTTGCCGTCTTTACATTGGTTTTATGACAGCTTTCACAACCCACTTTTGCAAACAATTGTTGCCCTAATTTAACTTCCGGCTTGTTGATATTACGTCTTGCTGGGACCGCTAAGTGCTGTGAATAGAACTCTACGAAATCAAGAATGTTATCACTGACCTCAGGTGAACCACCGTTAGGTAACTCGCGACAAAGTGTCTGCTTAGCAGTACAGTTCTCATTTGGAAATAGCGAGCTAGTTAGACCCACGTCGCCGTTAAAAGCCGCAGCATTCTGCTGCATTAAGTTCGGCTGTCCCGCTTTCCAGCCAAATCGACCGATAGCAAAATCATTGCCACGAACGTCCCAGACGATATTCAGTTTTCCTGAGATACCATCTCCGTCCTTGTCTTGCTCATCTGCCCATGCTTTTAGTGTTGCAGCAGGAATACTTTCTAGCAATCCAAGACCTATCATTGGCGGCGCAACACGAGCAGACATTTGCGTTTGTGGGTGCATCTCTCCGTAACCCAACTCAACAATCGATAAATTCGGTTTGCGCAATGACACGCGTGTTCCGTCAGCAAAAGTCACCGGAACCTCTTGGTATGTAATTCTTACTTGGCCTTCCACCGTTTGATCTTGCAGAGCAAAGTCTTGTAGTTGACCACCATAAGTTGGCTCAGGAATAGTGCCATCTTTGATATACGCCTTTTTCTGCTCAGCAGTCATTGGCGGAATACTTAATCGCACCAACATCGAGACCGCGTGAAGATCATTGGCCTCTGGCGGATGGCCTCGCCCATCTTTAATGTGACAGTTTTGGCACCCATTTGTATTAAACAGCGGCCCTAACCCATCACGTGCATCGGTAGACGCTGGAGCCTGAACCCAAGGGTTACGGAAAAAACTGTTTCCGACACTAAAGTCCAGACGTTTTGACATAGGCAAATTGCCCGCTGGCAGCGAGAACGCATTGGGGCCTTCTTTCTCGACCGTTGTTTTGCCTCCCGACGTTACATCATAAGCAAAGGATGACATGGAGGTGCTAAGCATTAGCAAACAGGTTAAAACTGGTTTCAAGTACAACTTCATTCTGATAGCTCTCATAAGGCGCTATAACCGCACAGATTAAATGGGAATAATTCTCAAAAACACATTAGATAAAAAAACGGCAAAAGGGCTCTAATGAGCCCTTCGGTTTAAGTCATCGAGCGATTAAAACTCGTGATCTGCGGTGTCTGGATTCAAACTCGTGATACCGACAATTTTTGCCGCTCGTTCAATTTGAGCTGTCTGCGTCACTAGCGACATGATGGTTTCATTGACCAATGCGTTACCTTGCGTGTTACCAGCAGCAATCAACTGGTCAAAGAACTGGTTGTTCTTTTCAGCAGAAGTCACTAACTGACCCACTTGTGCACGAGTGACATCAAATTGCTTTTGAATCTCTTTGGCTGCCTGTTTGTCTTTCTGAGCAACAAGTTCGTGAATACTAGGACCAGCTAACAATGTACCGTCTTGACGCTGGTATGTGCCAGTGTAGACGTTGTAGATGCCTTGCTCATTGTAGTAGTGTGAATTGTGCGTATTGTCCGAGAAACAGTCGTGCTCATCTTCCGTTGAGTTGGCTTCTAGAGCTACTTTCATACGCTCACCAGCCAATTCGCCAAGAGAAAGTGACCCCATACCAAACAACATTTTACGTAACCCTTTATCTGCGGAATCGTTGATCAACTCTTCACGGTAGTTGCCTTTAACATCCGCTGACCACTGATTTTCCATCCACTCTAAGTCCTGAACGAGTAACTCAGCGGCGGCTTTTAGATAGTCACCACGACGGTCACAGTTGCCGTTGGTACAGTTTTCACCGACCACAAAATCTGTGTATGCACGCGCACCTGCTCCTGCATTAGTTCCGTTTAAATCTTGCCCCCAAAGAAGGAACTCAATCGCATGGTAACCAGATGCGACGTTCGCTTCCGAACCACCGACTTCGTTTAGATCAGCAATCAGCTCTGGTGTAATTTTCGCTACATCTAACCTTGTTGCACCGATCGTTAGCTGCTTATTAGCAACGATGTTGGCATTTGCGCCTTCATTACCCAGTTCGTATTGGTATTCAGATGATACGTAGTCAATGAGGCCCTCATCCAGCGGCCACGCATTTAGCTGACCTTCCCAATCATCGACAACAGCGTTACCAAAACGGAAAACTTCAGACTGTTGGTATGGAACGCGAGACTCAAGCCAAGCTTGTTTTACTTGCTGGAATTTTTCGGCCGTTGGGTTAGCCAGAAAGACTTCGATCGACTTCTCTAGCGATTGCGCTGTAGTCAATGAATCGGCAAACACAGCATGAGCAACGTCAGCATAGTGCTCAACAACTTGTTCTTTGGTTACATTTGCTGCGAATACTGAGCCACTTGCCATCAGTAACGACGCTGCGACTGATTGAGCCAATAGAGATTTTACATTCATTTGAAAAGCATCCTTGTTGAGCTTAATAATTATTCTTTATTGCTAGTGCTAATTATTATCATTTGCACTACTAGATGCGAATAATACAAAGTTACAATTTTTTTGCAAGTAGCAAACAAAAAAGCCTCACAGAAGTGAGGCTTTTATCAACATACGTGATTCGTGGGATTACAAGTCTAGGTTATGCTTACCGTGAGACATTTTCGCTTTCAGGTAACCTTGGTTACCGTCTTTAACGTGAGCAGAAGTGTTGACAACCTGTTCGATCTCAATGCCGAATTGCTTAAGATCGTTTACTTTCTTAGGGTTATTAGTCACTAAGCGAATTTTATCAATGCCGAGTGCCTTTAGCATCTGTGCGGCTTCGGTAAAATCACGCAAATCATCACCAAAACCAAGGTGATTGTTCGCTTCGTAGGTGTTCATGCCTTCGCTTTGCAGCTTGTATGCGTCTATCTTGTTGTATAGACCAATACCGCGACCTTCTTGTCTCAAGTAAAGGATAATACCGCCAGATTCCGCCATGCGATTAATCGTCTCATCAAGTTGCTCGCCGCAATCGCAGCGGGATGAATGGAATACATCGCCTGTAAGACATTCAGAATGCATGCGAACCAGCGGGGTTTGCTGAGTTTGATCGGCATGTTTAAAAATGACCGCAACATGCTCTTTTTCGGTTTTCAATCCATGGAAAGAAAGAAGTTCTGCATCGATACTGCTGTTAGCACCGACTTTGAATTCGACTCTGGCTCTTACTTCCGCCATATTTTTACTCACTTGGGTTTCTTGATATTTTAATTCTGTCGCTGCATTCATTGATAATGCTCCACTTGATGATAACTATGGGGACTCTTACTCTAGAATTCAACGATTAGATCACAATTGTTATAATATAACACTTGATATTTATGGCAATAAAAAACCTCGACGATCAGAAATCGCGAGGTTATCAATATTCAATGATATGACTACAGGGGCAGAGGTGTTTAATCTTGTTGGTTCTTCCACACAGAAAGTTCAATCCAACATGCTTCTAACTCTCGCACCTCTTCATCTGTCAGCAGCGATAAGGTCGGCTTGGATTGCGGAAGCGCGTAAGCTTGAATTGCACTTATATGAGCATAAAAATCTTCGCGTAATTTAGATATGTTCATGGCCACTGCTTTTCCCTAAGACTCTATGGTTTGTAGAAACTACACATTGAATTAATTTGTCTAAAAAATGATACCAAAATACCAAATCCACGCAAAATATAGGTTCATTTTTGGGATTAAAATCACATCATTTCATTGATCAAACTCTTTACTTTTCCGGCACTTATTGGATCCAGCAATGATCTTTTAAAACAGTTCCCCATCGGGACGAGTATAGACCCGACTTTGAGACAGTGACACATATAGCACATAAAAAGAGCAGCCATTGGCTGCTCTTTTTATTTTCGAAATCCCATTTTGACATTGCCTTGGGTATCAAACCAAAGCGCTTCGCCACGGCGGCGGCCAATTAAAATTGGGCCATCATCGTAAAAAAGAAAATTCTTCCAATGCTTCTTAAACACCGACCATTTGGTCTCAATGATATTGTACTTCTCATAGCAAAAGTACACCGTAACGTCGTCTTGCCAGTCAATAAAAGCGTCAACTGCCGCAGGCAACGCTTCATCATCGGACTCCCAAGCAGACATCCAGTCCACCGTCTCTTTCCAGTTAGATTCTTTCATCGGCCAGTCACTAGAGCTAAAACGCTCTGAGTCAGGACTTTGAGCACTGATGTTTTCTTTCCATAACTGAGACGCTCGGGCTTGCGACATCGGTTTGATTGATTCTAAGTCAGCCTCGGGTACTGGCATAGATTGGTGAGTAAAAATCCATTTTCTTTGGTATTGGTCCAAAGTTTGGTATGACATTAATATTCCTCTTAAAGCGTTATGCTTTTAGCCAGCCATTGAGAGTCGCATCATTAATAATTTGCTGCGCTTTTTCCCATAGAGCCTCAGAGCCGTACTCTATTTTTTGATTCACTGTTAGCGCTTGTTGTCGTGTAACACCATGCTCTTGCCAGCTTTGCCCCTGGTTATGGTAGTTCAAAAGCATTGGAATAATCCTGTCCAATGCTTTGGCAAATTTAGCATCTGCTGACGTCGCAGATTCAAATTCTAGCCACAGTTCTAGCAAAGACTGACCTTGGTCACTTGGCAGCATACCGAACAAACGTTGGGCTGCTTCAAGCTCTTTCTGCTCTTGCTGTGCCGACGCGCCAACATCATAGACAAAGGTATCACCTGCATCAATTTCTACCACATCGTGAAGAAGCAACATTTTCACCACGCGAGAAATATCTACCGGTTGATTGGCATGTTCTTCCATTAAGATCGCCATCAAAGCAACATGCCAACTGTGTTCAGCACTATTTTCTAGCCTTCCTTCCGCGCTTTTGACTCGGGTGCGTCTCAGTACGGATTTAAGCTGGTCAAGCTCCATGAGCAGAGCCAACTGTTGTTCTAATCTTGAAGCGCTCATACTTGTGTCCAATTCGGATTAACTAATGACGTTAAACAATGATCTTCCCATTGCCCATCAATGAGCAAGTAGTCTTTCGCAAAGCCTTCTTTTTGAAATCCTACCCTTTCCAATACCGCTTCACTGCGAACATTGCGCGGCATATAACTCGCCATAATGCGATGCATGTTCTGAATGTTGAACATGTAATTGACCGCTAATTTTAATCCTCGTGTCATCGCGCCTCTTCCCTGTGCACAGTGCGCTAGGGAGTAACCGACATTACACGCATGGAATGGGAACCGAGCGATATTGCTAAACGAGATTGTGCCTAACATTTCATTTGTCGAACGGTCAAGGATCAGCAAATAGTAGCCCAGCCCCATTCGATGAAGCTCAGCGAGTTTGATGAGTCGCTGAGTCCATCCGGATTCATCAAAAAAGGCTTCGTCTCGCTTGGGTTCCCACGGTTTTAAATGCTCTCTGTTTGCAATAAAGTAATCTGAGATCAGTTTTCCATCCATAGGCTCTGCACTACGAACGACGATGTCCTCATCCCACTCAAAGACTTGGGTAGGGGTACTCACTCTTTCCATTTAATTTTTTCTTATTCCATATTCACGTAACTTGTTTGCCACCGAGGTGTGAGAAACATTGAGTCTCTTGGCGAGTTTACGACTAGACGGGAATGAGTGATATAAGCGTTCTAGCACCTGAGATTCGTACTCTTTCATGATCTCATCAAGTGAACCATCCAAACTCAATATCGGCCCATTTGATGTCGGAGTTTCGAGCTGAGGAAGATGGAAAAGATCCGCCGTCAAGTCGTCCGTTTCAAGCTCGGTCAAAGCGCGAAGCACCATGTTTTCAAGCTGGCGCATGTTACCTGGCCATTGATACGTCACTAACTGGTCAGCCAGATCCTCTGCGATGATCGGCTTCGATATGCCTAGTTGTTTTACGTACTTAGCAACAAACAATTCAAGCAGCGGTGCAATATCGTTTGAGCGTTCCCTTAACGGTGGAATAAGTAATGTAAGCACGTTGAGACGATAAAAAAGATCTTCACGGAACACGCCTGACTCGGCTAAATCAGCCAGTTGATGTCTGGTTGAAGCAATCACCCTAACATCGACATGAACTTCATGCTCTTCTCCGACACGTCTAAACGTGCCATCTTGTAGCAATCGCAGTAATTTGATTTGCAGATGCGGGCTCATCTCCCCAATTTCATCAAGGAAAACCGTGCCGCCATTCGCTTGCTCAAATATACCTTTATGGCCTTGCTCATGGTTGAATGAACCCGGTGCGTGACCAAATAATTCAGTTTCAGCAACATCGTCAGGCATCGAAGCACAGCTCAAAACCAAGAACGGCTTAGCAGCGCGATTTGAACGGTTATGACATGCACGAGCTAGCATCTCTTTACCGGTTCCCGTTTCACCTTGAATGAGTAGCGGTTGGTCAAGCATTGACAGCTTCTTAGCTTGGCTAATCAGCGCCTTATGTCTATTTGACACCCCGACAAAATGCTCAAACCCAAGGTTATTGTGTAGTGGTAAAGAGTCATCAAATATCGCTTTTTCCTGTACGGAACGGATGATCATCACCGTACTCGCCAGCACAGACTCATTTGACTCATCACTGATATAGACAGGCATGATTTCCATCATGTAATCCAAACCACCGATGACGATATTTTCTCTCAATCGAGTTATCTTACCTTCAACCCACTTAGCGAAATTGAAGTTAGGCAACAACGAGGTGATCTGATGACCAATGATTTCCGCTTCTTCACGACTAAATAGGGTCAACGCGGCGTGGTTTGCCATATCCACATTGCCTTTTAAATCGATAGCCAATACCGGTTCTGGCAGGTTGTTAAGCAGAGAAATCAGCTCATTATTGTGGCGTTCAATTGGCATGAATTGGATTTTTCGAACGTCATTAACACCTGAGATACGGCGAATTTCAGCCATAAGCTCACTAAAGGTATCAAAGTCGATATCCGGACAGTTGAGGTAGATAATACCGCTCACATCGATTTCGATACCGCGAAGATCAATGTTTTTCGAAGCAAGAATATCGAGCAATTCACGAGTCAAACCAAGTCTGTCTTCACAAAAAACTTCTAGACGCACGTATGAGTTCCTAACTAAGGTGTCACGAAAAGTTGACAGTAGTTTCTACTAAGCCTAGATCCTCGTCAAGCAAACTGATATTACTTGCTTCACATTCGCACTATTTGATTGTAATAGCGGCGACTTTTTCAACGATTTGCTTGCGGATCGCCCCTAACCTAACTTGGCGCTCTTTGTTCCACGGTAAAGGTCTAAGTAAAGCCATCGCTTTGAGCCCCAACCTTGCGGTCAGAATGCCAACACCCAATCCTTGACCCGCTCTGGCAGAGACTCTTCCAGCGAGATCCATCGACATCAGATCCATACCTGCATCAACCGCCAGTTCGCTCGCTCCAGCAGCGGCTATGTTGACCAGAGTCGCTTTGAACAATTTGAGTCTAGACCAGTAACCCAGCTCTACTCCATAAACGTCTGCGAGGTTGTCGATCATTTTGAAGTTTCGCCACGCGACAAGTAACATATCAGCAATGGCAAGTGGACTAATCGCCACCAAAGCCGCCGATTCCGTTGCATGCTGTGAGACTATCTTAGTGGCTATTTTATCTTGCTCTGCCACCACCATGGCGTCATACATTTCAAGCACTTCACTATCACTATGTGAACCATTGATGCTATTGATCCAACGGTCATAACTTGGTGACTCAGTACCAATACCTGACTGTTTCGCCACTGACTGACAAAATGCTTTCCCTTGGCCAACACTATTGGCAGCAAGCAACGCCTCACTTTGCTCTTGTACACTAAAGTGATTGCGTAGCTTACGCAGCTTATAGAGTTCGCGTCCAATGGAACCAATTCCAAACATAGCGATGGTCGCGATAAACCCTGACCACCCCAATGAGAGCCAATCTGCGCTTTGAATCGCAGTGACAACGCTATCTATCGCTTGCCACCCGACCAAGCCTGAAAATGCAGTTAACAAGCCTATCGAAAACCACTTTGAACCCTTTTGGGGTCGAATAATTTGCTCTAGATTTTGCTCTGTCCGGTCATCTTGATGTTCGACTTCAATTTCAACGGGCACAAATTTTTCTTGCGGCTCAAAGTGCTTCTGTGAGGTCAGTTCTTGTTGAATGGGGGACGACTCATCGCCAAACGTCTGGTCGAAGACGTGTTTCTGTTTTAGTTGCGTTTTATCTGACATACTCATCTCAGCTTATCCCCAATCAAATACTCTAGTGCCTTGTCCATACGGATATGCGGTAACGGGTCATCTCCACCCCACTCTCTCGGTCTGAATGATGTAAACTCAAACCCTTGCTGCTGCCAATAATCCGCTGCAGGAAGCTTTCTCGGTACCTCACCAGGAAACACCGTCATGGTCTCTCCATCAAGCGTCGTTCCACGAATGGCAGGGCAAGACTGCTCACCCTGACTGATATAACCCGTCTCCGTTGCCTGTATTGACGCCATCGTCATGCAATTCATCTCTATGTTTTCATAAGAGGCGGTTTGCCATGCAGGATGCACCATTTGTTGTAATAGAGAAACGAGATGCGGATGCTGTTCTGGTGTCACATGATCTGCTTTGGTTGCGGCAAACAATACTTTATCGATACGCGGAGCAAACAGACGCTTGAGCATGCTGCTACGACCATAACGGAAGCTATGCATGATTTGCTCTAACGCTTGGCGCATATCGTGAAAGGACTCATAACCCGCGTTAAGTGGTTGCAAACAGTCCACCAGCACAATTTGACGATCGAACGTTGAAAAGTGGTGCTTATAAAACGCCTTAACCACTTTTTGCTGATACTCCTGATAGCGAGCCTTCAACATAGCCAAGTTTGAGCCTTTCGCTACCTTGGCATTGTCATCAAAGGAACAAGGGAAAAACTGCAACACAGGCGCCCCTTCCAGTTCGCCGGGTAACACAAATCGCCCCGGCTGTACCCAGTGCAATCCTTGTTCTTTGCATGAGAAAAGAAACTCCGTATAGCTCTGAGAGATGAGAGCGAGTTCTTTTTCGTTCAGTGGCGCTGAAAGATCCAGCTTATCTAATTGCGCTAACCAAACCTCGGCCAACTCTTTACGCCCCCCCTTTAACGCCTCAAATTGCTTTTGAGACCATTGATGAAAATTCATATCCAACAGGGGTAAATCCAGCAGCCATTCGCCCGGATAATCGATAATGTCGATATGTAACTTTGCTGTATTGCCAAACAGCTTCTTGGTTTTCTTGGTTGGCTTATACTTGAGCGCTAAACGTATTTCACTGACGTCTCGCGTTGGCTCAGGCCATTGCGGTGGCAAAGCAAGGACATGTTCCATCGCCTCATCATAACCAAAACGAGGAACGAGCATATTGGTTTGCGGTTCACGTTTTGCGCCAACCAAACGCTTGTCACGCGCAGCACTTAACAGAGGTAAGTTATCGTGAGTGGAAGTATGAAGAAGCTGGTTGACTAGCGAACTGATAAACGCCGTTTTACCTGCTCGAGATAAACCCGTTACGGCAATACGAACATGGGAATCGACGCTTCTGCTGATTAAATCATTCACTTCTTGAGTAATATGCTTCATTCACTATCTCTTTTATACACACTGACCACTAGCTTACTGATTGTAACCTTAATCCTAGATGAACAAAAAAGCCTCTGATAAAAATCAGAGGCTTAAAGTTGTAAAACTACGGTTGAGCACTAATCGTCTTCAATCAACTTGTAAACAACAAACAGTGCGATTTCAAGCAACACAAACAAAGCACAAGTGATAGTCACATATTTTTCATCAAAGATACTGATGCCATGAAGAATGAGGTCATATCCGACGAATGCGCCGATAACCACAGCAATGATTATCTGAAGAATTTGAATAAAGCGAGGCATGTGCTCTCCTGACGTTTAGAATAAGAATAAATTAGAGTATATAGACAAAAGGTGCAGCTTTTGCTCCACCTTTGTCAAATATCTGCCAATTAAATCTGTGATTTCTCACAAACTTAACAAACGTGATTAAGATTGAGATTCCATTTCCTGAATCTTCACCTTCCACGTATCAGGGCCGATTTGGTGAGCGTTTGCACCGTTAGAGTCAACCGCGACGGTGACAGGCATATCTTCCACTTCAAACTCGTAGATCGCTTCCATACCTAAGTCTTCAAACGCGACAACACGTGCTTTCTTAATCGCTTTAGCAACCAAGTAAGCCGCACCACCAACCGCCATCAAGTAAACCGCTTTGTGTTTCTTGATTGACTCAACCGTTGCTGGACCACGCTCAGCTTTACCAATCATACCCATGATGCCCGTTTCTTCCAGCATCATGTCTGTGAACTTATCCATACGTGTCGACGTTGTCGGACCTGCTGGACCTACGGCTTCGTCACCGACCGCGTCAACTGGGCCTACGTAGTAGATAAACTTGCCTTTGAAGTCGACACCTTCTGGTAGACCTTCTCCGTTTGCAAGCATCGTTTGAATACGTTTATGCGCAGCATCACGACCAGTGAGTATCTTGCCTGAAAGCAGTACCGTTTCACCCGTTTTCCACTGTTCAACATCAGCCTGTGTCACTTCGTCGAGATTAACACGACGCGTGTTCGCTCCCGCTTCCCAAGTAATATCTGGCCACTCTTCCAATTTCGGTGGCGTCAGATCAGCAGGACCAGAACCATCTAGAGTGAAATGCACGTGACGAGTCGCCGCACAGTTAGGGATCAAACATACCGGTTTGGATGCTGCATGAGTGGGTGCTGTTTTGATTTTCACATCAACAACTGTGGTTAAGCCGCCAAGACCTTGCGCACCAATACCCAACTTGTTCACGCGGTTGAAGATATCAAGACGGAGCTCTTCTTCTGCATTTTGTGGTCCACGGTCGATAAGCTCTTGGATATCGATGTGCTCCATCAGTGATTCTTTTGCCAGCACCGCCGCTTTTTCAGCGGTACCACCGATACCGATACCAAGCATGCCCGGTGGACACCAGCCTGCACCCATGGTTGGCAACGTTTTTTCAACCCATTCAGCAATGTCATCTGATGGGTTCAGCATAACCATCTTGGTTTTGTTTTCACTACCGCCGCCTTTTGCCGCGATTTGAATCTCAACTTTATCGCCCGGAACCATGTTGATATGAACAACCGCAGGTGTATTGTCTTTGGTGTTAATACGTTTACCCGCAGGATCCATGAGAACCGATGCACGAAGTGGGTTATCAGGGTTAGTGTAAGCCTGACGAACACCTTCATCGACCATCTGTTGTACCGTTAGATCCGTAGAGTCCCACTGCACAGCCATACCGATATTGACGAAACAAGTGACGATACCAGTATCTTGGCAGATTGGGCGATGCCCTTCCGCAGACATACGAGAGTTAATCAGAATCTGAGCAATTGCGTCTTTAGCCGCTTGGCTCTCTTCACGTTGATAGGCTTTTTCTAGGGCTTGGACAAAGTCTAATGGGTGGTAATAAGAAATGTACTGGAGCGCATCAGCTACACTGCTGATCACATCCTGTTGACGAATTACGGTCATTGCATGCCTCGTTATTTTTGTGCTTCCTTTTCTAGCCGAACACAAGCGTTTGCTTATTGATTTTATATTTGCGAAACACTGGTGTAGCGACCTTTGATGCCATTATGATACTCTTGCTTTTCTCAACACGCCACGTAATCAACGATCTCTTTGTCACAAATTAAACAAATGAATAACATCAAGCCAAATCGCTTAGAAATCAAACCGATCCCTTATAAAAATGACCTAGCGGTTTCGCTGTTTAATCACATCGAATCTTTGCCTTGGGCAATGTTGCTTCGCTCACCTTCAACCACTCATGTTGATAGCCGTTTTGACATATTGGTCGCACAGCCCATCGCTACAATCATTACTACGGGCGAGAGAAGTACCATAAAAATGGCCGATAAGATCGAAATCTCCGACACCAACCCGTTTGAGCTAATCAAACACGTTCAGGCACGCGTGTTGCCCGATATTGAGTACGATGGAGAGCTCCCTTTTATTGGTGGGGCTCTGGGTTATTTTGCGTATGACTTGGGTCGTCGCGTCGAGCGCATGCCCGTGTTGGCGGAGCATGACCTGAAAACACCCGATATGGCGGTTGGATTATATGACTGGGCGCTGATCGTCGATCATCAACTTCAGAACGCAAGTATTGTCGGACAAAATGTTGACAAGCACTGGCAATGGTTGAACCAACACGCACCAGAAAAAAGTAACCCGTTCGCACTTGTTGGTCCTTGGTGCTCTAACATGACCAAAGCGGACTACCGTGGCAAATTTGAACAAGTTCAGGAGTACCTTCGTTCAGGAGATTGCTATCAGATCAATTTGGCACAGCGATTTACAGCACCTTATCAAGGGAGTGAGTGGCAGGCTTATCAAAAGCTTGAGCAGGTCAATCAAGGGCCTTTCTCGGCATTTATTCGTACCGAGCAAGGCGCAATAATAAGTGTTTCTCCTGAGCGTTTCCTCCAAGTCAAAGCGCGTCTTATCGAGACCAAACCGATCAAAGGGACTCGCCCACGTAGCGATGACCCTAGCATTGATCAGCAAGCTGCAAACGACTTAGCCAATGCTGAAAAAGATCAAGCTGAGAATCTCATGATTGTTGACTTACTGCGCAATGATGTCGGGCGAGTTGCCAAACCTGGCACTGTACATGTCCCTAAATTGTTCGACATTGAAAGCTTTCCCGCCGTTCACCACTTAGTGAGTACTATTCGCGCTCAACTTGATGACCAATATAGCGCCGCTGATTTACTGCGCGCGTCCTTTCCGGGAGGCTCTATCACCGGCGCACCTAAAGTCCGAGCGATGGAAATCATCGAAGAGCTGGAACCCCATCGTCGTAACGCCTACTGTGGCAGCATTGGTTACATCAGTCGTCATGGACAAATGGATACCAGCATCACAATACGAACACTGGTCGCTGAACAAGGGCTATTGCATGTCTGGGCCGGTGGTGGCCTAGTTGCTGACAGTCAGTGTGATTGCGAATATCAAGAAACGCTCGACAAACTGAGCCGCATACTTCCAATCCTTACTGAATAAGTGGACAGATCTCAAGTCCACTTTTCGAGCATCAGTTTCAAGTCTTTGGCGGTATAGGGTTTGGTTAAGATGTCATCCATCCCACATTGGATGCATTTTTCGCGCTCTTCTAACGTCGTCCCTGCCGTTAGCGCAATAATGGGCAAGGTACACTCCTGCTGACGAAGATAGGTCGTTGCTTCAAAGCCATCCATCTCAGGCATTCGGCAATCCATGAAGACGATATCGTAGTGACCGATAGCGACCGCTTTGATCGCTTCAATACCATTGGTGGCAATATCTGGGGTAATAGACAGTTTTTTCAACATCTGATTGATGATGACTTGGTTCATACGAATATCGTCGACAACCAATATCGCTAAATTGTCGAACGATTTATTACTTAGTCCCGCCTCCTTTATCGCCTCTTTATGAGGCTCGGCTTGTGTCACTTTAAGCGGGAGCTTGACTTCAAAACAGCTTCCCTGCCCCAGTTCGCTAGTCAGAGAGATCTCACCCGCCATCAGATCAACAAGGTTTTTGCAAATCGCCAGTCCAAGGCCTGTCCCTTCAAAATTTCGTTTTGCCGACCTATCAACCTGAACAAAAGGGGTAAACAGCTTGTTGTGTAATTCCTTACTGATACCAACACCGCTGTCAATAATGGCGACACACAAGCTACCCGCTTGCCATTTGGCAACTAACTTGACCTCTCCCTGCGCGGTAAACTTAATCGCATTGCCGACAAGGTTCACCAAAATCTGTCCTATTCGTTCGAAGTCACCGATAAACGCCGCAGGCATCTCCGTTGCTCGTTCAATTGTAAATCCGACACCCTTCTCCTGAGCTTTTGGCTGGAAAATCCCATTAATCATGTCGTGCAGATCTTGCCACGTAAACTGTGAAGGGATGAGCTCCATCATTCCGGCATTCATTTTACTGAAATCGAGAATATCGTTGATAATGTGGCGCAGCAGATCGCCTGAGTGACTGAGATTAGAAAGCAGGGTTTGCTGCTCTTCATCGAGAGGAGTGCTGGCAAGCAGTTCAGCACTGCCAAGTAAGCCATTTAGAGGGGTTCGTAGCTCATGATTTATCATCGCGACGAACTCTTTAGTTGAACGCTCAGATTCCTCTGCCCGAGCACGTGCTTCTTGATGGCGGGTTACAATAATCTGGCGACTAATCGCACTACAAAGCAGTTCGCCAATGAGCGTAATCTGGCTAGTGATAAAATCCCGGTCAATCTCAGTGCCGCTGACACGCACAGATAGCTCGCCAGCAGTTTTATGATCAATTTCGATCGGCAAACACAACACATCGCCTTGCCAAACTGAGTAGGGTTTTACCGTACTAATCTCACGCGCAGACACCGGACCAAACTCAGTTCCCTCGATGGTCGAAATTAAATTGGATTCAATAAAAAGTGCTGCACGTTCAATGGCTTTCGTTGAGGATAATCGCTCTAATAGGCTAGCAATCATACCATCATCTAAGGTACGTCTAAGGAAGGCTCGCCCGTAGTGAATTAGCGCTTCATTGATCTGTTGCTCAAACTCTAATTTATCGAGGTCACTGCGCGTCTGGTGTTTAAGCTGCGTCAACACTAACTCTAATTGTTGGTTGGCTTGGTATAGCTCCAAACTCTTACTTTCGAGCAACTGTTCGGCTTGCTTACGCGCCTCTATCGCACGCTGCAGCTTACGCTCCAATGGCGAGCCACTTTGATTATGCTTGTCCAATCAGCTCCACCTTAAATCTAACTTGGCTGCCATCACTTGTAACCTTATCCATAGAGATTGCCAATTCTTCATTGTAAAACTGAGCGCATCCTTCAATAAGACCAAAGCAGACATGAGACATGCAACGAACACTCACATAGTCAAAAACCAATTCCGTGTTGGATTGGCTAATAAAGTCAAATCTTGGCGGGTTAGCCTCTGGGTAGAGTTTTTTGACCTCAATATGAATGTAGTCCTCGACTAACTTAATGAATTGAAAAGACGATTTGCAATCTTCTAGGCTAAAATTATTAGGTAGAGTGTTATACAGGTTCTTAAAAACGGATTGTCCGAATAAACGCTGCAGTTCTTCTGGTGATATTCCTGTGCGTTTACTGAGGTGTACAATGAGTCGAACAAGTTTGCGATGATCATAGCTACCGACTGTGGTGTACACACCGCTATCTTCCGCAGCTAAAAGTAAGCTATCCAACTCATCTAAACCAAACTTTTGCTCCACAAGATCCATAAACTCAGTGAAGATAATCCCTTTCATATTTAGCGCTATCCTTGCTTGTTTGAGTATAGTAGAAAGCATGAGTCATATTTACGCCTTTTTCAAATACATGAAGGAGCTAACGTGTTGTCAGAACTAAATAAAAACCACATTATTCAACGCTTTCAGTTGCTGCAGACTGTCGATTATAACCAAGAGGCATTAAAACGAGTCGCGCACCTAAAACAGAGTCATCTTCGTAAAGCATCCGTTCTGATTGGGTTCGTTGAACGCGAGCACGGATTAAACATCATTTTTACTCGCCGAGCACGACACCTCAAACACCACCCTGGTCAAATCAGTTTTCCTGGCGGTAAATACGAGGCTTCCGATTCGAACTTAGCAGAGACAGCGTTAAGAGAAACCTTTGAAGAGGTCGGTATAGATAGGAATAAAATAGAGATCTTTGGTCAAATGCCGGAACTGGTGACCATTAGTAAGTTTACGGTCACGCCTTTTTTAGCGTTTATCTCGCCTGACTACGAAATCCAGATCGATGCGAATGAGGTCGACGAGCTGTTTGAAGTCCCTGCTTCGATCATTCTGGATAAAAATCACCTCCATAGTCAGAAATTTAAGGTTAACAATTTTTCACATCGTGTCTTTGGTTTGTCATATCAACACCACTTTATATGGGGAATGACCGCGCAAATCATTCACGCCATGCAGAATCATATAATGCATCAATACTAATTTACTCATACAACAACATATTCTGTTCACATTAGTTAAATTAACTATCAATAAGGCAACCGTTTTCTTGCGACAAAGATAAAACAAAATAATAACAATATTAGATTTTCTAATGTCACACATTAGCATAAATCACTAGTAGCACATCATTTTCGTGAGCAAAAACCTGTTTTTGACATATCATTACATAGCTCGCATCAATTCATGATTTAGATCTAGTTTTCCTGCAAGATTTTTATGCAAAATTGCCCCCGACTTATTTCCTGTTCCCAAAAATGAGTATCACAAAATGAATACTACAACTTCTGCGGCTTCAACCGCACAATCGTCTAGTAAGTTTACTTACAAAGACTTCACTTGGTGTCTGTCGCTTTTCGGTACTGCGGTAGGTGCTGGCGTGCTTTTCCTTCCTATTAAAGCGGGTGCTGGTGGTTTTTGGCCATTAGTTATCCTTGCTCTAATCGCGGCACCAATGACTTGGTTCGCTCATAAATCTCTAGCACGTTTTGTACTATCAGCGAAAAACCCTGAAGCTGACATTACAGACACTGTTGAAGAACATTTTGGTAAGACTGGCGCAAACCTTATTACTTTTGCTTACTTCTTCGCTATCTACCCAATCGTTCTAATTTACGGTGTTGGTATTACAAACACGGTCGATTCATTCCTAGTAAACCAAATGGGTATGGAATCCATTCCTCGTTGGTTACTATCAGGCGCACTTATCGCAGCAATGACTGCGGGTGTGGTATTTGGTAAAGAATTGATGCTAAAAGCGACTTCAGCAATGGTTTACCCACTTGTTGCAATCCTTCTTGCTCTTTCTTTCTACCTTATCCCTGATTGGAACACGTCGATGATTGAAGTAGCACCAGACTGGAGCTCAATGCCAACAGTTGTATGGCTAGCAATTCCTATCATCGTGTTCTCTTTCAACCACAGTCCTATCATTTCTCAGTTCTCTAAAGAACAACGCCTACAGTACGGTGAAGATGCAGTTAAAAAAACTGACTCTATCACTGGTGGTGCTGCGATGATGCTTATGGGCTTCGTAATGTTCTTCGTGTTCTCTGTAGTACTTTCTCTATCTCCAGAGCAGCTATCGCTGGCTAAAGAGCAAAACATCTCTGTTCTTTCTTACCTAGCGAACGTGCATGAATCTCCACTGATTTCTTACATGGGTCCTCTAGTTGCATTTGCAGCGATTACTTCTAGCTACTTCGGTCACTTCCTAGGTGCACATGAAGGTCTAGTTGGTCTAATCAAGTCTCGCGCTAAATCGCCTGTAAGCAAGATCGAAAAAGGTTCTCTGCTGTTCATCGTTATCACTACTTGGATCGTTGCTATCGTTAACCCGAGCATCCTAGGCATGATTGAGACAATGGGCGCTCCAATGATTGCAGCTATCTTGTTCCTAATGCCTGTATTCGCGATGCAGAAAGTTCCTGCAATGGCTAAGTACAAAACTTCTGCTCCAGTACAGATTTTCACAACAATCTGTGGTCTTGCGGCAATTAGTTCTGTAATCTACGGCGCTCTTTAATCTAAAGACTAAATTTAGTCTGATTAATCCAAGAATATAACGATAATAAAAAGCCTCCCTATCCCCCTGGGAGGCTTACTTTTGAGGTAATCGATATGATTAGTGTTTTTGACATCTATAAGATCGGCGTTGGTCCTTCAAGCTCACATACAGTGGGACCAATGAAAGCGGGTAAAGAGTTTATTGATGACTTACGCTCAATGGGAAAATTGCGCGACATCACTAAAATCACCGTGGACGTTTATGGATCACTATCACTGACAGGGAAAGGTCACCATACAGATATCGCCATCATCATGGGTCTTGCAGGCAACACCCCTGAGAAAGTGGATATTGATTCTATTCCGGGCTTTATTGCACGCGTAGAAGAAACTGAGCGCCTTCCTGTTGGCATGCACTGTCATACAGTATCGTTCCCGAAAGAAGGTGGTATGAACTTCCATACGACCAACCTAGAGCTACATGAAAACGGCATGCAGATCCACGCTTGGATCGGTGACGAAAAAGTGTACTCAAAGACTTACTACTCTATCGGTGGTGGCTTCATTGTTGATGAAGAAAACTTCGGCAAAGAAGAAGAAAACCCGATTAAAACACCTTACGAATTCACAACCGCTGAAGAGCTTGTGAATCAGTGTAAAGAACACGGTTTATCTATCAGTACACTAGTGATGAAAAACCAAGCGGTTCTGCACTCAGATGAAGAGTCACGTACTTACTTCGCCAATATTTGGAAGACAATGCGTGACTGTATGGATCGCGGTATGAATACAGAAGGTATCCTACCTGGTCCACTGCGTGTGCCACGTCGTGCAGCGGCACTACGTCAACAGTTGCTGACTTCTGAAAAAACCACTAACGACCCAATGTCTGTTGTTGACTGGGTAAACATGTTTGCTTTCGCAGTTAACGAAGAGAATGCAGCAGGTGGCCGTGTTGTAACAGCGCCAACTAACGGTGCTTGTGGCATCATTCCTGCGGTACTGGCTTACTACGATAAGTTCATTCAGACTGTGACTGAAAAAGACTACATCCGTTACTTCGCGGCTTCTGGCGCAATCGGCGGTCTTTATAAGCGTAACGCTTCAATCTCAGGTGCTGAAGTAGGTTGTCAAGGCGAAGTCGGTGTTGCATGTTCAATGGCAGCAGCTGGTCTAGCCGAACTGATGGGTGGTAGCCCAGAGCAAGTTTGTATGGCAGCTGAAATCGCGATGGAACACAACCTAGGTCTAACATGTGACCCAGTAGCGGGTCAGGTTCAGGTACCATGTATTGAACGTAACGGCATCGCAGCGGTTAAAGCAATTAACTCTACGCGTATGGCGCTACGTCGCTCGTCAGCTCCAACAGTTTCTCTAGATAAAGTTATCGAAACAATGCTAGAGACAGGTAAAGACATGAATGCTAAGTACCGTGAAACATCTCAAGGTGGCCTAGCAATTAAAGTTATTTGCTAAACTTTACTGATGAAAAAAGCCCGAGCATATTTGCTCGGGCTTTTTATTGTCTAGACGTTAAGTACGCTTAAATAACTTGCGATACCAGTAAGAAACCACCAAAGACAAAACCAAAGATCATCATTACAGCGCCACCTTCAGCCGTGTATCTTTCATCTAACGTCTTTGCTAAACGTAGCTTGTAAACCATAGCCAGCGGTACAAATACCGCAAGGAATACTAGTATTATACCCGCGTAAGCCAATACAGATAAGAACTGGTCAGCAGCCCATATAGCACCAACTAATGGCAATACAAAAGTCAGAACGTAAGTCATGACTCTATTCTGGTTGAACGTATCGCTGTTTTGGTGGAATAGCGACATCGCTACGCCAAAGAATGAGGTCAATAACGCCAAGCCAGTGAACACAGAAAGGAATCCACCCACCCATGGAGCCTGATGCTCAAATCCAGCCATCAACTGCGAAACACTCGCAAACTGTTTTAATTGGTCTGACGGCAAATTACCAACCACCGCAAACAACCAACACAAGTAACACACCAATGGAATGACCGAACCGATTATCACCATATTTCGTAACTGTTTATCTGTTGCTTCATTGTTGTAGGAGACCAGACTCGGAATCACCACCATAAAACCGAAGCTCGTAAACAGTACTGCGCTAGTTTGGATTAGGCCCAGATGATCCTCATTGCTCACTTGGCTCAAATTGGCAAATGAAAACTCAGGTAGTAATACTGCCAATGTCATCAATAGACTGACAACCATCACAAGGAATAGCAGACGATTTAGCTTGTCTATCACGCCTGTACCGCAAGCAACAATTAAGCCTGTTGTAAGAGTGAAAACGATTTGGCTATGGATAAAACTGAGCTCGACACCAACCACTTTCATCGCCTGAACGAGCAGATCTGCGGCGCCAAGAATATAAGCCATCAACAGACAGATAAGCAGTGCGTATAGCAAAGCATTCGTTAACAGTTGCCCCCCTTTTCCTAGCGTCTTACGTGCGATAGAGTTTAGCCCCAATCCACCACCTGATTTGATGGTTGCTTCTAGTAATAGTAAGGCGGAGTATGTGGTTCCAAACCAAATAAGCACCATCAACACAGTGCCGTAAAGTAGACCAAATTGAGCAAGCACCATAGGAATTGCAAGCATGCCGGCGCCAAGCGCTGTGCCAGCGATAATTAAAGCGCTGCCGATAAGTTTTGTATTCATTTTCTGTAAAACCGTAATTATTTAAATTTATTGAGACGTGCAGATGCACAGACGTAATGGTCCTAATCAGGAATCAATACGAAAAATAAAATCGAGAAAACGAATATGGCTGCAATAAGGAATTGCTAAGAGGGGGAAAAGCAAAAAAAGAAGAGAGAGAAATGCGTGACGATACCGCTTGATGGGGCGACCCTTCAGTGGGCTCCAAAATAGGTGTAGTAATCTTGAAAATCATTTAGATGTCCTAATACAACAGACAATCCATTGGAAACGCGTAACCCTTCCTGAGTTACGTTATCTCAAAGTGAGATAAATCCATCTTATAGACTAGGACGTCAATTGCAATGGCCTAACTACCAAGTGGTCAAAGAACCATCAGCAGTTCAAAGTGACAGTGTTACTATTCACTCACTACTCGCCCTTTGATCTCATTGCCCGCTTCTCTTATTAGATCTATCGGAGAGAGGATGACCCCTTTCACTGCTCCCTGAGTCGCCTGCTTGGCGATCTCTTGACTCTTATCCATGATCTGATCGGTTTTCACGGCCATATATATCCCTTACAGGTCACTCAACATTGCCAATCATAGCCTAAATCAGGCACAAAAAAAGCGAAGATAGCTTCGCTTTTTTACTCTACATCAGGAGATTATTCACCCTTGTAAATACATCCCGCGGTGCAGGTTTCTTTTATTTCTACTTTGCTGAGAAGCGGCAGACTCGGCTTAAGCTCGTTCCAGATCCACTTTGCCAGCACCTCACTGGTCGGGTTCTCTAACCCCTCAATATCATTTAGATAGTAGTGGTCTAGTCGATCATAAATAGGCTTAAACGCAGCTTTGATTTCAGCGAAGTCGACAACCCAGCCTGTATGTGGGTCAACTTCACCTTCAACATAGAGGCGAACTAAGAAAGAGTGGCCGTGCAAGCGCCCACACTTATGCCCTTCAGGAACGTGTGGAAGGTGGTGTGCCGCTTCAAACATAAACTCTTTGTATAATTCAGTTTTCATTTTGATTCTCAGGCTTTTCGAAAGAGGCGCAATACTAAGGAATAAGTATAGTAGTGACAAGCTTTGCAGGTCAGATTGCAATAAGGAAATCGCTTGCCCGCAGAAAAACCCCTCTAGAACGTCGAAATAATGTCGCACGTCAATTACTTGTTTACAGTCCCCTTACATCACATTTACAAAAGCCTCACAGAGAGTAAGGTCACAGTATAAAATTTACCGTCTTCCCTTCCGTCGATAGATAAGCGAGACTTTTTGAAGTCTATTCCAATTATTAATACTATTTCTGATAATGCGCATATCCATAACAAATAAATTGCTCATCACACTGGTTACGGTCTTCGGCTTAGTACTTGTTGCATCTACCACCTACCAATATTTACAGCAGCGAGAGTTAATAAACTCGGTGCTGAGTGAACAACTACACGACAAAGCAAGCAACTATTTCGACAGCCTGAACATGATGATGTTAACGGGCACAATGGCACAAAAAGAGACTTTACGACAAAAAGCATTAGCGCAAGACGGTATTGAACAAGTTAGGGTTTTGCGCGGTGAAGCCGTCAGTAAGTTATACGGCGCTGGTCAAGAGAACCAGAAACCTGTCGATGATATCGACCAGCGTGCACTTAACGGTGAGTTGGTTATAGAACCTTTCTCTGCCGATTGGGGCAAAGGCATCGTTGTTGCCTTGCCAATGAAAGCAAGCGAAAACTATCGCGGCACCAACTGTGTTGCCTGTCATATAGCGCCAGAAGGCGAAGTCCTAGGTGCAATTCGTCTCGAATACAACCTCTCTCATGTTAACGACCTCATTAAGGACCGAGCGCTGATCGCTCTAGCCATCATGTCTGCATTCGGTTTTGTTGGCTTTCTGATCACTCTGGGTCTCATCCGTAAAATCATCGTTAGACCGATTCAGAAAACCTCCGGCTTTATGCAAAGCCTTAGCGAAACCAAAGATCTCTCTCAGCGTCTTGATAGTAAGCAAAATGACGAGATCGGCCAGCTATCTGGTGCGATTAACTCTTTTATGGACACCGTCAACGATAGCCTAGTTCAGGTTCAATCCACGTCGCATAAAGTCGCAAGTAGCGCATCTGAACTGACCCAAGTTGCTCAAGTGACAGACAGTGCAGCGACCAATCAGCAAACTGAAACCGCTGAGGTGCAATACAACATTGAACAGATGCAGTCTCAGCAGGTTCAGGTTGAACAAGCGACCGAAAACGCCTCATCGTTGATCAAGCACACCACGCGTATCGCGGAGCAAAGTGCTGAGAAAGCACATAGTGCCAGCCATGAGATCAAGGGACTAGTAACCGATATCGAGCAAGTCAAAGATAGCATTGTCGAACTCAACAACCAGACTGCTGAGGTATCTAGCATTCTCGAAGTCATTAAAGGTGTCGCGGAACAAACCAATTTGTTGGCACTTAATGCCGCTATCGAAGCCGCTCGAGCGGGCGAACAAGGTCGTGGTTTTGCAGTGGTTGCTGAGGAAGTTCGTAATCTAGCAAGTCGCACCGCTGAAGCGACCAGCAGTATCGAAGCAATCATTTCTCAGTTCCAGCAAGACAGTGAGGCCTCGCTGGCTTCCGTCGACACGGTCTGTGGAACCGCTCACGAACGTTCAACAGAGATTGAAGCATTGTCCCATGCTATGTCTGAAGTCGTTCAAGAGATGAAACAAGCTCTCGCTCATGCCAATAGCATCCAACAACAATCCAGCAATACGGCAGAACTGAGCCACCAAGTCCAAAACAAAGTACAAGTCATTACCCGACATGCCAATCAAACATCAGAGTCTGCGGCTAAGACCCACGATATCAGTATGAATCTTGAGCAACTTTCTGAACATCTTGAGACTCTACTCGATCAATTCACACTTTCTGGCAAGAAATAGGCGAATAATGGGATTTTTTGTTCGACTAAGTGACAATAAAGGTTGAAGCATAATATTTGAAAGGTAATATGTTCCATTGAATCTATAGAATTCTATCCAACCCAATGTTTGCTCATTATTTATTCTATTGAGTATCACGCATTGGGTTGAATTTTTACCTCAATGGAGAATATTTCAAACATGACTTACGCGCCTGTATCAGACGTTTTGAAAGGTCAGCTAGCAGTAGACAGTGAAGTGACTGTTCGTGGCTGGATCCGTTCACGTCGTGATTCCAAAGCTGGAATCTCTTTCCTTGCCATTTATGACGGCTCTTGTTTCGACCCGATTCAGGCCGTGGTCCCTAATAATCTTAATAATTACAACGACGAAGTACTAAAGCTTACAACAGGCTGCTCTGTCGAAGTAACAGGTAAGATTGTTGAATCTCCAGCAAGTGGTCAAGACTTTGAGCTTGCCGCGACTGACGTTAAAGTTGTTGGTTGGGTTGAAGATGCTGAAACTTACCCAATGGCAAAAACTCGTCACTCTATCGAATACTTACGTGAAGTAGCGCATCTACGCCCTCGCACTAACGTCATCGGTGCAGTTGCACGTGTTCGTAACTGTCTTTCTCAAGCGATCCACCGTTTCTACCACGAACAAGGTTACTTCTGGGTATCAGCACCACTGATCACGGCTTCAGATGCGGAAGGTGCAGGTGAAATGTTCCGCGTATCTACGCTAGACATGGAAAACCTACCTCGTACTGACGCAGGTAAAGTTGACTACAACGAAGACTTTTTCGGTAAAGAGACTTTCCTGACTGTATCCGGTCAGCTAAACGCAGAAGCTTACGCTTGTGCACTAAGCAAAGTTTACACTTTCGGCCCAACGTTCCGCGCTGAAAACTCTAACACCAGTCGCCACCTAGCGGAGTTCTGGATGGTAGAGCCTGAAGTGGCATTTGCAGAACTAGACGACGTAGCGAAGCTTGCCGAAGACATGCTGAAGTACGTATTCAAAGCGGTACTAGAAGAGCGTCGTGATGACCTAGAGTTCTTTGCCCAACGTATCGACAAACAAGCGATTACTCGCCTTGAACAGTTTGTATCTTCAGACTTCGCACAGGTAGACTACACCGACGCAATTCAAATCCTTCTGGATTCTGGTCGTGAGTTTGAGTTCCCTGTTGAATGGGGTATCGACATGTCTTCTGAGCATGAGCGTTACCTAGCAGAAGAACACTTCAAAGCGCCAGTAATCGTTAAGAACTACCCGAAAGACATTAAAGCGTTCTACATGCGTCTTAACAACGATGGCAAAACAGTTGCAGCGATGGATGTTCTAGCTCCGGGTATCGGTGAAATCATTGGTGGCTCTCAACGTGAAGAGCGTCTAGATGTTCTTGATGCACGTATGCGTGAAATGGGAATCGACCCTGAGCACATGAGCTGGTACCGTGACCTGCGTCGTTACGGCACTGTGCCACACGCTGGTTTCGGTCTAGGTTTTGAGCGTCTTGTGTCTTACGTAACAGGCATGGGCAACGTTCGTGACGTGATCCCATTCCCACGTACACCACGCTCTGCAAACTTCTAATCATCGAAGTTAACTCAATCTATAAAAACCTCCGCCAACGCGGAGGTTTTTTTATGCCAGTTGCAATTCAAGTATAGAAATTTGAACACTTACTTATCATAGCTGGTATTAGAAAAGCACCACCAAAAGAGCTAATGTAAAAGTATCTTCAACGCAGTAGAGTGATGATTATGAAACTATTTAAAATTGAAGACCTCTCTTACAATGGCGTAAAAGAAGGCGTTCATAGCTGGGACCATCCTCAGGGTGAGCAACCCTACTATTGGCATCCAGATTGGTTACACGTTGCTGAAGACATTACTGGGTTGCACGGTAGACAGCCGTTAGATTTGAAAGACGGGGAAACGGCGAACGAGCAACATGCCAAACAAGCAATTGTCGATCACCTCAATAACAAGAATAATAGCTAAGTTAAGTTAGGCCTCCCATTTTGTGGGCGGCCCAAGATGTCTCGTTGACGGTATGCTCAGTCGCTAGCTTTAGCAGCGTAGTAGATGCCAAACAGACATAACCCCAGCATAACAAACGGAATCGCCGCCGCGGTGTACTCCGTCCACGCCAGCTGCGCAAAAGATTTGGCCAGAATAACATGCCCAAATACTAGCAGCGCCGCGCATACTACAGCCACGATAAGTAGCCGAGACTCATGCCGATAGTGTTGTTTTTCCATAACTTATCCCTTGTTTGACTATTGGGACAATTGCAACACATCTTCACTTTTTGGCAGCACTACAGTTTAAAACAAAAACACCCTATCAGTTGTTACTCTGTTCCATTAACAGTATGCCAAGCTGCCTTATCGCCTGCGACAACGTCTCGCTGTGCTCAAATGAAATGTTTAGGCGCATACAGTTTTGATACTGCTGTTTTGAACTGAACAGCTGACCGTAACCGATAGAGATACCTAACTCACATAACTGTTGGTAAATTTTATGGGTATCAATATGTTGAGAAAACTGCAACCACACAAAATACCCACCTTTAGGTTCATAAATCACAGTATCCGCTGGGAATTCTTGCTGAATTGACGTGATGAAAGCCGCCAGTCGATGACTGAGCTGCTTGCGCAGTTTACGTAAATGGTTGTCGTAGCTTTCATATTGGAGATAGTGAGCAACGCCCTGCTGAATCGGTGCACTACCCGCTAGTGTGGAAATCATCTGTTGCTTTTGCAGCTTTTCATTGAGCGCCCTATTCACGACCCAACCTATACGATATCCGGGACAGAGAGACTTAGAAAATGACCCACATAGCAAGACGTTATCATTGCGATCCCACAGTTTAATCGGTGAAGGTTTGTCGTCACCAAAGTAAAGCTCTGAATAGACATCGTCTTCCACGATATAGACGTCGTGCTGGTCTGCCAACTCTATGACTTTGCGCTTTTTCTCGTCACAAAGAGAGACTCCGGTTGGATTGTGAAAGTTTGCCATCAGCCAGCAAGCCTTGACATCATTCTCTGCTAACGCTGTTGCCAGAGAGTCAATACAAAGCCCAGTCTCGGGATCGACGACCACTTCGATCGCCTTCAGTTTTAGACGCTCTATAGCTTGGAGTGCACCATAAAAAGCCGGCGACTCAATGATTACCGTATCACCAGGCTCACACACCGCTTCGAGGCTCAAGTTCAAAGCTTCCATCGCTCCGGACGTCAACACTATGTCTTGGTGCGATACATTGATCCCTTCGGTAATGTACCGCTGGGCAATCAATCGGCGCAGAGCTTCATTACCAGGAGGCATATTGTGAATAATGGCTTCGGCAGGCAACTTACGACCCGCAGCGGCTAAATGACGATTGAGATCTGCAATAGGAAACAGATTCGGTGAGGGAAACGCAGAACCTAAAGCCGTTTCTGCCTGTGTATTACTTTTTAAAAACGCATACAACTCATCGTGGTATTCAGGGCGAATCGATGCCTCTTCACGTTGGGGAGTCTCTATACCAAGGCGTGAAGTAACATAATAACCAGATTGGGGACGCGCCTTAATCCATCCTTCAGATTCGAGGATTTGATAAGCCTGAAGAACCGTTGCAGAACTGACCGAAAAACTTCTACTGGTCGCTCTTAATGATGGGATTTTCTCGCCCGAACGCCATGTATTCGCTTCAATTTGTTGCTTGAGTTGACTTGCTAATTGTTGATAGCGATGCATATTACCCTCTTATGTGAGCGGCAAAGATACCACAACAGCTCTATCGATGAGCTTCGCCACATCTCACTAACAAAGATTCGCTTTAGCGCATTCTGTTTATAGAGATTCATCACATTAAATATCAGTAAGTCTGTTACATTTATCAGGTTAAAGTGATCCAAATAACCTTACAAGGGATGATAATAATGACAAAGTACAATTCGTCACACATTGAATACAAAGGCGAAAGCAATGGCGTTCATAGCTGGATAACACCAAGTGGTCAACCATATTACTGGCACCCAGATTGGCTCCACATTGCTGAAGATGCGACTGGCTCACATCCTAAACAAGACCTTGAGTTACCAAAAGGAGAAGAAGCCACGCAGCAGCATGCCGTTAAAGCAATTCTATCCCATCTCAATCAATGGGCAGCTGACAAACTCAGCAAAAGTCCAGACATCGAGGCCAACGCGGTTGAATCGCAGCTAAACCTTAAAAAGTAACTCTCTCCTTTTAACGCACCTATCTGGGTGCGTTTTACTTTCCCGCCGCTTTAAGCCTTTCACTCAATCTAATGCTAAAGTTGTAAAACTGTATCAATAATCGAAACAAATCGATAATATGCTCGGTCTTTTATTGACTAAGCAAATACATACTTTAGTCAACTTGCTGTTGTTCGACTAGTTTTAGTCACATTGATAACGTAATTAAGGCTTAACATGGTTAACTCACATTACAACGCCCCCTTAACCCTAAAGCTCTACGTGCTTGCTGCTGTCGTCTTCGGACTTTATGGTGGACGAGTCTGCCCAATGTTGGAAACACTGACCTTTGGTGAACTGTTCTTACATATCTCTATCACTTTTGGTAGCGTCTATTTAGTGCGACATTTTCTGCTGCAAAATCACCCTATGGTTAAAGAGCATCGATTCGCGCAACTCGATAGCACTTTAATGCTAGTTGGCAGCATTATTCTCGCTACCTTCTATAACACTTACTACGACTTCACTATCGACAGTAACTTGAAAGTTCTGTTTGGGATGACCTTGTTCGGCTTTTTCACCGGGTTGTTGCTGCAACTCGATGCGAAAATCACCAGCTTAGACATGTTAAACCGGTCTGAACGATTCGATTTTGAATTGAGCGGTAAGAGACAATCGATCGTCAAACAAATGATCGGCCTTATCAGCTTACTCATCTTCACTTTGACAACCATGCTTGCCATGGTCGCTGTTAAAGATATTTTCTGGCTTGAACATAACCCACAACGTGTGTTGGATGGCACAGGCAAGGTCAGCGTAATTAAGGAATTTGTCTATATCTCAGTGGTATTGGGTGCCTACACCATTGCCATCATGGTGCAGTGGAGTAAGCTCATGCGTCGTGTACTCAGTGCTCAGGAATGCTCATTACTGGCGGTGACTGAAGGCAACACTTCTGCCCGCGTTCCTATCTTTGAACATGATGAGCTTGGTTCTATGGCCTCACTGACCAACCAAATGCTTGATAGTTTGGAATCCTCTCAAGATGAAGTGAAAACAACTCGTGATGTCGCGATTGTCAGTTTGTCAGCTTTGGCAGAATCGCGTGACAACGAAACAGGCGCACATATTCTAAGAACTCAGGAATATGTGCGAGCGCTGGCTAAGCATTTGGCACAGTTTGAACACCATCAAGCGCTGTTGACCGATAACTATATTGAATTGCTTTATAAATCCGCACCGCTCCATGATGTGGGTAAAGTGGGTATCCCAGATAACATCCTGCTCAAGCCCGGAAAACTGACCGATGAAGAGTTCGAGGTCATGAAGGACCACCCAGAGATTGGCGCTAAAGCGTTATCAATGGCAGAAAAGCAACTCGGTAGTAATTCGTTTCTAAAACTGGCTAAAGAAATTTCGCTCACTCATCACGAAAAGTGGAACGGTAGCGGCTATCCCAATGGACTTAAAGAGCAAGAAATCCCTATTTCAGGTCGATTAATGGCACTAGCGGACGTTTATGACGCACTTATCTCTGAACGTGTATACAAAAAAGCCTTCAGCCATGAAAAAGCAAAATCGATTATCCTTGAAGGGAATGGCTCTCATTTTGATCCCGAGATTGTTGAGGCTTTTCTTGCGATTGAAGACGAATTCGTTGCGATAGCAGATAAGTATCGCAGTATGGAAGCAAAGGAAAACGAACTCGAAAAACTGATGCACGCCTAATCCCCTGATAGTGGTTCTATTTTCGCTAGACTAATGTCCCTTTTATCGTTTGATTAAAGGGACTTTTTATATAGAAATATATATTTGATTTGCCAATGCAACAAAATCGCATTGTTTTTGAAATTTTATTTACATTGGTTGTTGTCTCACTCCGTTTTGACAGGTATAAATAACCGAGTTACTTATATCCTCCCTTCGATAAACATGGACGATGATTATGTTTGAAAAAGTAGTTGCTGCTCCCGCAGACCCTATTCTTGGCCTTACTGAAGAATTTAAAAAAGATCCCCGTGCTGAAAAGATTAACCTTGGCGTTGGTATCTACAAAACTGAACAAGGTGAAACCCCTGTTCTTGCAACTGTTAAGAAAGCGGAAAAAGCGCTTGTCGAAACAGAGAAAACCAAATCATACTTAACTATCGAAGGCACGGCTGAGTACGCACTGGCAGTTCAAAAACTGCTTTTCGGTGCTGATTCTGCGATTGTTGCCAACAAATTGGCAAAAACTGCACAAGCACCAGGTGGTACAGGTGCACTTCGCGTTGCAGGTGAGTTTATCAAACGCCAACTAGGCGGCGCTAAAATCTGGATCAGCAACCCTACTTGGGCAAACCACAACGGTGTATTCACTGCTGCTGGTCTTGAAACAGCTCAATACACTTACTACAACGCAGAAACGAAAGACAAAGACTTTGCTGCAATGCTAGCCGACCTAGAAAAAGCGGCTGAAGGCGATGTTGTTCTACTGCACGGCTGCTGTCACAACCCAACGGGTATCGACCCAACGGAAGCAGAGTGGCAAGAGCTGGCGAAATTGGTTGCGGATAAAAAGCTTCTACCTCTGTTCGACTTCGCATACCAAGGTTTTGCAAAAGGCGTTGAGGAAGACGCTCAAGGCCTACGTATTTTTGCTCAGTATAACCAAGAGATTCTGGTTGCTAGCTCGTTCTCTAAAAACTTTGGCCTGTACAACGAGCGTGTCGGTGCATTCACAATCGTAGCAGCATCTGAAGAAGTCGCGACTACAGCATTCTCACAAGTTAAAGCGATTATCCGCTCTATCTACTCAAACCCACCAGCACACGGCAGTGCGGTTGTTACTCACATTCTGAACAACCCAGAACTTCGTGCAGAATGGGAGCAAGAAGTGAAAGAGATGCGTGACCGTATTCAACAAATGCGTGAACTATTCGTAGTGACACTAAAAGAGCAAGGTGTTGATGCAGACTTTAGCTTTATCGAACGTCAAAACGGCATGTTCTCCTTCTCTGGATTGAGCAAAGAGCAAGTTGAACGCCTAAAAGATGAGTTCGCTATCTACATCGTAGGTTCTGGCCGCATCAGTGTTGCAGGTATGACTCGTTCAAACATGTTACCTCTTTGTAAAGGTATCGCTGCGGTTCTTTAATCACGGTCAAACAACTTAAAAAGCCAGCGTATCGCTGGCTTTTTTATTGATGGTTAAACCGTTAGAACAAGAAACGCAAAGAGATTCCGCCCTCGTTCGTCGTCGCGCTACCGCTAATCTTAACGGTTTCGAAATCACCACTGCGGTGAGTATAAAATCCACCCAAGGTAATTCGCGGTGAAATACGGTAATCCGCTCGCAGTTGGTAAATCTCTTCTTTAAGGAAGTCGGTGTAATTGAACTCAGCCCCTGCGGCCAGTTCCCAATCATCAGTCAATGCATACTTCAACTCAACGCCAGCACCTAATACCAAATCACTATCGCTAAATAACTTAGCATTGGTGGAATCTTGCGATTGCTTTGCCCACAAGTAACCGATTTTAGCTTTAGCAACCAAGTCTAACTTGTCGAGAACTGGGTAGCGATAAGCGACTCCCGGTAATAGAGTGTATAACTCCGTAGTAAAATCTTCTGGGTGAATAAAACGTGCCGTGTAGTCTAGAGTGAACAGAATGTTCTCCGTCCATAGATAATTCCCGCCTACGGCTAAAGCAGTGACGTTATTGTTTACGCCTAGATTTTCATTCAACGATCCGGCACTAAGATCAGCATACGCATAGCCATAGTTAATCTGATTCGTGCTGTCATTTGCTGATACATGTGCCGATGTGGCAAGCAGCAAAGGAGCGAGTATCCAACTGTACTTTACTTCCATTACGACCTCTTTAAGTCCATTTACAACTCACATTCAATCGTTCAGGGAAACCGAATCGCTAAGTCTAAGATCTGCACTGACTGAACAAAAATGGAGATATTGGGCGATTGCCTTACAGTAGTTGTTGGCAAATATTGTAAGTAAAATATAGAACAGTTCACTGGCAAGTTACTGAATGAATTGTGAGAATTATGATCCGTCACGCGCATTATTGAGCAGATAGTAAAAAAGATCTCATGCGAGATCTTTTTTGTTTAAAACTTAACCATTAATTCATCTTGTGACAAACTGACGATTTCAGCGTGAGACTTAGCGCGTAGCCGTTCGATTTGTTCATTATCGAGCTCATATGGCATAACGAGCTTGAGTTCTTCGACCCCCTCAAGTTTAGCCAGTTTGAGCAAAGTGATAATATTTGACTCGTCACTGCGGTTAGCAGACAGCGACTTCATGGCTTGATCCCACAAGCGATCTTCTACCGATAGCGTCTCTTTAATCGTATCCTTCCACGCTAGGCTGAATATCGGAGCAAACGTGCTCATCGCTTCGAGAAAGGTCCATTTTTTACTGCACGAAGCACCGAGAAAAGAGGTATAGTCGAATACAACACTTGTCTTGCCCAGATGTTCCATATCATCCCCCGTAATATCGGCAACACAGTGTACTAAATATCCTAGATCGCTCCTTATATAGCAATAGGATATAAAACAATAGTCTTTTATGCCCTAAATTTGTTTGAAAAAGCTATATAAAAACCAATACGGTAACAAAATGTGTACAATCCAGAGATATAAGAGACCGGTTGCTTAATATTTTGGATACCAAATAATATCCTGTGGTTTCAGCACTATTTGATGTCCACTATCTTGCTCGCCTTTTTGTACTGGATTCTCCAGCCCTTCCATTTCGGCAGTTCCCAACGCTTTGGATACCCTTTGCGTAGTCCATCGCGGTAAATCACATAAACCAACTTTTTGTCGACAAGATATTCAACATCTAAGTTTAAATCACCCAACGACAACTCAAACGGATAGGCATCCGCGAAATCCTGATATTCCCAGTAAGGAATTCCTTTAAATACAAAATCCTCTGCGGAAAATAATTCCAACTCAGAAATGTCGGACAGCTCTAGTAGGGTCAGTTGCTCAGTAAACCAGTGGTCGAAGTCCAGCTCACTTATATCAACCTTTTGCTCCGATAAGCCAAGCGAAACATACAATTTCCAGTGTTCTATCTCTTTGTGCCGCTGTTTTGCCAAACCTAGCAAATATTGGTCATTTTTCACTGCTTGCAACATTGGCTTAATGGCAAACTCTCCCGTTGCAGGCTCATAGCGGGTTGCGATTACTCGCCCTGCATAGACAAGTTGCATCTCAATCATTGGTGTGTCGCTTAGCTCGGTGACTTCTCCTTGCTGCCAATCTCCTAAATCCATCGATTGCAGAGTCTTTAACGCTATCGGCATAGTAAAGGTCGCTAAATTGAGCGTCTGTTTTACCCCTCTTCCCGGTAAGCTGTGGGTATCCAGTACCAAAGCGGCTTGGTGTTTATCTTGGAAACGGCTTTCTCGTCCAAGAATCACTTCCATTGATCCATTGCCTAGCGCTTCTGTTCTTTTCATTCGACGCACAAACACCAACTCGGGGTGCAATCGCGCAATCGCTTCGACCAAATCCTGATGAGAATAACGGGATGCGACGTCAAGTTGCGGTAACTCAAATGCTGCTCGCATCTGCTCTGACAACATAACCGCCTCTTTCATTACATCTTGATCAACCTTAATGGCGGGGTAGCGATTTCCTCTCAGCAAGCCAATCGCCAACTGAGCATCACACCCTAGAGGTTCTTGTTGAAGAAGTTGCTCAAGTTGTTCTTCATCGTTTGATAAACGGTATAACGTTGCAGGGGTAGCGACGACTGAAGTCAAATCAACCATCGCTTCTTGCAAGGCTCTACTCGGCATGCGGGTAACAAGATCTGCGTACAAAGCATCAATAGGAAGAGGATAGATACGTTGGCCATGCTCAGTCACCAGACCTTGGCTGTCTATCGCCCCCATTTGTTCTAGGGTTGAGTGTGCCTGCGCAACAGACTTCTCCGGTAGAGGTTCAATAAATGTCAGTGCCGTTAATGCTCGACCGCAACTTGCGGAGGCCAGCATCGCTTCGGTCAAAGATTCTCGATGCATTTCTGGTGGCGTCACTTCCGCTAATGCGGCATGTTCACCATATAAGCGGATACAGAGACCATCCATAACGCGACCCGCTCGACCGCTACGCTGTTTGGCACTCGCTTTAGAAATGTGTTTTAAGCTTAATGCGGTACGACCATTGCGTTGTTCGGTTCGTCTTTCCAGACCCGAGTCTATCACCGCAGCAATGTTTTCAATGGTCAGAGACGTTTCGGCCACATTGGTCGCCAGTACGACCTTTTTGTAAGACTGAGGATTGAGTGCGAGATCTCTTTGCTGGTCAGTAACCGAAGCGTGCAAAGGTAGCGCAACAACCCCTTCAATGGAGGATAACTTACTTTGACACTGAGTAATCTCTTTACGCCCAGGTAAAAAAACCAGAATGTCCCCATCCACATCCAGAAGTGCCATCACTTCTTGTTTAACTCTTTCATCCAATTGACGAGCATCAGGCAACTGGCGAGAGTCGCCAGCACGATGACCGATGGCGACATCAAAGTTGCGGCCTTTCGCTTGCAGTCGCTTTGCTCCGACATAACGCGCCAGTTTTTCACCTTCGATAGTCGCTGACGTGATCACTAAGCGATGACGTTGTGCCTCTCTAAGCAGAGCAACCAGTAAGTCGGTATCCCAACGCCGCTCATGAAATTCATCGACAATAATAGTGCTAAAGCCTGCCAGTTGATTCTCACTATACCAACGCAGTGCGACACCTGGAGTAACAAATACGATTTGAGTCTCATCGTCGCAACGCGTCTCCAACTTAATCGCATACCCAACAGACTGACCAATCGGCTGTTGCTTTTGTTCAGCAAGAAATTGAGCTAACGAGGTACAAGCAATCCTACGTGGTTCAATCACCAATACTCGTCCATTTTCAGCCGCCCACAAGGGCAAACGAGTCGATTTTCCTGAGCCAGTTTCAGCCTCTACAATCAGATGATGTGCCGATATCTCTTTTAAGAATTCGGATTTAAGGGTATCTATCGGTAAGCTGAACATACTTCGCTGAACATTTGACATTAAAACGCCAAATTATATACGCAAACTTTACCAGAATGCAGGAATATTCAGTTTACAATAAGACAACGAATCCCTATCATTTTTAGGTTCCGAGTTCCAAAGGTCTAGAGACCACTCCACCCTACTTAAGGCAAGTGATGAATAACGATAAACGCCCTTTATACATTCCTTATGCTGGCCCTGCTCTGCTTAGTACGCCGTTGCTAAACAAAGGCAGTGCTTTTAGCGCACAGGAAAGAAGATCTTTTAACCTTGAAGGTTTATTGCCTGAAAATACTGAAACGATTCAAGAGCAAGTAGAGCGTGCGTATCAACAATATTGCAGCTTTGAAAGCGATATGGATAAGCACATCTACCTGCGTAACATTCAAGACACGAACGAAACGCTTTTCTACCGACTGGTTCAAAATCACATTACAGAGATGATGCCTATCATCTACACACCAACCGTTGGTGCTGCGTGTGAAAACTTCTCGAATATCTATCGCCGTGGACGTGGTCTGTTTGTGTCTTACGCAAACCGCGATCGCATTGACGACATTCTTAACAACGCTTCTAACCACAATGTCAAGGTTATCGTTGTGACTGATGGTGAACGTATTCTTGGTCTCGGTGACCAAGGTATCGGTGGTATGGGGATTCCAATTGGTAAGCTGGCTCTATATACCGCGTGTGGTGGTATCAGCCCTGCTTACACGCTTCCAATCGTACTCGATGTGGGCACTAACAACCCGCAAAGACTTGCCGATCCAATGTACATGGGCTGGCGTCATCCTCGTATTACTGGGGCTGAATATGATGCATTTGTTGAAGAGTTCATGCAGGCCGTTCAACGCCGTTGGCCAGAAGCACTAATCCAGTTTGAAGACTTCGCACAAAAAAATGCCATGCCGCTTTTGGAGCGCTACAAAAATCGCGTTTGCTGCTTCAACGACGATATTCAAGGTACCGCAGCGGTTACTGTCGGTTCGCTACTGGCAGCTTGTAAAGCGGCGGGAAGTCAGCTTTCAGAACAGCGCATTACCTTCTTAGGTGCGGGTTCGGCAGGTTGTGGTATCGCTGAAGCTATCATCGCGCAAATGGTCTCTGAAGGGATCAGCGACGAGCAAGCTCGTTCACAAGTATTTATGGTCGACCGTTGGGGTCTGCTACAAGAAGGCATGCCTAATCTACTCGACTTCCAGCAACGTCTTGTTCAAAAGCATGTCAACACGGCTGATTGGCAAACTGACAGCAACGGATATTCTTTGTTGGATGTTATGCGTAATGCTAAACCAACCGTTCTTGTCGGTGTTTCAGGTGCGCCTGGCCTATTTAGTGAAGAAGTGATTAAAGAGATGCACAAACACTGTGCTCGTCCTATCGTCTTCCCACTTTCGAACCCGACAAGTCGCGTGGAAGCCACTCCTAGCGACATTATTCGCTGGACTAACGGTGAAGCGCTAGTCGCAACAGGTAGCCCATTTGATCCTGTGGTTCATGAAGGTAAAACTTACCCGATTGCTCAGTGTAACAATAGCTACATCTTCCCTGGTATCGGTTTAGGTGTATTAGCGGTACAAGCGAAACGTGTCACTGATGAGATGCTTATGGAATCAAGCCGTGCGCTCGCGACCTGTTCACCACTCGCGATTAACGGCCAAGGTGCACTTTTACCCCCTCTTGAAGCGATTCACTCGGTATCGAAGAAGATTGCTTTTGCCGTGGCGAAGAAAGCCATCGAGCAAGGCGTTGCATTAGAGATCCCAGACGAAGCACTAGAAGAAGCAATCGACGCCTCTTTCTGGCAGCCAGTTTACCGTCGCTACAAACGCACTGCATTCTAAACAAATTTAAAAGCCCAGCTACGCTGGGTTTTTTTATTCCTGCCACAAAAGTGAACTCTCAGCTCAACCATGCTGGACATCCTCACATTACTTCGTGCTATTCTCGCTAAATCACCATTATCTAACGTACTTAAATGGAATACTTGAATATGTTTGGGGGTTACCTTAGCCCCTACCTCAGCGAAATTTCGACGGCGCTTATCGCCTGTACTTTGGTTATGGCCGGTGGCGAGATTAATGCACTGTTGAGACGTCTATTAAGAAACTACAACTTCGCGCTGAGAACGATCGCTTTTGTCTTGATTAACGCATTTGGTTACGGCTTAATCATTGTTAAGGCAACCCCTTACCTGTCTCGGACATTACGTGGGCTCGATGCTGGCATCATGTTTACCATCGTTTTGTTTTGCTTCACAATTATTGGTCTATGGGCGCAAAGGAACCGACAAATTTAGTGCGTAAACTCTTCCATCGTGACAAGCCAGCTAAAACTTGGTTAAGTCGCATGCTCAAACTCATCGCTTGGCTTCCGGCTGTTTTTGTCGCCGTGTCTGCGGCGCTGTTTGTGGTTGATCGATGGGTGTCATATCAGGCGAGACACCAAGTCTTTACTCAACCACAGCAAATCGAACAATTTGATGTTGCGGTGGTTTTAGGCACCAGCAAGTATTTGGGCAAGGTGCTCAATGAGTATTACACCAACCGCATCAATGCGGCGATTGAGTTGTATCAACAAGGAAAAGTTAGCCACTTTTTATTAAGTGGTGATAATGCGCATCGCTCATACAATGAACCATGGACGATGAAACGCGATTTGCTCAGAGCTGGCATCCCTGAAGAACGGATCTTTTTAGATTATGCTGGATTTCGAACACTAGACTCAGTTGTGCGCGCTAAAGAGATTTTTGACACGGATAATTTTCTGATTATCTCGCAGAAGTTCCACTGTGAACGAGCCTTGTTTATCGCCAACTCTCACGATATCAATGCGAAATGTTTTGCTGTCGCTGGACCGTCTCGACATTCGGGATTACAGGTGCGAGTGCGTGAAGTCTTTGCCCGTACAAAAGCGTTTTTGGACATCTACATCATTCACGCTCAGCCTAAATTTTTAGGTCCGAAAGAGCCGATTATAAAATCGACTCAAGCAGACCTCGATGAGAACGAAATGATCGATGGGCAGGATACAAACCAACAGCTTACGGATTAAAAACGACCTTATTTCGACCTTGTCGTTTCGCCATAAAAAGGGCTTCATCGGCTCGCATTAACATTTCATTTGGTCGTTCGTCACCAAGCGAAGCGACGCCAATACTGGCGGTCAAGGGATCGCCATGCACCCATAGATGCGACTCGACTCTATGGCGTATCTTCTCAGCCAGTTCAGTGGCCTCTTTTGAGCAAAGCCCCGGGCAAAAGACCACAAACTCTTCCCCGCCCCAACGCACTAACCTTTCACTTGCGCTCAATGCGCTAAGAACGACCATGGTGAACTCTCTTAATATATCGTCACCCATTGCGTGTCCGTACTTATCATTCACCGCTTTGAAGTGGTCTATATCCAAATAAAGCGCTGAAAGACGTTTTCCATCGACGCGATTCTTTACGTAGTTGCTTTCTAACCAGTCACGAATCGAATGTCTATTCATGGCTCCAGTCAGGGCATCACGGTTAGCTAACTCAGCAAAGTGGACATTTTGCTCCTTTAGGTGGCGGTTTAACTTGCGAAGGTGCTCTTGGCGATACTGGGATTGTTGGATGATCTGGCGGCCACGTTTGATTTCAAGCATGCTATAAACCAATGCCAGTGCAACCCAAAAGACCAGCAAACCAAGCAACAAATCTTCGCCATCAATGTAGTTACCGACAAACTCAATACTATTAACCTGTAGCCTGTAATCGCCTTGAGAGTGTCCAGAGCCAGTAGCAAACTCGACTTTGACCACATTTGAGAATTCAGGAGCTGAATGCGCGATTGGAATTTGATTGTCACTCAGCCACCAAGTTAAAACCTGTAAATTGGCAATCGGAATCTCTATCGCGCCCCCCTTGATTCCTGGAGTATATTCCAGCCCGTTGTATTTGAATGAATACTCATTGTCTGCTGTCGAATAAGCGGGATTATAGTTTCTGAGGTAGATCCGTAGCGATGGGGACTTGTCAGCATTAAGTTGCTCGAAATCAACATCAAGTTTTATGGTATGAAAGCCTTCTAAGTCCATACCACTGGCTATGGAGTCACCAACGGTAATCGATATGCCACAATAGGGCCAAGGATATAAATCGCCTTTCGCCAAATGGCACTCTAGCAAGGCTTTCTCATTCTCTATGTTGAGTGAAGACGTCGATACCCCACCCTGTAACTGATCGTTGGTTGCAGCGAAGGTAAACTGTGCGGGGGTTATCTTAACGACGCGCTCATCACCATGCATCCAAAATAATTGAACGACAAGTAAGGTTATAGCAACCAAGGTGAAGATAGCTTTATGTATAACTTTCAATAGAACAATCCGTTTTGGCAGTTAACTCGACCCATTAAATGACACAGCACTCAATTAATAATAAGATCTTGCTTCCATTTTACCCCATTTTAAATGTCACTTAGCGGCAAAATATTAGATATGCCTCTTAAAGTGGTCGCGTCACAGCCCCAATGTCTAAACACCGTCCGACGTTTGAACCGAAGTCATTTGGCTAAAAAAGTGTTACACTCAAACGCTAAAAACAACGAGGATTCAACCTCGAATAAAGAAGAGCACTGTCATGTCTTTAATCGCCAAAGGTACGCTGAGTAAAATGCGTGCCTCTCTAGAAAATACCGTTAGTTATCGACTGCCTGTCGGCGAAGAGCTCGTCGACTTAACGCCTTTTATCGGCCAAACGCTGACCCTGACGCATACAGGAAACATCTTCTGCTGTTCTTGCGGTAAGAAGACCAAGAAGAGCTACTCACAAGGTCACTGCTTTGTATGTATGAAGAAACTCGCAAGCTGCGATATGTGCATAATGAAGCCAGAAACCTGCCACTACGACCAAGGCACATGTCGTGAACCTCAGTGGGGTGAAGAGAACTGTATGGTCGACCACTATGTTTACTTGTCAAACACATCAAGTCTGAAAGTCGGCATTACGCGCCATACTCAAATTCCAACTCGTTGGATTGACCAAGGCGCCACTCAAGGTCTACCTATTTTTAAAGTGAAAACACGCCATATTTCGGGACTGATCGAGGTAGAGTTGGCGAAGCACATCGCCGATAAAACCAACTGGCGAACTCTGCTAAAGGGTGATGGCGAACCTATGGCTCTGGAGCAACGTTTTTTAGAGCTGTTGCCTCTGGTCGAGGATAAGATTACTGAGATAAAACAACAGTTTGGTGACGACGCTATTGAAGTGCTTAGCCGTGATATCACCACCATTAGCTATCCAGTGGAGAAACACCCCACTAAGATAACTTCGCATAACTTTGATAAAAACCCCGAAGTCAGCGGCGTTTTACAAGGGATCAAAGGCCAATATATGATTTTCGATACTGGCGTGATTAACATTCGTAAATTCACCTCATACGAAGTTGAAGTTACGGCTTAAACAGAAAAGACCTCCAATCGGAGGTCTTTTTAATTTGGGTCGATTAATGGGTAAGAATTGCTTTCAGTTCATCAAACAGAATGTCCACTTCTTCTAATGTGTTGTAGTGCATAAAGCCAATTCGTACTACCCCACCTGTCGACTCGAGACCTAACTGCCTGACTAATCCGAGTGCGTAGAAATGCCCATTCCAGACACAAATGTTACGCTCACCAAGCTTCTTCGCTACCTCTTCAGGCGTATGTTGATCGAAGGTCAAGGCGAAAGTCGGTGTTCTCTTTTGGCTATCTGCCTCATTGCGCCCTAGCAAGGTGACGCCATCTAATTCTGACAGCCTAGCCAGAACCCGTTCGTTGATCGCAGACTCGTGTTGATTGTACTGCTTGTAGGAGTCAATCAAGCGATTTCTCAGCGAGTCGCCGTCCTTACCCCATTGAGCTAGGTATCTCACCGCTGCAACCACTCCGGCTAGACCTTCAAAACTTTGCGTACCTGTCTCAAAACGACCAGGCCCCACATTCGTTGCTGGTTCAACTTTGTATGGTTTCAACGTATGTAGCCATTTAGGCGCGACATAGGCAATCCCAACGTGCGGTCCAAAAAACTTGTACGCTGAGCAAGCAAGAAAATCACAACCAAGTTGTTGGACATCAACCAAATGATGGGGTGCATAATGTACCGCATCAATATAGACCATCGCATCCACAGTATGTGCCGCTTCAATGACACGCTGCATATCGACGATTGAACCCGTCGTATTTGACGCGAAAGTTAATGCTACCAAGGTCGTCTTATCATTAATAAGAGAGATAAGATGATCGATATCTAGGCTACAGTCCGACTCCTCAACACGAGCTTGTCGAACAACAACCCCTTTGTCTTCTGCTGCTTGCTGCCAGCTTGATACATTCGAGTAATGATCTAATGCGGTAACAACCACTTCATCCCCGACCTTCCAATCGCGGCTTATAGCACGACTCAATTGAAACGTGAGTGACGTCATATTGGCACCAAAGACAATATTGTCGCTCGATTCAGCATTGACCAAAGCCTGAGCATGCTCGCGAGCTTGCTTCATTAAGTCGGTAGTATTACGGCTAGAGAAATAGTGTCCACCCAAGTTGGAATTGAAGAATCCAAGATAAGCGGTCATCGCATCCAGTACGGATTGAGGTACTTGAGAGCCTCCTGGGCCATCAAGAAATAGTACTGGTAAGTCATTATGAGTCTGATTAAGAGCGCTAAACTGCGCTCTTACTAAATTAGGAGTGAAGCTCATTCACTGCATCCTTCGCGGTTAGAACAAATACATCCATATAGCCTTCTTGGCCTTCGATTACAGAGCGGATTGGCTGAGCGTTATGCCATAGCTTGTCGTCAGCGAGCATTGCGACCTCACCACTTTGTAAAACCTTGCGGAAAAATGGCGCTTCATTGAAGCTGTTGTAAAGCATGATATCGCCACCTTCGATATTGTGACGCCCCATGCCAACAAGCGCGATATGCTCAAATCCGTCTTGGTGAACACCTTCAGGAGCGACTTGTGTCTCATCGTAAATAGCTGCAATACGGATCTGATGAATTTCAATCTCATGCTCATTAGTCAGATTGTTTGAAGAAACAAAGAGCTGACACATCTCGCGCATACCATCACTGTTTAGAGTGCTCTCTTCAATAGGTTCAAACTGTCTGACAACGTTGCCTTGGAAACGGTTAATGTCGTCCGTTTGCATAAATTCATTTTTGCCCAAATCGACTACTTCGCCATCTCGAAAAGAGACAACGGAATAACGTCTTAAGCGGAATTTACCATCGGCATGTTCTGTGTGCGGAAGCTGAGTAAACGATGGTGCAAGCTGAGCAATCGCCGTATCGCTAAGTTTGGTGAGTTGAAGGGTAGTTTCACGCTGATGTAACATCATCATCTCCTTAATGAATGTACATACCTATAATATGATTAACATCTTGTTCACATTCATTATTTGCGCACTTGTATTGTAAGATCAACTTTTTTTAGCATTTCAATCCAACATAAATAGATATAAAGAACTTTTATCCATTAAAGCAATTTAAATCAGACAATTCAACCAGATTTAAAAAGCAAGGATTGAAAATATTAGACGACTTCACTATCACACTAGGAATACCTTTTAAACTTCAACAGGTTATATCAACCACTCGCCACACAAAATGTAACGATTGCGTTCTAACCTATAACCAATTATTCCTGTTTTCACGCTTGCTAACTCTTTCAAAGCCCCCATATATTCCATACAATCGAGACAAACTACATAGAAAGCGTCACCGCTAATGGAGCACAAATGAGCGACGTCAAACATAGCAATCTTCTTATTCTTGGCTCTGGTCCTGCTGGCTACACTGCAGCCGTTTATGCTGCGCGTGCAAACCTAAAACCAGTTTTGATTACCGGCATGCAGCAAGGTGGTCAATTAACCACGACCACTGAGGTAGAAAACTGGCCTGGTGATCCTGAGGGTCTGACTGGACCAAACCTTATGGAACGCATGAAAGAACACGCAGAGCGTTTTGAAACCGAGATTTTGTTTGACCACATTAATCAGGTTGATCTCAGCCAACGCCCTTTCCGTCTTATTGGCGACAACGGTGAATACACTTGTGACGCTCTGATCATTTCCACTGGTGCTTCGGCTAAATATCTTGGCCTAGAGTCAGAAGAAGCATTTAAAGGGCGTGGAGTTTCCGCTTGTGCGACCTGTGATGGGTTCTTCTATCGCAACCAGAAAGTCGCAGTGGTTGGTGGTGGTAACACCGCTGTTGAAGAAGCGCTCTATCTATCAAATATCGCTTCAGAGGTTCACCTGATTCATCGCCGTGATACTTTCAGAGCAGAGAAGATTCTGATCAATCGTCTGATGGATAAAGTCGCAAACGGCAACATCGTTTTACACACTGATCGAACTCTAGAGGAAGTGGTGGGTGATGATATGGGCGTGACGGGTGTGCGTATCAAAGATACTCAGTCAGAGTCTGTTGAGCAGATTGACGTGATGGGTGCCTTCATTGCGATTGGCCACCAGCCAAACACAGCCATTTTCGAAGGCCAACTTGAGATGAAAGACGGCTATATTGTTGTTCAGTCTGGTTTGGAAGGCAATGCAACACAAACCAGCATTGCCGGCGTTTTTGCCGCTGGAGATGTGATGGATCACAACTATCGTCAAGCCATCACCTCTGCGGGTACCGGTTGTATGGCCGCTCTTGATGCAGAACGCTATTTGGATGCGTTGGCAGATAGTAAATAATATTTTTCACTTTTGGCTCAAATCCTTAAAGCCCTGCGGTGTTACCGCGGGGCTTTCTTTTGTATAATGCGCAGTTCTAATTGCTAATAATAATTCTCATTAAGCCTTCACAATGGATAAAAAGAAACAACGCAGCTTGAATCAATGGCTCAAGCAGCAAAGTAAGCTCGCCAAACGCTGGCTTATGGTCGCTGTCGGTCTTGGCGTTCTTTCAAGCATTTTTCTATTGGCTCAAGCCGCCCTGCTTGCAACCATACTGCATCAGTTGATTATCGAGCATGTCGATAAGTACACGTTAGTGCCTCACTTTTTTGGTCTCGCCGCTATCGTAGCCATACGTGCCCTCTGCTCATGGGGACGTGAAATTGCGGGGTACCGTTGTGGTGAACAAATTCGTATCTATATTCGCCAACTCATCTTAGACAAATTACGCGAACTGGGGCCTGCTTATATCAAAGGTAAACCAGCGGGTGCATGGGCAACGCTACTCTTAGAACAAGTAGAAGATATGCATGACTTCTTTGCGCGCTATTTGCCGCAGATGTCGTTGTCAGTCTTGATTCCGTTCGTCATTTTGATCGTCGTCTTCCCCGTTAACTGGGCTGCTGGACTCATTTTTCTAATTACTGCACCGCTAGTGCCATTATTTATGGCTTTGGTCGGTATGAAAGCGGCTGACGCAAACCGTAAAAACTTTAAAGCATTGCAACGTTTATCCGGGCACTTTTACGACCGTCTTCAATCAATGACGACCATCCGTTTGTTTGATAGAACTAAGGCAGAAACAGAAGTGATGCGCGGTGCGTCAGAAGTGTTTCGTACCCGAACCATGGACGTACTTAGAATTGCCTTCCTATCATCTGCTGTGCTTGAGTTTTTCACCTCAATCTCAATCGCACTGACAGCCGTTTACTTTGGCTTCGCCTTTATCGGTGAGTTGAACTTTGGCGATTACGGCACGGGGGTCACTCTGTTTGCTGGGCTGTTTATTCTGATCCTCGCACCTGAGTTTTATCAGCCTCTTCGTGATCTAGGCACTTTCTACCACGCTAAACAGCAAGCAGTGGGCGCTGCAGAGAGCATTGTTGAATTTATTGAAATTGACGTAGAGACTGTCCGTTCTGGTAGTCAGACGCTCGCTGATAATGACGCTATCACTATTCGCGCAACGGATCTTGAAGTCTTCTCTCCTGAAGGGACGAAACTATTAGGCCCTGTCAGCTTTGAAATCACGGCGTGTCAAACAACGGCGTTAGTCGGGCCTAGCGGTGCAGGTAAAACGTCGCTAATCAACGCTATCTTGGGCTTCTTGCCTTACAGTGGTTCGTTGACCATCAATAATATTGAACGTACTGAGATTGATCTCGCTAACTGGCGTCAAAACATCAGTTGGGTCGGACAAAACCCACTTTTATTGCACGGCACCATTCGTGACAACATCACGCTGGGCAAATCCAACGTCAGTGAAGAAAGCGTTCAGCGTGCACTGGAAGAGTCCTTCTCGGCTGAATTTGTTAACCAACACGGTTTAGATTATGCGGTTTCCGATCGTTCGGGTGGTTTGTCCGTCGGTCAGGCTCAGCGCCTAGCGCTTGCACGTGCCATGATTCAAAACGGTCAGTTTTGGTTACTCGATGAGCCTACAGCGAGCTTAGACGCAAGAAGTGAACGCTTAGTCATGCAAGGTTTACAAAACCAAATAGAAAACAAAACAGCGCTAATGGTGACACATCAACTGACGCCACTTCAGAATGTAGAACAAATCCTTGTGATGCGTGATGGTTTAATTGTTCAAAGCGGTAGCTTTGCTCAGTTGGCTCAACAACAAGGGCTTTTCCAAGAAATGCTCAGTGCCAATCAGGCACTTAACCAAGCGAATAAGGGGAATCTTGATGCGTGAACTCCTTCCCTACCTCAAACTGTATAAGAAGCATTGGTTCGGCCTATCGCTCGGGATGTTGCTTGCGTTCCTGACTCTTGCTGCTTCTATCGGCTTATTGACCTTGTCTGGTTGGTTTTTATCCGCCGCCGCAATCGCGGGATTGACGATTGCACGCGAGACCTTCAACTACATGTTGCCGGGCGCCTTTGTTCGTGGTTTTGCTATGGGCAGAACCGCAGGACGCTGGGGGGAACGCGTAGTGAGTCACAACGCGACCTTTAAGCTCCTAACCGACTTACGTATTTTCTTCTTTTCCAAGCTTGCTCCACTCATTCCGGGCCGCGTATCAAACCTACGTGACGCTGACTTACTTAACCGTTTGGTTGCCGACATCGACGCCATGGATCATGTCTACCTAAGACTTGTTAGTCCAATGATCGTCGGTACGTTAGGTATATTAGGCCTTACAGCGCTAGTAAGTTGGTTTGACGCCGAACTTGGTATGACATTAGGGGCGATTCTTTTTGCCCTGCTACTTACTTGGCCGATACTTTTTTATAAGTTGGGCAAACGAAATGGTAGCGAGCTAACACAAAATAAAGCTGAGCTTCGTATTTCGACCTTAGACTGGCTTCAAGGTTACAGTGAGCTAACCTTATTCGGTGCAGAGCAACGTTACCGTGAGGCTATCTTGAGCACTCAAGAAAAGCTGCTGAAGAACCAGTTCTTTAACGCCCATTTCTCTGGCCTTGCACAAGCTCTACTGCTACTTGCTAATGGCTGGACAATTATATTGATGCTTTGGCTCGCTGCTGATGGCGTCGGCGGAAATACGCCAGATCCAATGATCGCCTTAGTTGCCTTCGCAACGATGGCGAGTGTCGAGCTACTCATGCCTATCGCAGGCGCATTCCAGCATTTAGGTCAGACTCTTACCTCTGCTCGCAGATTGAACGACATTATTCTCTCTGAACCAGATGTCCAATTCCCGGAGCATAGCGATAGTCATAATCAAGCATTTTCGATTGAGTATCAGAGTGTCTCTTTCAGCTACCCAGATACAGAAAGCGAAGTGCTTAAAAAAATTAGCCTTAACATACCGGCCAAACACCGTATTGCTGTCGTTGGTCAGACGGGATCGGGCAAGTCTACTCTGCTCCAATTACTAAACCGTTATTGGGATGTAAAGCAGGGTGAGATTAAAATCGCTGGAATGCCAATTCAAAAGTGGAGCGAAAGCGACCTTCGCAAGGCAATCAGTGTGGTCAGCCAGCGGGTCGATATCCTAAACGGCTCTTTGCGAGACAACCTGATCATGGCTAAACCACAAGCGAATGACGATGAACTGGCACAGGTATTAACTCAGGTCGGATTAGCCAAGCTGCTCAATGATACCGGGTTAGATACTTGGCTTGGCGATGGCGGTCGTCAGTTATCGGGTGGAGAAAAACGTCGAGTGGGTATTGCTCGTGCATTACTTCATAACGCCCCCATTTTACTGCTTGACGAACCAACTGAAGGGTTGGATAAGCAAACCGAACAGCAGATCATGCAGCTCTTTGAGCAACACTTCGTTGATAAAACAGTTGTCTTTATTACTCACCGCTTAGTTGATTTAGACAAGATGGACAGTATTTGTCTAATTGAACAAGGTGAAATTGTTGAACATGGTAGCCACAGGGAACTCCTCGAACAACAAGGTCGCTATTATCAACTCAGTCAAACTCTGTAGTCACATACCCTATACCGTCAAACATCAATGCTTGACGGTATTTTCCAGCAACGTGCTTTCTCAACAGCAGCTCAACACCATTATTAGCAATGTCAATCAACGACGAACTTAATCGCCCAGTCTGGACGCCGGAAGGTGGATCACAACGAGCTAATCATAGTAGCTAGCTCAGAACTGCCCATTTCCGCGTTATAAATTCGTAGTATGCAAATCGCAATCTGCGAAATGAACTTACTTTGCCTCTTTCTATGCCACAAGAAACTGTACCGGTCTAATAGTAGTCAGTTGAAATGCAATACGCGTTTCACGACTCTCGGTCACAATTTGATAAAGCAGGGAAACTTGTTGACATTAAGGTTACAAATCTCGAGCAAAACTCTTTAGACTGGCGCTTATGACTTTTAACGAGAATAACTGGATGCACAGGCTGACCTTAGCCGTTTGTTTTTTGTTTTGGCTCCCTACGTTAGCCAATGCCCAAAGCTTGCAAGACAAGTGGCAAGCACTCTATCAATTGAGCTGGCAAGCATCCCAAATCTTTGTTTCTCAACAACAGTTATCTCATTACCCGCAGGCTCTGCTTAAAGACCGTAGTCGTTACCCCGATTTCAACACATTCAGTTGGCAAGATATTGCGTCGTTAGCCGCGATACAGCAGACATGCGAAGCGATTGAACCTTCTAACTCGGCGTTAAACGATGCCATCGAGTTCGAGCTCGCTTTGTGTCAGCAGCAAAGGTTAGATTCGATCTGGTTTGCCGCTCACTCTAAACAACACCCTGCTGGTGGAAGTTTCGCGGACCGTTATGTGGCGCGTTACCCAGAGACAAGCGAACAAATCTACCCATTTTTAACGGTTACCAATCCACTGCACCCGCTATACAACAAACTACAGCCGTTAACAGCAGAAGGAAGAGAAGCTCTGCTAAATGGATACCGAGCTTGGCAACAAGGTGATGTACTTTGGTTAAGTGGAGAACAAGGCTGGAAAGCAGTCCCGTCAGATATTTGGGAACCCATTGCACGCCAACAAGGCGTAAGTTTATCTGGAGAGAACTGTTCTTTTCGTTACAGCAACCTATGTCTTAGTGAAACAACCAACGACACACTCTTGATGAAAGTGATGATCTTTTCACTGCTGATTGTTTTGTGCTCTATGTTAGGGCGTTCACTGTATTTAAAAACTAAGCAACGTAAAGAGAGACAGTTTGTATTGCAACTTCTGACTCATGAATTGCGAACACCGATCACCAGTTTAGGTTTAACGGTAGAAATGTTCAGAAATCGCTACGATGAGTTCTCCGATGAAACTCAAGGTGCGGTTTGGCGTTTAATCTCTGATTATCAAAGGCTGTCTCAACTCACTGAAAACAGTAAGGTCTATCTGAGCACTGAACAGTCTGAACCTCTATTGAAGCAAAACGCTTCTCTTGATGAGTGGCTTGAACATGTATGTGGGAAGCACAACATAGGCTATCAATGTGAATCCGGAGAAGTAGAGCTTAACCTACCCTATTACTGGCTGACGATTTGCTTAGATAACTTGATCAAGAACGCTAAGCAACACGGTCAAGGTGAGGTAACGGTTAATGTAACGCTCTTAGATATGCTCAGGATCGAAGTTCAAGATCAAGGACATTTCCCTTCGTTATTACAACGTACTTTGTCCCGAGTCACTACAAACGACCCGCATAAACACGACAACATGGGTATTGGCCTCACCATTGTGGGACATTTAATGAAACAGGCAAATGGGCGCCTCATTATTCTTCGTAATCCGACACGATGTATTTTGGAAATAGCTTATGAATACCCTACTACTGATTGAAGATGACCCTTTACTTGGGCAAGGCCTCGTCAGTTTCTTTGAGTCAAACGGTTATCAATGTCTTTGGGCGCAAGATTCCAGCAAGGCCAGTAAACTGTGGTTACGCGCCGATCTTGTTGTGCTCGATAGACAACTAGAAGACGGCGACAGCTTACAACACCTTCCAAACTGGTTGCTCCTCAAGGCGCTACCCGTGATTGTATTAACTGCGAAAGTAGAAGTTCAACAGCGCGTAGAGGGCTTAATGGCGGGCGCCAAAGATTATGTGACGAAACCCTTTTCAAATGAAGAGTTACTCGCACGCGTCATTACTCAGCTACGCCCTCTAGGGACAAGCCACTTAACTTACGCTAACATAAAGATCAATCTATCAGAAAGAATTGCTTATCTGGAAGAAAACCCTATCCCTCTGAAACCTAAAGAGTTTCAACTGCTAGTTCTGTTTATCCAAAATCAAGGGCGAGTGTTTCATCGAGATGAACTGCTCAACAAGATTTGGGGCTATCAAGCCTTTCCAAGCACCCGAACAGTAGACAACCACATACTCCGTTTGCGTCAGAAACTGCCAACACTCCACTTAGAAACTCACCGTGGTGTTGGCTATCGTTTGGTTGGGGATGCGCAATGAAAGTAACATCGTTAACTGCTTTGCTATGTGCGTTCCCGTTTGCTTGCCATGCGGCTTGGTTTGCAGATACCCCTTTACAACGCTCTTATCAGTCGCTACTTGATGAGCAACCGCAGATCGCATGGCAAGAGCTACAAATCGCACTCAATCAAGCAGCACTTGATAGTCAGCTTTGGCTGCCCGTAAAACAAGAAATACTCACCAGAACTCAATGTGGAAGACAACTTAAACAAAGCGATGTATCTGCCCACCACATCCAGGTGAGCTTTATTAAACGTTACGGTCTTTCGTCACAGGGCTATCAGATTAAAATCTCAGCCGAACCACGCAGCAGTGATCTAAATGAAAACGCACAGCCACTCACACTCATCGCTCCTGATGGTCTTATGTTGATTGAAGGACAACTCAACTTGGGAGTCGACTACCAAGAAATCGAGACTAATGAGATGTTCATTAAGCCAGAGTCTGGTGTTTATCAATTAACCGTAGGGGCGAACAGCTACCCCATTATTGTTGCGTTAGATGACAGCAAGCGCTGGTTAACACTGGAGAATAAACTTGACAACGCACACGTTGTGATCACGCCACCAGAGGTGAACGATAACTGCCCTAGCACCCACGTAAGTTGGCAATGGTTTGATGAAAACTACAACATGTTAGGTTTCAAAGTGCCGATCAAGGCAAAGCAAGTTGCGGTTCCGGCACAAAGCCCAGCGGGGGCAAACGCCAAGCACCTAAGCGCATCAGTGGAAATGTTCGAGTACCAGGGGACGATTGAGGTCCAATACGTTCAACGTGTCGCTGTGCCCTTCTAGAAGGCATGAGTACATGGCTTTGATGGTTCTACGAGGTAGAAATAGAGACATATAGGTGACAAAACACTAACGCATCTTAGATGTAATAGCCGCAATGACTACCACGGAATCTAAATATGCTGAATATCCACCATAAATTAAATGCCTCATCTTGCGCCATGTTAGCCCTTTTCACCGCTTGTACTTTTTCAACACATACACAAGCGAATGAATTTATACTTCAAGACCACAGTGGCGACACCACCAACAATACTGTTGTAATAAAACCAGCGACACTGACGATAGATTGGAATGGCTTAAGCGTTAACAGTGCTGCGCTAACCGTTGACCGTATCCCTCAAACAGTGGCCGCGATAACCACAGACTCAACCAGTGCCTCTTGGACGTTAATGCCAAGCCGTATCACAGTCACCGCGGAGTTAAACCAAGGTGAGCTTGGCCTCCAATTCACCCTACCTTCTGATATCAAGGTAAAGCGCAACCAACCAATAGAACTGGCTTGGTTCGACCTTGCGGAACAAGAAACACAAACACTGCTGCTGCCCTTTAGTGAAGGTATGCGCGTACCTACCGACCATAGGCTATGGGCGAATTATCTCGCCAATAACCACTCTGGAAGTAACACTACTCAAGACTTAAAGATGCCGTTTTGGACCACGCAGCAAAACGATCAATTCATCAGCTATCAGTTGATCAACCCAACCAATAACCAACTGTTTTTTACTGATGTAACTTCTGAATTGAAGTCGAAAAACAAGTCCCATATTGATATGAACGCATCGCATCAATTCACCATGCTAAATCAATCGCAACCTTTTGCTGTCCGCATAACGCTCGGAGAATCAATGCTCGACGGTGCAAAGCAGTACCGAGACTGGCGAATCGCTAATGGATTATCAGAATCATTAACCTCAAAGCAAATACGTAATCCAGATGTCAGCAAGTTGATTGGTGCAAGTCATGTCTACCTGTTTGGTAAAGATCCTTTAAGTATCCAAGATGTGAAAGACTGGTGGGGACTAAAAGAATGGTACTTTGAACGCTCTAAGCTCAAAATATCCGATGAGGCTGAGCGTGAGCTAACCACTTTGTCTAAGGGTAAGGACTGGTTGAGCCAATACCACAAACAGTTGCTATTGGATTCGATTAGCCAATCGCTACAAAGCTTATACCCCGTCGCATCCCCTACATTGGCTGATAACACGATTGAGGCACAATACATCGCAGCGCAAAGCAGAAAAAAATGGTTGTCTGAACATGCGTCTTCGTTTCTTAACTCACCAGACACTTGGGGACAAGCCTTATCTTCCGTTATGGTCGATAATCTAAACAACGCCGGATTGAACAAGCTTTGGTTAGGCTTTGATAACTGGATGCCGGCTTTTTATCAACCAAACGCGGTCGAGCGAGCCAAGCAATCTGGTTACTTGGTTGGGACTTACGACTCCTATAACACCGCAATACCGGCTCGGTTAAATGACAGCTGGTTAACCGCTCAGCTGCCAGAGCCAATACGAAACACATGCGCAATTGAACAAGCTGATGGGAGTTTGAAAAAAGGCTTTCGCGGTAACGGCTTCTACTTAAATCCCAATTGCCATTTGGATTACGTAAAACAGCGCGCTAAAGACATCATGAACTTTGGTCACTTCAATAGTTTATTCTTAGATGTCGATGCGACCGCAATGGCACGTGAGGACTACAGTGACAATACCAGTGAATTGCAGATGCTTTCCGCTTTTAACAACCGAATGCAGTGGCTAAGCGAGCAACCATCTCTCGTATTGGGCTCCGAGGACGGCAACAGCTTAACTACCAAAGGCATTGCGTTTGCGCACGGCTTAGAAATGGTTGGATTCGGATGGACAGATAAAGAAATGAAACAAGACCGCCAGTCCCTCTACTTTCTAGGTCGCTGGTATCCAGATCATAAGCCCGACTTTTTCTTCAAACCAGCAAAGGTTAAAGAGCCGTACAAGTCGCTACTGTTTTCGCCTCAATATCGTATTCCGCTATACCAAACTGTATTTCATGATGAAGTAATTAATACGCACCATTGGCACTCAGACAGTCTCAAGTTTACCAATGTGAAAACCAACCGTGACTTAACGGCCATGCTATATAACACGCCCGCGATGGTTCACTTAACCAGAGACGAAGTTGTGAAAAGTACAAACCCAAGACTCAAAGCCTTAAAACACTATCAAGATGGGTTTGAACCGATACACGAACAGCTGTGGGATAAAGTGTTGATTGATTTTTCATGGTTAGATAACCACGGTACCGTCCAACAAACCACGTTCAGTGATGGCAGCAAGATCATCGCCAACTTCTCTGTTCAAGCGTTTGATAACGGCGACATCGATGTGGCTGCGGCTTCCATCAAAGCGATATTAAGCAATGGAGAAGTCATAAAGTGGCAAGCCGAACTTAACTGAATGTGATTGATTTAGTCCCTTAGCTGTTAGCAAAAGCTAAGGGATTGAGCTTTTGACGCCTTGTTACGTTTCGGTATTAACTGACTATCAGCATACCAAACTACACCAATATTAAGGCAGCGTTTCTGATTATTACTTGATAGATTGATTAATTATTAACTGGGTGTGCATCATTAAGAAATAGAAGGATAATCACATTATTTCCGAGTCATTAACTTCATGTCACCTGCTTAGCCGCTTAAAATAAACAGCTAAATAATGAGGATTGATAATGAATTATAAATGGCTAGGTCTTCTCGGGGCGATTCCTTTATTGGCAGCATGCAATAGCGATATCGACATTTCCAGTAACGTGCTTTCTCAACAGCAGCTCAACACCATTATTAGCAATGTCAACAAACACTATCCAGATGTAGACAGCGAACTAAAACAAAAGATCGCCGAGGTCGCGGTAAAGTCGATTGAAAATATGGTGTTTGTCGAAGGTGGCCGTTTTATTATGGGCGACTTTCGTATGCCCTGCATGAACGACGATCTTAATCGCCCTGTCTGGACGCCAGAAGCAAGCTGTTACAGTCAGGTCTCGATCGTTGATCGCGGGGCGGATATTCAGCATGAAGTCACCCTAAGCAGTTATTCGTTGTCAAAGTATGAAGCGGAGTTGCTGGATTATGATGTTTATTTACAAACATTAGGCCGACCATTTGAACAGAGTGTTTATGAAGGGCAGTACCTAGAACGCGGCTCTAAGATTTATAAATCCGTCTTACCTAACTTTCTCAAACAATCTGCTAGAAATGTAAATTGGCAAGATGCAAAAAACTATTGTCAGTGGCTGGGGCAGTTAACGGCTCTGCCCGTCGATCTGCCCACCGAAGCCCAGTGGGAATACGCTGCACGCAGCCGTGGTCAAAAACTCTACTACGCAACCAACAATGGCTTTATTCAGTTTAGGGGAAGGGGTTTCCATAATCCAGAACTAGGTGGCTATGAAGAGTTTACTGAGAAAACTATTAATGTTGATACGGACTTAAACCCTGTTGGTATGTTTGCGCCCAATCCCCTCGGTATTTATGATATGACTTACAATGCAGCAGAGTGGGTCAATGATTGGTACGCCAAAGATTATTACAAAGTGTCACCAAAACTTGATCCTCAGGGCCCAGCAACGGGTGAGTATAAAGTTATACGAGGCTGGGGGGCCATGGTCACGGTCGCTCGCGCATTTGACCCGATAGTAAGTGATAATCTGTCATACCGTTCAGGGTTTCGCTGCTCCGTCCAAAGCACGGAGCAAGCTTATTAGCATCGAAAACGACCGCCTTACGGCGGTCGCTGTGGTTAAATATAGTAACCGTTGTTGTTATTTAAACGCGCGATTTGCCGTTCAACTCTCTCCCTCTTCTGCCTCCAACTCCAGCCAGAGCGTGGCGCAAACGGGCGCATTTGAGCAAAGTTGCTCTCGTTGATTTCATTCACTCGATTCTTAACGGGACACACGTTTTAACTATGATAATTCGATATGTTCTAATGTAATAAAATCAGCCAGCGCCAATCACGGCAAACACACCTTTGCCCCAAAGTTACTTATATCTAACACCCTAATAAGACCTAAACTAGTGCTCTGACCTGAAAGGGTACTGTCTTTCTGACTAAATATTTGCTCAGGAGAACTTACGAAGAAACCGACTATCAGCTTAATAATGTAAAACTACAGATGTGAAAAAGCGCCTTTCGGCGCTTCAGATATGGGAGTTGATTAAATTGGCTGCTTCAAGATCAATACACAGTGGAACAGTAATGCTTTGATGATGTGGTTGAGACTATGCACTTCACGGAAGAGCAACAACATCTTTCTCATGAACTCCATAAGGCTCATTTCGATAGTTTTATCCCTAGTAAGCCCCTCTTTGGCTGAGCTATAGGTAATGACCTGTGTAGCTTCGTTATAATCGTACTTGTAGTGAGCGATACCATTTCTAAGGCGGCTATCAAGCGCCTCTTCATCATACTTGAAGAAGCAATCATCTAAAGCAGATAGTTTTCTGCCCAAGTCAACTTTTGCGTAATTTTCTAGAGATGAAAAATCTGCGATAACTTTGTCTTTTTTATTCAAGCGGGTCTCATCTGAAAACAGGTCAAAGTCACCTCGCTTTATGAGGTTATTCAGCCCTGCCACTAGTACTAGCTGTCTAGAATAAACCTCAGCCATATCTTTATACGTATTATTGCACGACTCGAAGTTAGTCGTAGAAACCCTCGCTGGAACAGTTCCTAGTTCTTCTTCTTTGTAGTCATAGTACAAAGCTGGGCGCAGAGGAACTTCCAACTTAATTAGCTTTGGGTACAAGCTAAGAGTCTCGTGGTGAACTTTCTTCAGAAAGCCTGTAGTCAGCAAGTCGTCAAAGAACTTGTTTAGGTTGTCATGATGGTCTTCATTAAGGCCGAAAAGTATTCTCGGCATCACTTCACTGAGTTCTTTATTGTGCTCAAAAATTGTCAGCGGAGAAGACATAATCGAAGTTGCCGAATAAAGAGCTGCTATTACATCCTCTGCTTTATGTGATTTCAGCTTTACAAACTCTAACTTCTCTAGGCTTTTAATGACTTTCTCAAACCCCTTGGTATTACCTTGTTTGTATTGTGATATAAGTCGTTTAAGAGATCGGTGGTGCTCTCCTAGTATGTTCAGAAGCTCCAAACGCCTAGATAGATCTGAGAAAGACTCTTGTCCAATTTCGCTCACCACACGCATAAACGTGGTGTTACCTTGTTTGTACTCACCAAATGTAGTAGGAAAATCAAGGTGCAAATCAACAAAAACGTTTTCACCAGTAAATGGCGCTTTAAAGTTAGTGATCTCAGTTGCTCCCTCAAGATCTTTTAAGCCTAATGTGAAGCTAATACGCTCTCCACATTCGGGGCATGCAAACTGGAGAGGTTGAACATCTCGGTTGGAAAAGCCAATACGGCAATCAATCAAAGTTTCGCAGGTGTCGCATTTATAGCGTGTACAAACATTCATCGGTAAAGCCCTAATCTTATGTTTTAGTTCAATATTTCCCAGTTGTACAAACAGTGTCAAGCTATGATTGAAGCAGTACAATGTAAATTATTTAACGTATATGCGCGAAAAAGCCCTCCTAAGAGGTCTAACTTCCCGAGAAACGTTACCAATTGTAGTGAATATGTGAGTAAGGTAATTAGCTAAATTCTGATTTAGTAGTTAACTCGTTTATGTCCAGAGACGCGCTAGAGCTGTAAGGTAATAGCTGTGATCACCAAGCGATTCTGTCGTACCTTAATTACCAAGCGACTTTGTCACTACGTTAACTACCGAGGGAAAATGACGAGGCTGAAATGCCGTACTCTTTAAAGTATTAAAATAATC
>NZ_JBNJOJ010000024.1:0-77170 GCF_050113655.1 Vibrio sp. TRT 29B02
CCATCACATTGGCAAGTGCTTTTTTGAGTTTTTTTTGATTTTTTTGCTGTTTGGGTATTTTCTATTCAAAACCATCTGTTTTTGTCACTTTTCTACGCCAATATTGGCAAATTCCCCCTTCTTACTAGGAGATAAAATGAGCTCTCTGCGCAGTTATAAAGGTATCAAGCCCCAAATCGGCCAACGCGTCTATATAGATAGTAGTTCTATTTTAGTTGGCGACATTCAAATTGGCGATGACTCTAGCGTTTGGCCTTTGGTGGCCGCTCGCGGAGACGTTAACCATATCCATATTGGTGAACGTACTAATATCCAAGATGGAAGCGTACTTCATGTTACCCATAAAAACGCAGCCAACCCAGAAGGCTACCCTCTTATTATTGGCAATGACGTAACCATAGGTCACAAGGTGATGCTTCATGGCTGTACCATCAAAGACCGTGTTTTAGTTGGTATGGGCGCAATCGTACTGGATGGTGTTGTAATAGAAGATGAGGTAATGATAGGAGCAGGCAGTCTGGTTCCACCCGGAAAGGTTTTGCAAAGCGGTTATCTTTATGTAGGCAGCCCAATCAAACAAGCACGCCCTCTTAATGATGCCGAGCGTGCTTTCTTGCAAAAGTCTGCAGATAACTATGTACAGAACAAAGAGGACTACCTACATCAGGTAGAAGAACTTAATTAGTTACCTCTACTTTTCCATCAGCGTTGAACTCTTCATCTTCGATAAGTTGCTCGGCAAGTTCCTCTAGATCAAAACGATATTGAGTAAAGAGGTCTAGGGCTTGTTGGGCATTGTTGATGGTTTGTCCGGATAATTTTTCCAATTCAGCCTGAGTAATGACACATTCAATGAGTGCCCCAGCCAGCTGAGCAGGGAACGTCATCTCTTTATGTTGCTCATCCCAAGACTGTAGATCTGGAAATAGGATCGACTGATTCAATTTTACATTCCTTCTAGATTCTTACGCAGCTCGCGCAGAATTTGTTTGGTTCCTGGTCGAAGTCCACGCCACAACATAAAGCTTTCTGCGGCCTGACCAACCAACATACCCAAGCCATCGTAGGCAGCGGCTACCTTATTATCTATAGCCCATTGATTAAACGCTGTGTTGCCCGCACTGTACATCATGTCGTAGACATGCGTATGCTTAGTAAATATATCAGGAGAGATTTCAGGAAGTTCACCACTTAGACTCGCCGACGTAGAGTTAATCACCACATCAAAGCCATCATTTATCTCTGACATTGCTACGGACTGGATCCGTCCATATGGAGAAAACATCTCTTCAAGCTGCAACGCCTTGGAGAATGTTCGGTTGGTAATAACGATTTCACTTGGTTGTTGATCAAGTAATGGCTTTATTACCCCTCTCGCTGCGCCACCAGCACCAATGATAAGTATTCGCGCATCTTTCAGCGGCACTTGGTGTTGCAACAGATCTTGTACCAGCCCTTCCCCATCGGTGTTGTCACCAATGATTTCTCCATCATCCAGCTTCTTTAAGGTATTGACCGCACCAGCGAGTTTCGCTCGCTCAGTCAGTCGTGTCGCGAATTGGTAAGCATCTTCTTTGAACGGCACTGTCACATTGCACCCTTTGCCGCCAGTAGAAAAAAACATCTTTGCGGCACTGTTAAATTCACCAACAGGCGCAAGCTCTGCTGTGTAAGTAAGAGACTGGTTAGTCTGGCGAGCAAATAGAGTATGAATAAAAGGGGATTTACTGTGTCCAATGGGATTACCAAAAACGGCATAACGATCTATTTGCTGTGTCATATCCTTACCTGCAGAAATAAAAAGGGTCAACTAAGTTAAGTTGACCCTATCACTATCTATATAAGGAAGAAAGCCTTACCACTCTCTTGGTTTAAGGTAATGATCATAGAGCTCCGCTTCCGGTGAGTTAGGTTCAACTTGATAAGCATACTCCCAACGCGCAAGCGGAGGCATCGACATTAGGATCGACTCAGTACGGCCACCACTCTGAAGGCCAAATAGAGTGCCACGGTCAAACACTAGGTTAAACTCAACATAGCGACCTCGGCGATATAACTGGAACTGACGTTCACGCTCGCCGTATGCAGTCTCTTTACGACGCTCGATAATAGGCAAATAAGCTTGAGTATAACCTTCACCGACCGCCTTGATGTAATCAAAGCACTTGTCGAATTCCCAATGGTTGAGATCATCAAAGAACAAGCCGCCAACACCACGAGTTTCATCGCGATGAGGGAGATAGAAATATCGGTCACACCAAGCTTTATGTTCTGGATAAACTTCGCTACCGAATGGGGCACACACTTCCTTAGCCGTATTGTGCCAGTACTGAGCATCTTCTTCGAATGGGTAGAATGGCGTTAAATCGAAGCCACCACCGAACCACCAGATAGGGTCTTCACCCTCTTTCTCGGCAATAAAGAAACGTACATTAGCGTGAGAGGTTGGTACATAAGGGTTATTCGGGTGCATAACCAAAGAGACCCCCATCGCTTCAAAACGACGCCCAGCCAGTTCAGGACGATGCGCTGTTGCTGAAGCCGGCATCTCTTTCCCTTCAACGTGGGAGAAGTTAACTCCACCTTGTTCAAATACCGCACCATCTTTCATGACACGAGTACGGCCGCCCCCGCCCAATTTCTCTCCAGGTTCACGGTGCCATGCATCTTCGACAAACACCGCTTGTCCATCAGCCTCTTCCAACTGCTGACAAATTGAATCCTGAAGTTTCATTAAAAACTGCTTAACCGCTAGTTTATCTATGGCTGACATACGACTTCCTTAACTGCAGGGTTATCCCTGTCTTAATACTTGTGAGGTTTTAGCATCGCGAATCTCACTGGGTTTATTACGCCCCCCTGTTTCCCCCTCCAAGACAGCAACCAATTGGCTACCCAATTGCTGGTAGACTTCATCAGTCGTCATACAAGGTGGCTGACCGGTCAAGTTCGCGCTGGTAGAGGTTAACGGCTTTCCAAATGCATTACACATCTTTTGTACCAAAGGATGATCACTCACACGAACTGCAATCGAATTATATTGACCGCAAACCCAGACAGAGACTTTATCGCTACAAGGCATGATCCAAGTTACCGGTCCGGGCCAACTTTGCTTTACTTGCTCTAACTGCTTTGGCGTCAACTGAGATTCATCAATATAAGGCAGCAACTGCTGATAACTTGCTGCGATGAGAATCAGCCCTTTGTCCTTTGGTCTCTGTTTGAGTTTTAGTAGCTTATCAATGGCTTGAGGATTATCGGGATCGCATCCGACCCCAAACACGCCTTCGGTTGGGTAAGCGATGACTTCACCATTACGCAAAGCGCTGAGCGCCTTATCAAAGTTATCCACCAAATCACTTCCTATTAATCATCAATCCGCACAAGTGTACAAATATTCGCAACCACACACTAAAGCTATTTGTCGACAAATTCATAGGCGTCGCTTTCAAACCCAACGCAAACGTTTGCTTCGATCGAAAATCCCCGTATAATGCGCTCAAATTATTTGCTCACTATTCTATGTGCTTTGAAGGAGTTTGAGATGAAAGTCGGTATCATCATGGGTTCAAAATCAGATTGGCCAACAATGAAGCTAGCCGCAGAAATGCTAGACAAGTTTGGCGTTGAGTACGAAACCAAAGTTGTGTCAGCGCACCGTACCCCTCAGCTTCTTGCAGATTACGCAACCACCGCAAAGCAACGTGGGCTAAAAGTGATTATTGCTGGCGCAGGTGGCGCAGCACATCTACCAGGTATGGCGGCAGCCTTTACATCTCTACCTGTACTGGGTGTACCCGTTCAGTCTCGTGCACTGAGTGGATTGGATTCACTGTACTCCATCGTTCAGATGCCGAAAGGGATTGCCGTTGGTACTCTTGCTATTGGTGAGGCTGGCGCAGCAAACGCAGGCATTCTCGCCGCTCAAATCCTAGGTACTCACGATGAAGAAATCATGGCGAAAGTGGAAGCTTTCCGTCGTGAGCAAACTGAAACCGTTCTAGCAAACCCAAATCCAGCAGAGGATTAAGTCGATGCATGTTTTAGTGTTAGGCGCAGGCCAACTGGCGCGAATGATGTCACTTGCTGGTGCACCTCTTAACATTGAGATCTCTGCCTACGATGTCGGTAGTGAAAATATTGTTCACCCACTAACACAAGCTGTTATTGGCCACGGGTTGGAAAATGCGATCGAAAAAGCGGATGTCATCACCGCAGAGTTTGAACATATTCCACATCCTATTCTTGAGATCTGCGAGCAAAGCGGAAAGTTTCTCCCATCAACACAAGCGATTAAAGCTGGCGGCGATCGTCGACTTGAAAAGTCGCTTCTCGATCAAGCGGATGTTCGCAATGCTAAGTATTATGTGATCGAGACGCGCGAAGATTTCGATCAGGCTATCGACCATGTCGGTATTCCAATGGTGCTCAAGAGTGCGCTAGGTGGCTATGATGGCAAAGGTCAATGGCGTTTGAAAGAGATGGCTCAAGTAGAGCAAATCTGGACTGAGATGGCTGATTGCATTGCGGCAACGCCTACACAAGCGATCGTTGCAGAACAGTTTGTTCCTTTCAACCGAGAAGTCTCTTTGGTTGGTGCTCGTGGTAAAGATGGTTCAATCGCCGTCTACCCACTCGCAGAGAACATCCACACAGACGGCGTGCTGACTCTCTCAACCGCGATTGCAGATACTGAACTGCAAGAACAAGCAAAGGCGATGTTTACTGCGATCGCAGAGCGACTCGAGTATGTGGGTGTATTAGCGCTGGAGTTTTTTGATGTCGACGGCACCCTGCTGGTCAATGAAATCGCGCCACGAGTACACAACTCAGGTCACTGGACTCAACAAGGTGCAGAAACCTGTCAGTTTGAAAACCATCTACGTGCAGTGTGTGGCTTACCACTTGGCAGTACAAAACTGATCCGTTCGACCTCAATGATCAACATCTTAGGTGAAGATACACTACCAACAGAAGTGCTTGCGATGGATGGGTGTCATATCCACTGGTACGGCAAAGAGAAACGTGCTGGACGCAAGATGGGACATATCAATGTCTGTGGTGACTACAACGGTGAACTTCAACGCAAATTATGCGCGCTGGCCAACCTGCTTGATAAGCAAGCTTTTCCTGCGGTGCATGAATTTGCCGAGCACTTCTCGGAATAGAGAATAAGAAGCAAAAACGGCGCTTTATGCGCCGTTTTTTATTGCTCTGATTGGGTGTGATGACATTTACGATTTGCGCACTGGCGCTTATTGCCACTGGCGAGTTTCTTCTCGACTAATAGTGGATAACCACATTGCTCGCAACTGCCTGCAACTGGGGGTTGATTCACGGCAAACTTGCATTTTGGATAGTTGTCACAAGCATAAAAGAGTTTGCCAAAGCGCGTTTTACGTTCGACAAGCTGTCCTTTATGGCATTCAGGACAAGTGTACGTTTGTGGCGTGTGCTCTTGTTTTGGCTTTTCGAGCGACTCAATATGTTGGCACTGGGGATAGTGACTGCATCCAATGAACATGCCATAGCGACCCTGACGCAAAACCAGTTCATTACCGCACTCTGGGCACGCTACACCTAACTCTTTAACGATATGGCCATCATTTTGATGCAATGGCTTAATGTAGTCGCAGGCCGGATACTGGTTGCAACCGAGAAAAGGACCATGCCTACCATGACGAAGCTGAAGTTCACCCTCACGGTGCTGTTCCTGACACTTAGGACATGCTTGATGCTCTAACGCATGTTCATGGGCAGAGAACAACTGATGATCTATTTTGTTACTCATATCTACTCTTGAAGATTAATGCAGAATACCTTGCTCTTTGGTATACAACAGCTCTTCCATAAGCGTATAAGCATTTTCATTACCTGGCACATTAAATAGCACCATCAACACAATCCATTTCAGATCGTCTAACTCAAACTCATCAGTTTCTAAACCCATAATACGGTCGATAACCATTTCACGAGTTTCTGTCGTCAACACATTAACCTGCTCTAAAAAGGTTAAAAAACCACGACATTCAAGGCTAAGACGTTCACACTCTTTAGCCGTATAAATACGAGTTGAGTTTGAAGTGCTACACACTGAAATCGCCGAGTGAGTTTCACTTTGCTGCAGTGCTGCTAACTCTTCTAGCCAGACGAGAGCTTTGTATATGTCTTTTTGATGAAAACCAGCGCGAAGAAGCTCTTCTTCTAGCTCATCTTGATTGACCTGTAAATCTGCATCGCTATGGATGTAGGTCTCGAATAGATACATTAGGATATCCATCATCATAGCTAGCCCCTCCCCTTAAGAATATAGCCACCACAAACTGCAACAACATGCCCTGAGAGCTCAAGCTCCAAGAGCTGCATCATGACTTCCTGCACAGGTATATTGGTCCTGTTTGCAAGAATATCAACTGGTGTAGCCTTACTTCCTACGTTAGCTAACAGCTGAGGAAATGGCAATTGTTCTTTACCACCAATTTCATTGAATAGCTCATTTTGAATCGGAGGCTCACTTTTGTTAGACCACTGCAAAAGCGTTTCTACTTCACTCACAATGTCATCCACCGTTAATACCAAGCAAGCCCCCTGTTTAATTAGAAGGTTACATCCCCTCGCGTTCACATTGTGAATTGAACCTGGCAAGGCAAACACTTCTCGCCCTTGTTCAAGAGCGTAACGAGCAGTAATAAGGGAACCACTCTTTTCCGCCGCCTCGACAACCAAAACACCAACAGAAAGGCCACTAATTATTCTGTTACGACGCGGAAAGTGTGCCGACTTTGGTTTGGCATGAGGATGCAATTCAGAAACTAGCGCGCCTCCAGCATCAAGAATTCGACCCGCCAAATCACGGTGGCGTGTAGGATAAACGGTCTGTAAACCACACCCTAGAACGGCAAGAGTTTGTCCGCCCCCCTGTAGAGCACCATCATGTGCGTATCCATCGACCCCAAGCGCTAGCCCACTGGTCACAGCTAAACCCTGCTTCACCAAATGCTTGGCAAATTGACGAGCCGTATCAAGCCCTTCATGACTGGCGGATCGACTGCCCACTATCGCTATTTGAGGTTGCGACAAGCTCTCAACACTCCCTTTAACAAATAAAATTGCAGGTGAACCTGAAGCCTGTTTTAAAAGTTCGGGATAACCTTGATCAAGTAATGTGACGATGTGGTTATTGCCCATCTGCGCCTGCCAATCAAAACACTGCTCTACGTCTTTCCGTGCGCGATGGTGAAGATAGTCAACCTGCCTGTCGTTCATTCCTAGAGCTAATAAGGCAGTCGCTTTAGAGGTAACGATATTGATGGGAGAATCGTATTCCAATAAGCGAGTAAAGCTCTTAGAGCCAATTCCGGGAGTAAAATACAGTGACAACCAAGCACTGAGTTCTTCATCAGATACCACTGCTATTCCTTGATGTTTTACAAGCTTGCCTTAGGGGTACGTAGGCAGCTTGAAGTTTAAAGATTTCCTACCCCGTAAATATGCACCAAGCACTCAATCACTTAACAAAACCACCACAATTAGCAGCTCTAGTTGCGTGGTTGTGTCATCGACATCACTCGCTTCATGAACAAGAAGCGACTCAAAAAGCCGCATTGATGCTGTCATTTGAGATGTAAAATGTCTAGAATTGAGCCAACAAGGTTTATCCTGATTTGGCACAGTTCAACATTCGAGTGTATATGTCTGTATTACAAGTATTAACATTCCCAGATGATCGCCTGCGCACAGTGGCAAAGCCCGTAGAAGCAGTGACACCTGAGATTCAAAAGTTCGTTGATGACATGATTGAAACCATGTACGACGAAGAAGGTATCGGCTTGGCTGCAACCCAAGTAGATTTCCACCAACGTATCGTTGTTATCGATGTTTCCGATACCCGTGACGAACCTATGGTTCTGATCAACCCAGAAATCATCGAAAAACGCGGTGAAGATGGCATTGAAGAAGGCTGTCTATCGGTTCCTGGCGCACGTGCACTTGTGCCACGAGCAGCTGAAGTAACGGTAAAAGCACTTAATCGTGATGGCGAAGAATTCACTTTTGAAGCTGACGATCTATTAGCTATTTGTGTTCAGCATGAGCTTGACCACTTAGAAGGCAAACTTTTTGTAGATTATCTTTCGCCTCTAAAGCGTAAACGCATCCAAGACAAGCTTGCGAAAATTAAACGCTTCAACGAGAAAAATACGAACGCTTAATCGCTAACTAATAGAAGGAAGGTACCTTGAGCAAACCTTTAAAAATTGTTTTTGCTGGTACTCCGGATTTCGCCGCCCGTCACTTGGCGGCGTTGTTGTCTTCGGAGCACGAGATCATTGCTGTTTACACTCAACCAGATCGCCCAGCGGGTCGAGGTAAGAAGCTGACAGCAAGCCCAGTTAAAAATATCGCTCTTGAGCATAACATTCCGGTATATCAGCCAGAAAACTTCAAATCAGATGAGGCGAAACAAGAATTGGCAGAACTGAATGCCGATCTCATGGTTGTGGTTGCTTACGGTCTGCTTCTGCCTCAAGCGGTACTCGATACACCAAAACTCGGTTGTATTAACGTTCATGGTTCAATTCTTCCACGCTGGCGTGGTGCGGCTCCGATTCAACGTTCTATTTGGGCGGGCGACAAAGAGACTGGCGTGACCATCATGCAAATGGATATCGGCCTTGATACTGGCGATATGCTAAAAATTGCCACTCTACCTATTGAGGCTAACGACACCAGCACATCAATGTACGAGAAGTTAGCAGAACTTGGTCCTCAAGCTTTGGTGGAATGCCTAACAGATATCGCGAATGGTACGGCTGTGGCAGAAAAGCAAGACGATGAACTGGCAAACTACGCGAAAAAACTCAGCAAAGAAGAAGCTCGTATCAACTGGAATGATGAGGCTCAACACATCGAGCGTTGCGTCCGTGCGTTCAATCCTTGGCCAATGAGCCACTTTGATGCCGCTGAAAATAGCATCAAAGTTTGGCAAAGCCGTGTTGAAGAGCAAACTTCAGCGAAACCTGCGGGCACAATTTTGCAAGCAGACAAGTCTGGTATCTATGTCGCGACAGGCAAAGGTGTACTTGTCCTAGAACAGCTACAGATACCGGGTAAAAAAGCCATGCCAGTACAAGATATTCTTAACTCTCGTGCAAACTGGTTTGAAGTGGGTAGCGTACTTAGCTAGTCCCCATTCGAGCTCAGTCATTATCATTGGGCTCACTATTACGAACTTTTCGAGAGCAGAGATGCTCTCGCACCATTAAGGTACTCAACATGAATGTTCGCGCTGCTGCAGCCAACGTCCTATTCCAAGTGGTCGACAAAGGTCACTCTCTTTCGAGCGCACTCCCTGCGGCTCAACAAACTATCAAGCCTCGTGATCACGCACTATTACAAGAGATTTGTTATGGTGCACTACGTTACCTCCCACGCTTGGAATCCATTGCCAACGAGTTGATGGATAAGCCACTCAAAGGTAAACAACGTGTCTTTCACCACCTGATTCTGGTCGGTATCTACCAACTTAGCTTTATGCGTATTCCCGCGCATGCGGCGGTAGGTGAAACGGTAGAGGGGACAAACACTCTTAAAGGCCCACGTCTACGCGGCTTGATCAACGCAGTTTTACGTAATTATCAGCGTCATCAGCAAGAGTTAGACGCAATAGCGGTGAGTCACAATGCTGGCAAATATGGTCATCCAAGTTGGCTACTGAAGTTACTTCAAGAGAGCTATCCAGAGCAGTGGCAAGAGATTGTTGAAGCGAACAACAACAAAGCACCAATGTGGCTACGTGTTAACCACCAACACCACTCGCGTGATGAATACCTTGAATTACTTAAAAATGAAAACATTGATAACACGATTCATAGTGAAGCCAAAGACGCCGTAAAATTGGCCACCCCATGTGACGTGACAAAACTACCTGGCTTTGAAAAAGGTTGGGTGTCCGTTCAGGATGCGGCCGCGCAGTTATCGATTAACTACCTAACACCGCAAGATGGCGAATTGATCTTAGACTGTTGTGCGGCCCCTGGCGGTAAAACAGCACACATTCTGGAACGCACTCAGGGTTGTGAAGTGGTTGCCATTGATTGCGACGATACACGTTTGAAGCGCGTTCACGATAACTTGCAGCGTTTGAACCTCAAAGCCAAAGTGATTTGCGGTGACGCACGAAATCCGCAAGATTGGTGGCAAGGTGAGCAATTTGATCGCATTCTACTCGATGCACCTTGTTCTGCGACTGGCGTTATTCGTCGTCACCCTGATATCAAGTGGTTACGCCGAGCTGACGACATTGCAGCCTTGGCCGAGCTACAAAGCGAAATCCTTGATGCAATGTGGCAACAACTGAAGCCGGGTGGCACTCTAGTGTATGCAACCTGTTCAATCACACCTCAAGAGAACAAGGAGCAGGTGAAAGCTTTCCTAGCTCGCACTTCAGACGCTCAGTTGCAAGGTTCAGATGTGAGTAACCCTGGACGTCAGATTTTACCAGGTGAAGAGGATATGGATGGCTTCTATTACGCCATCCTAACTAAGAACGCGTAAGTGATAGGACGGCAGCAACCCTGTCGCCTTTTTAAGTAGTTAAACGAGAAAACGGTATGAAAATCATCATTCTTGGTGCGGGTCAAGTTGGCGGCACGTTGGCAGAAAACCTTGTCGGTGAGAACAACGACATCACCATCGTCGATAGAGACTCAGATCGTCTGCGTGAGCTTCAAGACAAATACGATCTCCGTGTGGTTAATGGTCACGCAAGTCACCCAGACGTACTGCGCGAAGCCGGTGCACAAGATGCTGATATGTTGGTTGCAGTAACCAACATGGATGAAACTAACATGGCCGCTTGTCAGGTGGCTTTTTCTCTGTTTAATACACCAAACCGTATCGCTCGTATTCGTTCACCAGAATACCTCGCTGAAAAAGAAGCACTATTCCAATCTGGCGCCGTACCCGTCGATCATTTAATTGCACCTGAAGAACTCGTCACCAGTTACATTGAACGCTTGATCCAGTATCCAGGAGCTTTACAGGTTGTGAGCTTCGCAGAACAGAAAGTCAGCCTGGTTGCGGTGAAAGCCTATTACGGTGGCCCATTAGTGGGTAACGCGCTGTCGGCATTGCGTGAACACATGCCGCATATCGATACTCGTGTTGCGGCGATTTTCCGTCAAGGTCGACCTATCAGACCTCAGGGTACAACCATTATCGAGGCTGATGATGAAGTGTTCTTTGTCGCCGCCAGCAATCATATCCGCTCAGTCATGAGTGAACTGCAACGTCTTGAAAAACCTTATCGTCGCATCATGATCGTCGGCGGGGGTAACATCGGTGCCAGCCTAGCGCGTCGTCTTGAGCAGTCATACAGCGTCAAACTTATTGAACGAAGCTATCAGCGAGCTGAAACGCTGTCTGAAGAACTAGAGAACACCATTGTTTTCTGTGGCGATGCTGCCGACCAAGAATTGCTAGCTGAAGAGAACATCGATCAGGTTGATGTATTTATTGCTCTAACCAACGAAGATGAAACCAACATTATGTCAGCCATGCTCGCCAAACGTATGGGAGCAAAGAAGGTAATGGTGTTGATCCAACGCGGTGCCTATGTTGACCTTGTACAAGGCGGTGTTATCGACGTTGCGATCTCACCACAGCAGGCCACAATATCAGCACTGCTAACCCACGTGCGTCGAGCAGATATTGTCAACGTATCTTCACTACGTCGTGGAGCCGCTGAAGCAATCGAAGCAATCGCCCACGGCGATGAAACCACGTCCAAGGTGGTTGGCCGAGCGATTGGCGACATCAAACTACCACCGGGTACCACTATCGGCGCAATCGTCCGTGGTGAAGAGGTACTCATTGCCCATGACCGTACGGTTATCGAACAGGATGATCACGTAGTGATGTTCCTCGTTGATAAGAAGTACGTACCAGACGTAGAAGCACTATTCCAGCCAAGTCCATTCTTCCTATAGGCTCGGGTTATGGTTAACTTTCGTCCCGTACTTTTTGTAATAGGGTTAGTACTTTCTAAACTAGCCCTATTTATGTACGTCCCCACCTTAGTCGCCTTTATCACTGGTACTTCGGGTTTTCTCGAATTTGGTCAAGCTGTGCTAATCACCCATTTAGCCGCCTTCTGCTGCCTGAGTGTCGGGCGAACGAGAGACTTTAAACTCAGTGTGCGTGACATGTTTCTGATCACCAGTTTGGTATGGACTATCGCCAGTGCTTTTGCCGCCTTACCATTCGTGTTTATCAATCATATCAGTTTCACTGACGCCTACTTTGAAACCATGTCAGGCATCACTACTACTGGGTCTACGGTGCTAAGTGGGCTAGACAATATGGCGCCAAGTATCCTGCTGTGGCGTTCAATATTGCAGTGGCTGGGAGGCATTGGCTTTATCGTCATGGCTGTTGCGGTTCTTCCGATGTTAAACGTTGGTGGTATGAAGCTCTTCCATACCGAATCATCAGACTGGTCAGATAAAAGTAGCCCAAGAGCCAAAACAGTGGCTAAAAACATTGTTGCGGTTTATCTGGCGTTAACGGGTTTGTGTATTGTTGGCTACCTAATAACAGGAATGAATCTATTTGAGGCCATTAACCATGCCTTTACCACGCTATCGACTGGTGGCTACTCCACTTCTGATGGCTCAATGAACCACTTCTCAAATGGTGCTCATTGGGTCGCGACCTTGTTTATGTTTTTAGGTGGACTGCCCTTCTTACTGTTCGTTGCCGTCATCAGAAAACGTCGCTTGAATGAGCTGCTCAATGATGCTCAGGTGCGTGGATTCACTTATTTATTTCTTATAAGCAGTCTAATTATATCTGCCTGGTTGGTGATTCGAGATGGCTACGCGGTGCTCGATGCCCTGCGAGTATCCATGTTTAACATCGTCTCCGTTGTCACTACCACCGGATTTGGTCTTGAAGATTTCACCGCTTGGGGAGCTCTGCCAACCACTCTATTTGCGTTCTTAATGATGGCAGGCGCCTGCTCCGGTTCTACCTCTGGCGGCATCAAAGTTTTCCGCTTTCAGATTGCTGTAACCCTACTCAACAAGCAGATGATGAAACTAATTCACCCTTCTGGTGTATTTGTTCAACGCTACAACAACCGTCCGGTCAATGATGATATCGTGCGTTCAGTAGTGGCTTTCGGCTTAACTTTTTTTATCACTATTATCGCGATTGCTGGGGGACTGAGTGCCATGGGCCTTGACCCAATTACCAGTATTTCGGGCTCTATTACTGCGGTTGCAAACGTTGGGCCTGGGATGGGTTCTATTATCGGACCAACAGGCAACTTTGCTCCCCTACCTGACGCTGCTAAATGGCTCCTCAGCCTGGGAATGTTAATGGGACGCTTAGAGATACTGACTCTACTGGTGCTTTTCTTCCCTGCCTTCTGGCGACGTTAAGGAATAAATATGAAAACGACGATTGGACTTTCATGCTTGCTTGCGAGCACTATGATTTACGCGGCGCAGACAGTCACTCTTGCCGATGGGCGCCAAGTACAGCTGAATGATGATTTTACCTGGCAATACATAGTTGAAGCGTCAACTGATACACCGTCTATCCCAGTAAAAACCGTCGCGGCTATTCCTGTGATTAACCGACAAGTGGGCAGCGTAATTCAACTTGGTAGCCAAAAACCAGTAATGCAGCTATCTGACTCTGGCGTTGATGTACTGCTTGGAGCTGCACAGTATCAATCTGATCAGTTGGTTATTGAGACCTCTTTGACGAACCAAAGCACTCAGTCTGTCGTACTGGTTGAAGTAGAGGTAGAGTTATTAAACATGTCTGGAGAGGTTATCTCTGAACAAACATTTGCGGTTTGGACTTCCATCAAGCGCCTTGCTGATACCTACCTAAGACCTCAACAGGCCGTCGCAGGTAAAACAATCAAGATCCCTGTTGAACGCGCTGAACAGTACCAAATCAACGCAAAAATCATCAAAGTCGAAACCCGTTAAACAGGATCGACATAAAGATAAATCGCGAAAAAATGGCAAGCGCATCCTGCTAAAACAAAGCCATGCCAGATTGCATGATTGTAGGGGATGCGTTTAGCAACATAGAAGATCACTCCCAACGAATAGATCACTCCACCAGCAGCAAGCAAAGTTAGCCCTCCAAGCGCTAAATGCATCGCTAATTGATAAATCACTATCAATGATAACCAACCCATGATCAGATACGTGGCAAGAGAAAGCCGTTTAAACCGATAGACAAACGCCATCTTCATAATGATGCCAAACAGAGCAATACTCCAAATCACCACCATCAAACTGATTGCTAAAGGTGTACGCAAACTCACCAGAAGAAACGGTGTATAGCTACCCGCTATAAGTAAGTAGATAGCACAATGGTCGAAAGTTTTAAGCGCTCGTTTCGCTTTTTGATAGGGGACGGCATGGTAGAGAGTAGAAGCAAGAAACAGCACAATCATGCTGCCGCCGTAAATACTCATGCTGGTAATTGTCAGCGTATCGGCGTTGTGTTCTGTAGATTTGAGCAGTAACAGTACCAAGCCAACAATACTCAGCACCATTCCAAAAGCGTGGGTGATCGTATTGGCAAACTCTTCTTTAACACTGTATGCAACGGCTGGATTCGCAGACATTTGACCTTACTCTTGAGTAACGATTGGAATAATTACTCAGGAGTATGGCACATTAAGCTTACACTTGTAAGCTGAAAATGGTTACTTTTTGGTTAAGAGTGGTTATCCAAATACTCGATAACTTTCTGCCCCGCTTCTTGAGCTGATGTATGCAACGGAATCGACATCTGACGCTTGAGATCACCGATACCCAGTAAGCTTGCAAGCATACCTTTGGCGCCTTCTCGATGGCGATCAATCTCAAACCACAATTGCAGCTCGTCTTCACTACGATAAGCAACCACTTCTAACTCTCGCCAGCGACCGTGAAACGGCCCCGTGGTTGGCACGAACTCAAACTCCTGCACAAACGGCATGGCAAAACCGTCTACAGCTTCACACTCCACCTGACGAATACGTAAGCCTTGTTCTTCCAGTGCTGTAAAAATACCATCGAGAAGAGGATCAGGTCGTACCGTCAGGATATCTTTATCGGTTGGATCTTTAGCCATTGCGATGTCTAGACCAGTTTCAAGCCAGACTTTGGAATCACCAATCGTGACTGGAGTATTCCAAGGCACATCAAGTTCTACAGAGAAGTCTCGACTTTCGCCTGGTTCAATGGTGAACGCATATGGAAGTGACCACTCAGCTAACGCATAACTTGCCGGTACACGGCGCATTCGCCCTGCATTGGCTTTCTCTTTATCGTGGTTAGCAGGAACCTCTTTGATATAGCGGCAGTATAGCTTGAGATCGATGTTATCAATCTCTTGCGCAGTCGAGCCACCGTAGACATGAATCGTAATATTGAGTTTTTGTCCCGGATACAGCACTTCTTGCTGAAGCACAGAGTCGACCTTTGCTGAGCCAATACCAAACGTCGCCAGCGTTTTCTTAAACAACGACATACACACCTCCTTGGCAAACACGAGACTATAACAATGTTTTCATACTAATCTTGTTTGCTGTCTCACTACTAGTGACTTGTTCACATTATTGCAGCATCTACACATCGATTAGATATCGACCAATCTTACTGATAATGCTAATCTATTTATTGATGTGCTTGCATATCAATATTCCTGATTAATTATTTGGATTGGCGTGCGCCAGAAGAGCCAAACTTCAGTAATGGAGCTCAACTCATAGTTAATCAGGCCATTACATTGGCAATGGATATGCCTGACAGTTAGGTAACTCGATGCGCCCAACAGCAGTCAGGTTTTCGCACACAAATCGTAGTGCGATGCGCCGTCGTAGTGGTTTTGCGACCGCTCCAATGGCAAAACAAGTCGCTACTACCATGACTTTAGTTGAAAAAACAGCCTTGATGGCTGCCGCTTCTCCTAAAGTGGTTAAAGCAGCTTAATTAAAAAGCGCAGTCTAGGCTGCGCTTTTTTCTTACCTTCTCCGCACCTATTTGTTACCTTTAGCGACAAATCATTATAAGTTGTGTGGAGAAAACCAATGAAATGCCATCGAATTGAAGAACTGCTCGAACTGCTCGAACCTGAGTGGCAAAAAGATCAGGAAATGAACCTGCTGCAGTTTATCGTCCAACTAGCGCAAGAAGCGGGTTACCACGGGAAACTTGAAGAGTTGACCGATGACGTACTGATCTACCACCTAAAAATGCGCAACAGCAGCAAAGATGAAATGATCCCTGGTCTGAAAAAAGACCAAGAAGATGATTTTAAAACGGCGATTTTACGCGCTCGTGGAATCATCGACTAAAAAAGATCTCTCCCAAAGGCGACCAGTGGTCGCTTTTTTTTATACGCATACTGCCCTTAAAACCCAAACTGTTAGGCGATTAATTTTTAAAACTGTAATGATTTTTGTTGTTAAAGGTTGATAGTGTTAAAGAAATAATAATGTTATAGCGTATATAATCGCCGAACATAAGAGATTACTAAAATAATAGTCAGCAATGTCTACTGAGCGAGAACATAAGAAATCTCGCCAATTAGCCTAAAGAAGGAAGCGTAATGAGTCAGGATAAAATCGATATCAAAGATGTGACTCCCAAGACCTTTAACCCTAAGACTCATAAAACTAAGGGGGACAGGTTTAACCCAAGCAACCGAATCTATGTTCGCGAAAGTAAAGGTACCTTTCAAAAATTACGCCGCTATGGTGGTTGGTTCCTACTGCTATTTTTCGCACTCATTCCTTGGCTCTCTTACGGAGACCGACAAGCCATCTTGTTAGACATTGGCCATCAGCAGTTTAACTTTTTCGGTACAACCCTTTACCCGCAAGACCTCACACTACTTGCACTGCTGTTTATGATCGCCGCATTTGGCCTATTTTTCCTCACGACCTTCTTAGGCCGTGTATGGTGTGGCTACCTCTGCCCACAAACCGTCTGGACCTTTATGTACATATGGTTTGAAGAAAAGCTCGAAGGCAGTGCTAATAAACGTCGCAAACAAGACTCTGGCAAGCTCACAGCCAATCTTGCAATGCGCAAAACAGCAAAACATCTCGCTTGGTGGGCGATTGCGCTGGCCACAGGCTTTACTTTTACCGGTTACTTTGTGCCAATCAAAGAACTCGTCGTCGGCTTTTTCACCTTTAACGCTGAGTTCTGGCCAGTATTCTGGGTGTTATTCTTTGCAATTTGTACCTATGCCAACGCAGGTTGGATGCGTTCAATTATGTGTATTCACATGTGCCCATACGCTCGTTTCCAGTCAGCCATGTTCGACAAAGATACCTTTATCGTCGGTTATGACACTAAACGTGGAGAAACACGTGGTCCTCGTTCGCGCAAAGCCGATCCAAAAGCACTAGGCTTGGGTGATTGTATTGATTGTGACCTGTGTGTGCAGGTCTGCCCTACAGGTATCGATATTCGTGATGGTCTACAGTACGAATGTATCAACTGTGGTGCCTGTATTGATGCGTGTGACAACACGATGGAACGAATGGGCTATGACAAAGGATTGATCAGCTACACGACCGAACATCGTTTATCAGGCAAGCACACCAAGGTCGCTCGCCCTAAACTGATCGGTTATGGAGCCGTTCTACTCGTTATGATTGGTCTATTTTTTGTTCAAGTCGCTAGCGTCGATCCTGCGGGTCTAAGCGTACTTCGCGATCGTAACCAGTTATTCAGAGTGAATGGGCTAGGCGAAGTAGAAAACACATACACTCTAAAGATCATCAATAAAACTCAGCAACAGCAAGAGTATCAGCTCAATGTTGAAGGACTGAGTGATGTCTCTTGGTATGGAAAACAGACGGTACAGGTAGCTCCTGGTGAGGTACTTAACCTTCCGATGAGCCTAGGTGTTAACCCTGACAAACTCAGCTCTCCTGTTTCAACAATTCAGTTTATACTGTCGGACAGCGAAGACTTCACTATTGCCGTAGAAAGTCGCTTCATTAAGAAGCTCTAGACTGTCTACTCACCCAATGGAAAGAGGCTCAGCAATGAGCCTCTTTTATTTTATGATACAGCAAGCTTTTAACTTTGATGCGCTCACCCCAGACTTTATGTGGTATGCGCTAGAGAGTATCGGGATCCGCGCCGAGTCGGGATTTTTAGCACTTAACAGTTATGAAAACCGCGTCTATCAGTTCACTGATGAAGAACGTCAGCGCTATGTGGTGAAGTTCTACCGCCCAGAGCGTTGGAGTCAGGAACAGATTCAGGAAGAGCATCATTTTACGCTTGAGCTGATCGAATCAGAAATTCCCGTCGCGCCACCCGTCGTCATTAATGGTCAAACTCTGCATCACTATCAGGGGTATCTATTTGCCCTGTTTGCCAGTGTTGGTGGTCGTCAATTTGAAGTGGATAACCTAGAACAATTGGAAGGGGTTGGCCGTTTCTTAGGTCGTATCCACAAAGTCGGCTCAAAGCAGGTATTCAAACACAGACCCACTATTGGTCTCGAAGAGTATGTTTATCAGCCGCGCAAATTACTGCAAAACTCAACGTTTATTCCCATGCATTTGGAAAACGCCTTTTTCAATGATCTTGACCTGCTGATCAGCAATCTCGAGACGCACTGGACGGACTCCACCAGCATGATACGTCTGCATGGCGATTGCCACCCAGGCAACATTCTGTGGAGAGATGGTCCTATGTTCGTCGACCTAGACGACGCTCGCAATGGCCCTGCCATTCAGGATCTATGGATGCTACTGAGTGGGGATCGGGCTGACAAAATAATGCAACTCGACATCATCTTAGAAGCGTATCAAGAATTTAATGACTTTAATCTCAATGAATTGAAACTAATCGAACCTTTGCGTGGTCTACGTATGGTGCACTATATGGCATGGCTAGCAAAAAGATGGCAGGACCCGGCATTTCCTCTCGCCTTTCCATGGTTTAATGATCCAAAATATTGGGAAAGTCAGGTTCTCGGGTTCAAAGAGCAGATATCTGCCCTCAATGAACCACCACTTTCACTCATGCCACAGTGGTAACAACAATAATTACACATGGAGTTAAGAATGAAAAAGCTGTTTGCACTCGTCGCAACAATGATGCTGAGCTTATCGGCTCATGCTGCACAATTTAGTCAAGGTGAACACTATAAAGTCCTTGAACTTGAAGCTTCAAAGAAACCGACAGTGACTGAGTTTTTCTCGTTCTACTGCCCTCACTGTAATACCTTTGAGCCTATCATTCAGCAGCTAAAAGCGCAGCTACCTAAGGATGCTAAGTTCCAGAAGAACCACGTCTCTTCTATGGGCGGCAACATGGGAGAGTCAATGAGCAAGGCTTACGCCACCATGATTGTGCTAAAGATCGAAGACAAGATGACACCTGTGCTGTTTGACCGAATTCATAACATGCGCAAAGCACCAAAGAATGATGAGGAATTACGCCAAATCTTCCTTGATGAAGGTGTCGATGCAGACAAGTTCGATGCTGCGTTCAATGGTTTTGCTGTGGATTCTATGGTTCGTCGTTTCGACAAGCAGTTCAAAGATAGCGGTCTTTCCGGTGTGCCAGCCGTTGTGGTCAACAACAAATACTTAGTACAGGCTCAATCGATTAAAACGCTTGATGAATACTTTGCATTGGTCAACTATCTACTGACACTGAAGTAATCGCTACAGATCAAAAAAGGGAGCATACGGCTCCCTTTTTGATCCCAATGATGCAATTACTTTTCCTGATGCAGCTCCTTGAGCACAGCATCTTTTTCCTTCCAAACATCTCCCAACCATTGCTGAAACTGACGTTTATACGGTTTGTCGTTAAAGTAATCACCTCGCACTTTTTCATCAACAGGCAGAACCTGAGTACGAACCACTATTCTTTGCATTCTTCCCATCAAAGCATCTTTAAATGGCTTTTCTGTATTGTCAGGGTAAGCCAGTGTGACATCGATAATATTATCAAACTGGTCGCCCATCGCCGCTAACGTGTAGGCAATGCCACCTGTTTTAGGTTGGAGCAGATAGTCATAGCCAGCTGTACTCTTACGCTGCTTTTGCGGTGTAAAACGAGTCCCCTCTACGTAATTCACCACTGTTGTCGGCGTGTGTTTAAATTTGGCACATGAACGACGAGTGGTTGCGAGATCCTGACCACGCTTTTCTGGATGACGAATCAGATACTCCCGCGAATAACGGCGCATAAATGGCATATCCAACGCCCAGCAAGCCATTCCAATGAAAGGAACATAGAGTAATTGTTGTTTAAGGAAAAACTTGGGCATTGGAATGCGATCTTTAAACACACAGCACAACACGACAATATCAGTCCAACTCAGGTGGTTACTGATCATTAAATACCAACCGTCTTTCTTCAGCTCATCTCCCCCCTGAACATCCCATTCAACTTGGTTCGAAACATTCAGAATGGCCGAGTTAATCGTCGCCCATAGCCACATCACTTTATTGGCTAATTGGGTGCCTTTCGCTTTCAGCGCCGCAGTTGGAAGAAGAAGCTTGAATACAGCGATAATACAGATAGCTACCGAACACAAAGCTGAGTTTAAGATAACTAAGGAAACATTCAGAATAAGAAGTAAATGTGCCAACATAACGCTTAATAATGAGATTTGAAGAAAATTTAATATAGTTTTACTAATGGATAATAAAACAGCGTGTAATTATACAAGCCATTGGAAAGTTTGAAACTAATCTGGCTATGGTCAGAGTAGTTAATCAACACTATTTCCGGTGATGTCACCTTATTTAGCATTACACTTTTGGAGAACTCACAATGAGCACCAAACCTATCATGCTCTCAACTGCCATTTTCTGCTTCTGCGCTGCTCCAGCGATGGCCCAGTTGTCAGACACCGCTGGTATCAGTGGTGAAATTTCGTTGAGCGCCGGTTACCTTTCTTCAACATCCAATTTCAATACCGATGCCAACGCAACCATTAATGACAACAACCAAAAAGGTGAAAGTGACAGCAGCTTTATCCCTGTACCTCTCGGTAGCATCGCCTATACATTTGGAAGCCAGCTAGATAGACAGCTATATGTGGGTACATCTAGAGAAGATATCGCAGTAGGTACCTTAGCGTTAGAGTTGGGCTATAAGCAACTGCTGGCAAATGGAACAGTGATAGATGCCTCTTTCCTACCGACAATCATGTCTGGTGAAACATGGTCAGATCCTTTTAAAACAGGTTCAGCAAGAAGCGTAACCGACGAGAAAGGCAATGCCTTCCGTCTAAAATTCAGCAATATTAATAATTCTGGCTTTAGCTTGGACACCGCTTATGCCAGTCAGGAAGTAGAGAACGAACGTTCAGGTCTAGATTCTGGCTACGTATCATCGGCTCACCTTTTAAAAAGAGATGCAGACAAACTCTATCTAAAAGGTGACTATCGGATGCGCATCCAACCCGGTACATTTTTAGCCCCCTCCATTACGTTGGTAAAATCGGATGCTGAAGGGGATGCCTATTCCTTTACTTCATGGAGAGGCGAACTATCCCTATTTAAAGTAATGGAGCGTCACCAGTTTGCTCTCACAGCTGGCTACACGCACTTCAGTTACGACGCCTCTCATCCGGTTTACAATACAACGCGTGCTGATGATGAATTTAGCCTGTTTGCGGCCTATGAGTACCAACAATTAATGGGCTTGCGTGATTGGTCTCTGATCTCGTTTGCGGGTTATGGGCAAAAAGACTCAAACATCAACTTTTACCAAGAACAACAGTTAATATTCTCCATAGGTGTTAACTACAAGTTTTAAGCATCGGAAAGCCCACTGAACACCTTCTGTGGGCTTCCATTCAATCTATACCGCTTGTTCGGTAAGTTGTCGCAGCAGTCGGTCCATAGAACGATAACCAAGGGCCTCAGCAAGATGATTACGCTCTATTTGGGGTGAATCTTCTAAATCAGCAATGGTACGAGCAACTTTAATGATTCGGTGATAAGCACGAATCGATAGACCCAATCGATGCAAAGCATTCTCTAGAAACTGCGCATCCTGCTTTTGCAGTGGACAATAACGCTCGATTTCTCGACTAGTGAGTAAAGCATTAACCTTGTTGGCACGCGAGAGCATTTTTTCACGCGCTAGCAGCACTCGCTGTTTGACAACCGAGGTCGATTCTCCTCTGTCACCCCCCTCTGCTAGGGTCCCCTTTGGTAAGGCAGGGATTTCCAACGACATATCGAATCGGTCAAGTAAAGGCCCTGACAAACGACTCAAATAGCGCAAAATAACTTGTGGGTTAACTCGAGATAAATTGCCCTCGTAATACCCCGTAGGACTAGGGTTCAAAGCGCCAACCAACTGAAAACGTGCCGGAAATCGCGTTTTTCCTTGCGCGCGTGAAATAATAATTTCACCGGACTCAAGAGGTTCCCGCAAAGAATCCAACACTTTGCGTTCAAATTCTGGCATCTCATCAAGAAACAACAAACCATTGTGGGCGAGCGAAATTTCACCCGGTCTCGGAATAGAGCCACCTCCCACTAAGGCTGCCATTGAACTTGTATGGTGTGGAGCGCGAAATGGCCTCTGTTTCCAATTATGAACATTAATCTCTTGTTGTGTCAGTGAGGCTATCGAAGCGGTTTCTAGCGCTTCTTGATCCGACATCTCGGGTAATAAGTCACACAGCCTCGACGCCAACATCGTTTTACCCGTCCCTGGAGGGCCTAGAAAAAGCAAATTGTGGTTGCCAGCAGCGGCTATTTCCAAGGCGCGTTTGCCTTGTTGCTGACCAATAATGTCCTGCATGTCACGCTGTAAATGCGACTGACTCTCCTGGTATTCGCTTTGGTGAAGAGACAAGGGTTGCTGGCCCGAAAGGTCTGCACACACTTCAAGTAGACTGTGAGCTGATTTATGCCGTTCCGCCCCAACCAACGCCGCCTGATCACCATTTTGATGTGGTACAACTAAGCTACGTTTGACACGATTTGCGGCTAAAGCAGCAGGTAGAACACCTTTGACGTATCTCAGTTCACCTGACAGTGCCAATTCACCAATAAATTCTCGCTCAGATAACGCGACGGTAGGTATTTGCTCTGAAGCGGCCAAGATACCCAACGCAATGGGCAGATCAAACCTTCCTCCCTCTTTGGGAAGATCGGCAGGAGCAAGATTCACCGTAATTCGTTTAGCGGGAAACTCAAAGCGTGAATTAACAATGGCGCTGCGAACTCTATCTCGTGATTCTTTAACCGTCGTTTCGGGTAACCCAACCAAACAAAAACCGGGCATACCATTACTAATATGTACTTCGACTGTCACCGAAGGTGCTTCAACACCCACACAGGCTCGACTGTGAATAATGGCTAATCCCATAGTGAATCCATCTTGTAGATGCTCATTATTTATCCCCCTGATAGTTAGTTCATTTTCTTATCAAGGTTGTTATATAGCTTGGCTAGATGCTGAAAGAATGTGAAAAAAGAATGAGTTTTTGCTTGTCATTTAACGGATATGTATGTTACCACTAGAGACGCAAACATTTTCGTGCCCTATTCGGCACACATAACTATAGAAAATAAGATGAACTTTAACGCCCGCACTAACGCACTGATTGCCCTGATTATCGTGGTCATTATTGACACCGCGCGGGGTCTAGTGGGCGAAAGATAACCACAGAATAGAAAAAACCCCCGCACTGCAAAGTCCGGGGGTTTTTTTACAATTAGTCGCTGAAAAATTTGGCTGACATAAATTTAAAGCTCATAAATAGAGCTTGCAGGAAGAATGGGAGCGCACATGACGTGCAATAAAACACAACATCAAGATAAGGACAGCCGAGGGGGTAGAGGATGACAGGTGCAGAGCTAGTCGTAGCTGCTCTACAACAGCAAGGAATCAAAACCGTTTTTGGTTACCCTGGCGGTGCCATTATGCCAATCTATGACGCACTATATGATGGTGGCGTTGAACATATCCTCTGTCGCCATGAACAAGGTGCAGCAATGGCTGCAATTGGTATGGCTAGAGCAACACAAAGTGTCGCCGTATGCATGGCCACTTCAGGCCCCGGTGCTACAAACTTAGTGACAGGTTTGGCCGATGCTTTCATGGACTCTATTCCGCTAGTTGCCATTACTGGTCAGGTTGCGAGTTCGCACATTGGTACTGATGCCTTTCAGGAAATGGATGTCATAGGGATGTCACTATCCTGTACCAAACACAGCTATCTCGTCACTGACATCAATGACCTCGCCCCCACATTGGCCGAAGCGTTTGAAGTAGCGAAAACAGGCCGTCCAGGCCCAGTCATTGTCGATATCGCTAAAGATGTACAGCTTGGGCAAGCTCCTGTTGAGCTACTACCACCATTTACCCCACCTGCAATGCCCGTTGCCAGCCAAGAAGCAATAGCGAAAGCTCAGGAGCTTCTTTCACAAAGTTCTCGTCCTGTTCTTTATGTTGGTGGTGGCGTACAACTAGGTCACGCAACCAATGCTGTGCGCGAATTCTTGCGTCTAAACCCTATGCCATCAGTGAGTACGCTGAAAGGCTTAGGCACTATCGAACGTCACGACCCACATTACCTAGGTATGCTAGGTATGCACGGAACCAAGGCTGCAAACCTTGTTGTTCAGGAATGTGACCTTTTGATTGCTGTTGGTGCACGTTTCGATGACCGTGTGACAGGTAAGCTCGATACTTTCGCTCCCAATGCCAAAGTTATCCATATCGATATCGACGCAGCTGAAATCCATAAACTTCGCCAAGCAAACGCTCCAGTTCGTGCAGAAATTCCAGCCGTTCTTCCTCATCTTGAACTCACTCAAGATATTACGCCTTGGGTTAAACACAGTGAAAGTCTGCGCAGTGGGTTTAAGTGGCGCTATGACCATCCAGGTGATCTGATCTATGCACCGGGACTGCTCAAACAACTTTCTGATCTCATGCCAGATAGCTCGATTGTTTCAACAGATGTTGGCCAACATCAAATGTGGGCAGCTCAGCATATTCAGCCTCGTGATCCACAGAACTTCATCACTTCAGCAGGACTTGGCACCATGGGCTTTGGCTTGCCAGCAGCAATGGGCGCCGCAGTAGCTCGTCCTGATGATCAGTCTATTCTCATTACGGGTGATGGTTCGTTTATGATGAATGTGCAGGAGCTTGGGACACTAAAACGTCGCCAAATTCCTGTAAAAATCGTACTACTCAACAACCAACGCTTAGGCATGGTGCGCCAATGGCAATCATTGTTTTTCGATGGCCGCCACAGCGAAACTATCTTAGATGATAACCCTGATTTTGTAATGCTAGCCAAAGCCTTTGATATTCCTGGTAAAACCATCACCAAGAAAGAAGAAGTTGAGCCAGCACTAAAAGAGATGCTAGAAAGTAACACGTCATACCTTCTTCATGTTTTAATCGATGAGGAAGAAAATGTCTGGCCACTTGTACCACCAGGTGCATCAAACAATGACATGCTGGAGAACACATAACATGGAAAGATACTTAATCGACATTAAAGCAGACGACAAACCCGTTCTGCTAGAACGTGTACTTCGCGTTGTTCGTCACCGTGGCTTCACTGTTAAACAGGTGGCAGGCACACAAAACCACGAAAGCAGAATCGCCAGCGTAGAGATCATCGTTGATAGCGACCGCCCAATCTCGTTCCTAACCAATCAGATCGAGAAGCTTTGGGACGTGCGCACCGTTGAAGTCACGCAAATTGCGCGAGATGAATTACCAAATAACAACTTACAACAAAAGATTTGTGCATAAGGAAGGCAATAATGGCTACAAAAACAGCAGATTACATTTGGTTTAATGGTGAGATGGTTCCTTGGGCGGAGGCTAACGTACACGTTTTGACTCACGCGATGCACTACGGCACTTCAGTATTTGAAGGCGTACGCTGCTACAACACACCAAATGGTCCAATTGTCTTCCGTCATCTAGAGCATGCGAAGCGTCTGAAAGATTCAGCAAAAATATACCGTTTCCCGATTCCATACACGATTGAAGAAATCATGGAAGCAACGCGTGAAACTCTGCGTCAAAACAAACTGGATAGCGCTTACATCCGTCCACTCGGTTTTGTAGGTAACGTTGGCCTTGGTGTTTGTCCACCAGTCGGCACAGAGATGGATCTCATCATTGCTGCCTTTCCTTGGGGTTCTTACCTAGGCGAAGATGCGCTAGAAAAAGGTGTAGATGCCATGATTTCTAGCTGGAACCGCGCTGCACCAAATACCATTCCAACCGCAGCAAAAGCTGGTGGTAACTACCTTTCTTCTCTACTGGTTGGTGGTGAAGCTCGTCGCCACGGATATGCTGAAGGCATCGCACTCAGCGTTGATGGTTACCTATCTGAAGGTGCTGGTGAAAACATTTTTGTGGTTAAAGATGGTGTTATCTGTACTCCACCAGCAACCAGCGCGATCCTACCAGGCATTACTCGTGACTCCATTATGACCATCGCTCGAGATCGTGGTTACGAAGTGCGTGAAGCTAACATCGCTCGTGAAGCACTGTACCTTGCAGACGAAGTATTCATGACAGGTACCGCCGCGGAAATCGTTCCTGTTGCGACGGTCGACAAAATTGAAGTGGGTAGCGGTAAACGCGGCCCTATCACTAAAGAGCTGCAAGAAGCTTACTTCGGCCTATTCAACGGTACGACGGAAGATAAATGGGGTTGGCTAGATTACGTTTACCCAGAGAACGCACCGGCAAAATAAGGAAGTAGTAAGATGCCTAAATATAGATCAGCAACCACCACTCATGGACGCAATATGGCGGGTGCACGCGCTTTATGGCGTGCGACCGGTGTTAAAGATGAAGACTTTGGTAAACCAATCATTGCGGTAGTGAACTCATTTACCCAATTTGTACCAGGTCATGTTCACCTGAAAGACATGGGGCAGTTAGTCGCTCGTGAAATTGAGAAAGCAGGCGGTATCGCTAAAGAGTTTAATACGATCGCGGTAGACGATGGCATCGCGATGGGTCACGGTGGCATGCTCTACTCGCTACCATCACGTGAACTGATTGCTGACTCAGTAGAATACATGGTCAATGCTCACTGTGCTGATGCCATGGTCTGTATCTCGAACTGTGACAAAATCACGCCGGGGATGCTAATGGCGTCAATGCGCCTCAACATCCCGGTAATTTTCGTCTCTGGCGGCCCTATGGAAGCGGGTAAAACCAAGCTTTCTGATCAAATCATCAAACTAGACCTTGTTGATGCCATGATCCAAGGGGCTGACCCGAAAGTTTCTGACGAACAAAGCGAACAGATCGAGCGTTCAGCGTGTCCAACCTGTGGTTCATGTTCAGGTATGTTCACAGCTAACTCAATGAACTGTCTGACTGAAGCTCTAGGCTTATCTCAGCCGGGTAACGGTTCAATGCTGGCAACGCACGCAGACCGTGAGCAGCTATTCCTTAACGCAGGTCGACGCATTGTTGAACTGACACGTCGTTACTACGAGCAAGATGACGAATCTGCACTACCACGCAACATTGCAACGTTTGACGCATTTGAAAACGCGATGGCATTGGATATCGCAATGGGTGGTTCAACCAATACCATCCTGCACCTATTGGCTGCTGCACAAGAAGGTGAGGTTGACTTTGATATGGAAGATATCGACCGCCTATCTCGTCAGGTACCGCATCTATGTAAAGTGGCGCCATCTACGCAGAAATACCACATGGAAGACGTGCACCGCGCTGGTGGTGTAATGGCTATCCTTGGTGAGCTTGACCGCGCAGGACTGCTACACAGCGACGCACATACCGTACTGGGTCTTTCTATGAAAGAGCAGTTAGCCAAATACGACATCATGCAGACCGAAGATGAAGAGGTTCTAAAATTCTTCCGCGCGGGCCCTGCTGGCATTCGTACGACCAAAGCATTCTCACAAGATTGCCGTTGGGATCGCCTTGATGATGACCGCAAAGAAGGTTGTATCCGCACGAAAGAGAATGCCTTCAGCCAAGAGGGAGGCTTAGCCGTTCTTTCAGGCAACATCGCTCTCGATGGTTGTATCGTGAAAACAGCAGGGGTGGATGAAAGCATCCTTAAATTTACCGGTCCGGCTGTCGTTTTTGAAAGCCAAGAAGATGCCGTTGAAGGTATTCTGGGCGGCAAAGTGAAAGCTGGTGATGTGGTCATTATCCGCTACGAAGGCCCTAAAGGTGGCCCTGGTATGCAAGAGATGTTGTACCCAACGACTTACCTCAAATCGATGGGTTTAGGTAAAGAGTGTGCCCTGCTGACTGACGGTCGATTCTCAGGCGGAACATCGGGACTATCTATCGGTCACGCTTCTCCTGAAGCAGCCAACGGTGGTGCTATCGGTCTGGTAAGAGAAGGCGATATGATCGCAATTGATATTCCTAACCGTTCAATCTCTCTTGAGGTTTCAGAACAGGAACTTGCTGAGCGCCGTGCAAAACAAGACGAACTTGGCTGGAAACCAGCTGATCGTCAACGTGAAGTATCATTTGCACTAAAAGCTTACGCGAGTATGGCTACCAGTGCTGACAAAGGTGCGGTACGAGATAAATCTAAGCTAGAGGGCTAGCTTATGACGCTTACGCAACAAACTGGCGCAGACTATCTGCGCCAGATCTTAAGAGCTCCAGTTTATGAAGTGGCGACCGTTACGCCACTTCAGGATATGCCCCGTCTTTCGGCTCGTATTGGCAATAACGTTCAAATTAAACGTGAAGACCGCCAACCCGTGCACTCGTTCAAACTGCGAGGTGCGTACAATATGGTCGCGAGTTTGAACGATGAACAGAAATCAGCAGGCGTGATCGCTGCGTCGGCAGGCAACCATGCACAAGGCATGGCGCTATCGGGCACGAAACTAGGCATAAAGACTACCATTGTCATGCCTAAAACGACACCGGATATCAAGGTAGAAGCGGTACGCGGATTTGGCGGCAATGTGGTTCTACATGGCAGCAACTTTGATGAAGCTAAAGCGGAAGCTGAACGTTTGTCTACTGAGCATGGTTACACCTTTGTTCCTCCGTTTGATCACCCTTTGGTCATTGCTGGTCAGGGAACAATTGGCATGGAGATGCTGCAACAAAATGGTCATCTCGATTACATCTTTGTCCCTGTTGGTGGTGGTGGTCTTGCTGCAGGCGTTGCTGTTCTAGTCAAACAACTGATGCCTGAGATAAAAGTCATTGCTGTTGAACCTGAAGATTCCTCTTGTCTGAAAGCCGCTCTAGACGCAGGAGAGCCTGTCGTTTTAGACCAAGTGAGTATGTTTGCTGACGGCGTAGCCGTAAAACGTATCGGAGAAGAGACATTCCGCCTTTGTCAAAAATACATCGATGGACACATCTCGGTATCCAGCGATGAAATCTGCTCTGCGGTAAAAGATATCTTTGAAGATACCCGTGCGATTGCCGAACCTTCTGGTGCACTCGCTCTGGCTGGACTAAAGAAATTTGCAGAAAAGAATGAACTCAAGGGTAAAAACCTTGGAACCGTTTTATCAGGCGCAAACACTAACTTCCACGGTCTGCGTTACGTCTCCGAGCGTTGCGAGCTCGGTGAAAAACGTGAAGGCCTGTTAGCTGTCACGATTCCTGAACGCCAAGGGGCATTCTTCGAATTTTGTAACTTAATTGGTGGCCGTGCTGTCACTGAGTTTAACTATCGTTACAATGATGATTCTTTAGCGAATATCTTTGTCGGTGTTCGTCTGCAGGGTGGTCAAGAAGAGTTAGAACATATCATTCATGATCTACGTAACGGCGGTTACCCAGTGGTTGATTTGTCAGATGACGAAATGGCAAAACTGCATATTCGCTACATGATTGGTGGAAAGCCATCTAAACCACTGAAAGAACGTCTCTATAGTTTTGAGTTTCCTGAGTACCCCGGCGCTCTTCTTAAATTTTTAAGTACCTTAGGGACACACTGGAATATTAGCCTGTTCAACTACCGCAACCATGGTGCTGACTATGGTCGAGTACTGTGTGGCTTTGAATTGGATGAGTCAGATCTCTCTCAATTCTCAGCTCATCTGCGTGAATTGGGTTATCAATGCAAAGACGAAACCGACAACCCGTCGTATAAGTTCTTCCTTTCCTAGTTAGGATACCCTCAATACTCAGCCTCTTGCTTTCAGTAAGAGGCTTTTTTATTTGGCTTTAGTGATTTTTCGCTCTGAACCGTGAGCACTAACCTGTCAGCTTATTGGACAGAATGCGTGATACGCATAGATATAATGCTAAAGTTTCATTTTAGTCATGCCTTATTTAGGTCTACACTCAATTCTGTTTTTTAATTGCTGCCCGTGGTGGAGACGACAAATGTTTAACGCACTGATCCTAAACCAAGAAGACAAACGCACTATTGCTTCCATCGAGCAAATCGATGAATCACAACTTCCTCAAGGTGAAGTCCTAATCGACGTCGATTACTCATCTCTCAACTACAAAGATGGTTTGGCTATCACTGGTAAAGGCAAAATTATCCGTAATTTTCCAATGGTGCCTGGTATTGATATGGCGGGAACCGTTGTCAGCTCTGAAGACAACCGCTACCAAGCGGGTGACAAAGTTGTACTCACCGGCTGGGGTGTGGGTGAAAACCACTGGGGTGGCATGGCTCAGCGTGCTCGTTTACAAGCAGACTGGCTAGTCCCACTACCAAAAGGTATCGACAGTAAAAAAGCCATGATGGTAGGAACCGCAGGTTTTACTGGCATGTTGTGTGTGCAAGCTCTGCTTGATGCTGGTATCACACCAGAGTCCGGTGAAGTACTTGTAACAGGTGCGAGTGGCGGGGTTGGCTCGGTTGCCGTATCGCTGCTGGCAGCTTTGGGCTATCAAGTAACAGCTGTCACCGGACGTGTCGAACAAAATGGTCCACTACTAGAGAAACTTGGCGCTAGCCGAATCATTGATCGAGCGGAGTTTGAAGAACCTGCGCGTCCACTAGAAAAACAAGTTTGGGCGGGTGCGGTTGATACCGTAGGCAGTAAAGTGCTAGCGAAAGTTCTTGCGCAAATGGATTATAACGGCGCTGTAGCAGCATGTGGGCTTGCTGGCGGCTTTGACCTACCAACAACCGTCATGCCGTTTATTCTACGTAACGTACGTCTACAAGGCGTTGACTCGGTAATGTGCCCAACCGAAAAACGTATTGCGGCGTGGGAGAGACTGGTTGAGCTCCTTCCAGAGAGCTACTTTGAACAAGCATGTACAGAGATTGAGCTTCAAGATGCGCCAAAATACGCTGAAGATATCACCAACGGTCAAGTAACAGGTCGAGTGGTGATCAAACTTTAGCGACAGCAAAACTCAAAGAGCCAGCACCTGTAATGCTGGCTCTTATTGATTCTGCCTGTCTAATCTAACCCAATATCTTCTATTCGCTTGGCAATTAAACGACTACATTCTTCTTTAACTATCCCACGCAGCCACTCCTGAGAAGGTGAATGTTCACAGCGAGGATGCCAAATCATTGAATAATCAAAGGGCGTAAACTGAAATGGCAACGGCTTGATGAGCAAGTCATAACGTTCAGCAACTAAGTACGCCAAATCAGCAGGCACGGTAATAATGATTGGCATGGTATCCACAATCGCCAATGCCGCCTCAAGATGATATGCCCTTAACACCATTTTCCGCTCAGGTTGATCAATCAAAGCCTGCTCAATCAGTGCCTTAACTCCATCACTTATCGCTATCATCGCATGTGGATAGGTCAAATAATCCGATAGGCTCATCTCTTTATCTGCTAAAGGATGCTGTTTTGAGAGCAAGCAAAGCACACCTACCCGACCAAGAATTTCACTGCGTAGTGGTTCGACTGGACCAATAGGTCGGCAGATGGCTAAGTCTGCCCCTTGATAAGTCAGTTGATCAGCGAGTCTGTCATGTTGCAAAGGTAGGAAGTTAAACGAAACATTCGGCGCTTCCTGATAGATTCGCGGTAGAGCAAAGGGCAGTATGGTTTGCATCGCGTAATCTGTGGTCGCTATATTGAACGTCTGATCGCAGCTCCTTGGCTCAAACTCTAATGGTGACAACAACTGGCGAAGAGATTCGAGAGGTTCACCCAAAGCCTGATCGATTTCCAGCGCTTTTTGCGTTGGAATCAAGTGCTGACCTTGCCGAGTAAACAGTGGATCGGAGAGCATTTCACGTAAACGCCCAAGCACTCGACTCATAGCCGATTGACTGAGGTTGAGGCGGTTTGCCGCTTTGCTGACGCTGCATTCCTCGATAAGAACACGAAGAGCCACCAACAAGCTAAGGTCACGACGATAAATGTCTTCTAATTCCACGTTTAACCATCATTTTTTGAAAAGGTGTCTGCAATTGTACCTTTTTCAGGCAAAAAAAATCCCGCTTTTCAGCGGGGAAGCCCAAGAAAACTGGGGATAGTGTCGGAATGTAGTTGAGCGTAGTGACAGAAATGAATGACGGTTGGAAGCGCAATCATCCATTCTCTTGCTCTTCAGATGCGCTCGGCCAGCGATGCATCTCGAGCCAGATCCCTACAACCGTCGTACCCATGCCGAGTAGCGGCATAAACGAAGACGATTCTGCTGGTGAACGTAAAACAAGAGCGCAGAAAGAGATAAAGCACAACACTGAATAGATTGTTAACCGATCTAATGCTGTCAACATAATAGCTCCCTCGTTCAAATGTTACCAACTTGTTAACTAAGTTAAAACAAAATGATCCGTTTGCCAAGGGGTTATTGAATATTTTTTCTTCACTAGTATTATCTAGGCCAAATTAAGTAACCAAAGATACGACCATGACATTCAATATCGAGCAGGCAAATCAAACATTAGAGGCAGAAGGACTACGCTGCCCAGAGCCAGTGATGATGGTCAGGAAGACAATTCGAAACATGCAAGATGGTGAGGTTCTGCTTGTTAAAGCTGATGACCCATCAACAACCCGAGACATTCCCAGTTTCTGTCGCTTTATGGATCATCAGTTAATCGGCTCTCAGACAGAACAACTGCCATACCTATATTTAATTAAGAAAGGAATGGCATAGCATAGAGGCCATTAGCAAGAGATGAAAAAACGGCAGCCCTAGGGCAGCCGTTACTTTATTCGTCGTATTCTATGGTGTGAATTTCAGCCTGAAGTTTATTGATCTGCTTTCTCATGGCACGCATCTCTTCATGCATCGGTATTATGTGAGCGACTCGAATCCAAGCCTCAACCGTCAAGCCAGTCAAAATGAACGTACCCGCAACAATGGGCAACCACATGTCCGTTAGCACCATAGCCAGCAAACACAACACAAGGCCAAAGGTGAACAAGTAACTCTGACTTCTAGGGGTGATCCCCGTATAACGTGTAAGCATCGTATCGCCCTCTCGCTATCAATCACACGGTTAAATTACCATGACAAACATGACACTAATATGTCAGCGATCACGTCTACGAACGATTTCAATCCATACTTTGAACTGACGCATTTTAAAGGCTAGCTATTGATATTTAACACCATATCCTTAGCAAACTACGAGTAAATTGCAGCACCAGTCGCTAAGGCGATGAATAGCAAAGCGGTCACTTTTCGGATCAAATCCAGTGGCATTTTGTCTGCTGACAGTTTACCGATCAGTACCACGGGCACATTGGCCAAAAGCATACCGATTGTGGTGCCAAGAACAACCAAACTCAGAGCATCCGCATATTGCGCACCTAAAATTGAGGTTGCGATTTGCGTTTTATCTCCGATCTCAGCGACAAAAAATGCAATAAAACTGGCGATGAAAGGTCCTCGATTCGAAATCTGTTCATCGTCATCAAGTTTGTCTGGTATCAGTACCCAGGCGGCCATAGCGACGAAACTGACCACCAGCACCCATTTTAAAACTTGCGGTGAAAGATAATCAGCAACGACAACACCTAGCCATGCTGCTAACGCGTGGTTGGCAATAGTGGCAAGAAAAATGGCTGCGATAATAGGTATAGGTTTACGGTATCGACTCGCTAACAGGAGTGACAATAATTGAGTCTTATCACCGATTTCCGCCAGTGCGACGGTGGTAATAGAAATAGCTAAAACGCTCAAGACATGCTCTTTTGAGGTAGGGATTATTTTTAACCAAAGACAAACCTCATGCCCCACCCCGGTTCATGATGATTTGTCTAAGGTCTTGCTAAACACGAGTGACGTTTTTGATGGTTATCTGTCACTACTCGTCTCGAACGCCATGATGATTTTGCATCAATTATGTTGACGAACGAACCTATTATCCCAGTGTTGATAAATAGGTAAGCTACTCCCCAAAGACAGCGGAATTCTATCGCTCCCCTTAGCGATTCTCAAGTAGGAAACTACAAATAAACTCCCTTTTAGGAAAATTTGGTTAGATAAGGCAGAAAAATTCTATTAAAGGGGATTTTTGCCTATCAATTAGTCAAGATTACCTCTACTCCCATGCCTAATATCTGGGTATACTTGATTGTTATTTTTTATCAATTTTAGACACAAGAATCGCGCGAATTACTATGCAAAAATACGATATCAAAACCTTCCAGGGAATGATCCTCGCGCTGCAGGATTACTGGGCACAAAATGGCTGCACAATCGTTCAGCCTCTAGATATGGAAGTAGGTGCAGGCACCTCTCACCCAATGACATGTCTACGTGCACTTGGCCCAGAGCCAATGTCGACAGCTTACGTTCAACCTTCACGTCGTCCAACCGATGGCCGTTATGGTGAAAACCCGAACCGTCTGCAGCACTACTATCAGTTCCAAGTAGCTCTAAAACCATCTCCGGATAACATTCAGGAGTTGTACCTAGGCTCGCTTGAAGTTCTTGGTATCGACCCGCTAGTTCACGACATCCGCTTCGTAGAAGATAACTGGGAAAACCCAACACTAGGTGCATGGGGTCTTGGTTGGGAAGTATGGCTAAACGGCATGGAAGTGACTCAGTTTACTTACTTCCAGCAAGTGGGCGGCCTTGAGTGTAAACCAGTGACTGGCGAAATCACTTACGGTATCGAACGTCTAGCGATGTACATTCAAGAAGTGGACTCTGTTTATGATCTAGTGTGGAACGTCGCTCCAGACGGTAGCAAAGTCACTTACGGTGATATCTTCCACCAAAACGAAGTTGAGCAATCAACGTACAACTTTGAGCACGCAGACGTAGATTTCCTATTTAGCTTCTTCGATCAGTGTGAAAAAGAGTCTAAGCAACTACTAGAGCTTGAGAAACCTCTTCCTCTACCTGCTTACGAGCGCATCCTGAAAGCGGCACACGCCTTCAACCTACTTGATGCACGTAAAGCAATCTCTGTAACAGAGCGTCAACGTTACATCCTTCGTATCCGCAACCTGACTAAGTCAGTTGCAGAAGCCTACTACGCATCTCGCGAAGCGCTTGGCTTCCCTATGTGTAAAAAAGAAGGTGAGGAGAAGTAATCATGGCTAAAGAATTTCTAATTGAACTCGGTACAGAAGAGCTACCACCAACGCAACTTCGTACATTAGCAGAAGCGTTCGCAGCAAATTTCGAAGCTGAGCTAAAAGGTGCAGACGTTGAACACCAAGGAGTGAAATGGTATGCCGCTCCTCGTCGTTTAGCTCTTAAAGTATCAGCACTGGCTGAAGGTCAAGCAGACAAAGTCGTTGAAAAGCGTGGTCCTGCTGTTGCTGCTGCTTTCGATGCTGAAGGTAACGCAACCAAAGCAGCACAAGGCTGGGCTCGCGGCTGTGGTATCACAGTTGACCAAGCTGAGCGCATGGTCACGGACAAGGGTGAATGGCTACTGTTCAAACAAGAAGTAAAAGGCCAAGCAACCTCAGAAATCGTTGTGGAACTTGCTGCTAAAGCTCTTGCTGATCTACCAATCGCAAAACCAATGCGTTGGGGCGATAAAGCAACACAATTTATCCGTCCAGTGAAAACGCTAACCATGCTTATGGGTTCGGATCTGATCGAAGGTGAAATCCTTGGAGTTGCGTCAAGCCGCACTATCCGTGGTCACCGCTTCATGGGTGAACAAGAGTTCACTATCGACTCTGCAGAGCAGTACCCAGCGATTCTAGAAGAACGCGGTAAAGTAATGGCAGATTACGAAGCACGTAAGGCGATCATTCTCGCTGACGCACAAAAAGCAGCGGCCGCCGTTGGTGGTATTGCCGATCTAGAAGACGACTTAGTAGAAGAAGTGACTTCTCTTGTTGAGTGGCCTGTTGTACTTACGGCAAAGTTTGAAGAAAAGTTCCTAAAAGTGCCTTCTGAAGCTTTGGTTTACACCATGAAAGGTGACCAAAAGTACTTCCCTGTATACGATGAAAACAAGCAGTTGCTACCAAACTTCATCTTTGTATCGAATATCGAATCAAAAGAGCCACGCTACGTAATCGAAGGTAACGAGAAGGTTGTACGTCCACGTCTAGCGGATGCAGAATTCTTCTTTAACACTGACCGCAAGCGTCCTCTTATCGATCGTCTTCCTGAGCTAGAACAAGCTATCTTCCAAAAGCAACTTGGTACGATCAAAGACAAAACTGACCGTATTACCGCTCTTGCTGGCTACATCGCTAAGCAGATCGACGCTGATGTTGAAAAAGCAACTCGCGCAGGTCTATTGGCTAAGTGTGACCTAATGACTTCAATGGTATTCGAATTTACCGATACTCAAGGGGTTATGGGCATGCATTACGCCAAGCATGACGGTGAAGATGAACAAGTTGCACTGGCGCTGTACGAGCAATACATGCCTCGTTTTGCTGGTGACGACCTACCAAGCACAGGTATCTCTTCAGCAGTCGCTATGGCGGACAAACTAGACACTATCGTCGGTATCTTTGGTATTGGCCAAGCACCTAAAGGCTCAGACCCATTTGCACTTCGCCGCGCTTCTCTAGGTGTACTACGTATCATCGTTGAAAACGGCTACAACCTAGACCTCGTTGATCTTATCCGCGAAGCAAAAATCCAGTTTGGTAACAAGCTGACCAATGACAACGTTGAGCAAGATGTTATCGAGTTCATGTTGGGTCGTTTCCGCGCTTGGTATCAAGATGCAGGCTTTAGCGTAGATATCATCCAAGCAGTACTAGCGCGTCGTCCAACCAAACCAGCAGACTTTGACCAACGTGTTAAAGCGGTATCTCACTTCCGTGAATTGGAAGCGGCAGAAGCACTGGCAGCAGCGAATAAACGTGTCGGTAACATCCTTGCTAAATTCGATGGTGAACTGGCAGCAGAGATAGACCTAGCTCTTCTCCAAGAAGACGCAGAAAAAGCACTAGCTGAAAGCGTAGAAGTGATGACTGAAGCTCTTGAGCCAGCATTTGCGACAGGTAACTACCAAGAAGCATTAAGCAAGCTTGCAGACCTACGTGAACCTGTTGATGCGTTCTTCGATAACGTAATGGTTATGGCGGATGATGAAGCGCTTAAGACAAACCGTCTAACGCTACTGAATAATCTACGTAACCTATTCTTGCAAATTGCTGATATCTCACTACTACAGAAGTAAGCATTAATCGTAAGAATCGATTAAAATCACCAAGAGTAAGGGAAGCAAATGCTTCCCTTTTTTCTTTGCCTTCCAGCGAACTCGCGACAGATTGCTCACGATAACACTCCAAACATCGATCCGATGAGACTGGATTTGTGATCAGAAAGTAAATTATTTTCTGCCATGCTTAGATTGGCTCTTTGCGTTGTACTCACATTAAGGTATGTTCAAGGATTATTCGCTTTACTAGCTGTTTCTAGTAACTCATTACACTTAAAGCAATCACAATGAATTAGGTATAACTACAAATGCAATTCTCGAAGTTTGGTGAAAAATTTAATCAGTATTCTGGTATCACACGATTGATGGATGATTTAAATGATGGTCTGCGTACCCCAGGAGCCATTATGCTCGGTGGAGGTAACCCAGCCGCAATTCCAGCTATGCTCGAAGACTTTCGCCAAACCAGTGAAGAGATGCTCGCCAGTGGCGAATTGATCGCAGCCATGGCCAATTATGATGGTCCGCAAGGCAAAGATGCATTTGTTAAAGCACTCGCTAACTTATTGAAAGAGACTTATGGTTGGGATATCAGCGAGAAGAACATCAGTCTAACAAATGGCAGTCAAAGTGGTTTTTTCTACTTATTTAACCTGCTTGCAGGTCAGCAGCCAGATGGCTCGCACAAAAAAATTCTGCTGCCTTTGGCTCCTGAGTATATCGGCTATGGCGATGCTGGGGTTGATGAGAACATCTTTATCTCTTACCACCCAGAGATAGAATTACTCGATAATGGCCTATTCAAATATCACGTCGACTTTGAGCAACTTAAAGTTGATGAGTCCGTGGCGGCTATCTGTGCATCACGCCCGACTAACCCTACAGGTAATGTTCTAACGGATGAAGAGATTCACAAGTTGGACAAACTCGCACGTGAAAACAACATTCCACTGATTATCGATAACGCTTACGGACTGCCATTCCCAAATATCATCTTCGAAGATGTACAGCCATTTTGGAATAAGAACACCATCTTATGCATGAGCCTATCAAAACTAGGTCTACCGGGTGTTCGCTGCGGGATTGTCATCGCCAATGAAGAAATAACTCAAGCACTGACGAATATGAATGGCATTATCAGTTTAGCACCGGGGAGCATAGGGCCAGCGATCGCTCATCATATGATTGAAAAAGGGAACTTACTGAAACTCAGTTCAGAGGTAATTAAACCTTTCTACCAACAAAAGTCACTTCGTGCTGTTGAACTGCTGCAAAACGCAATTACCGATCCGCGTTTTCGTATTCATAAACCGGAAGGCGCTATTTTCCTTTGGTTATGGTTTGATGAACTTCCAATCACAACGATGGAACTTTATCAGCGTCTTAAAGCTCGTGGGGTTTTGATTGTACCTGGAGAGTATTTCTTTATCGGTCAGGAAGATGACTGGGAACACGCTCACCAGTGTTTACGTATGAACTATGTGCAAGATGATGAGATGATGCAGAAAGGTATCGATATTATCGCTGAAGAAGTAGCGCGAGCCTATCAAGAGGCTTAATTTCATCAGAAGTAAAACAGCCCAAAGCTAGAACAACCAGAGACAGCAACAATCAACGCTGCCAATACCACTTTTCTCATTCTATTTTCCAAGTTTATTAATTGTCGACGCAGAAACTACTGATGGATAGAATTGAGAGCAATAAAAAAGAGCGCTCATAGGCGCTCTTTCACTCTCAGCTCTCATTTATGAGACGGAATATTAACCTTCAATGAGTTTTTGACCATTGATAGCAATCTTACGTGGTTGCATCGCTTCAGGGATTTCGCGTTCAAGATCAATGTGGAGAAGACCATTTTCCATGCTCGCTCCGACAACTTTTACATAGTCTGCTAGCTGGAACTTACGCTCGAAATCGCGCTCTGCAATACCTTGATAAACGTATTTTTTCTCTTCTTCGGTTTTACGCTCGCCTTTGACGATCAGCATGTTGTCATTTTGAGTTAAATCTAACTGATCTTCAGCAAAGCCCGCCACAGCCATAGTAATACGGTAGTGATTATCGTCTTGCTGCTCAATGTTGTATGGAGGGTAACCACCTGAAGAGTTCTTCGAAGAGTTCGCTTCCATCATGTTGAACAGACGATCGAAGCCAATTGCATTGCGGTATAGTGGAGTGAAATCTACAGTTCTCATAGTGCTATCCTTTTAGTAAGCAATAGTCTTAGTCGTGAGTTTGCGTGGTTCGATACTATGATCGTAGCCTTGCCGACTAAGGGACTCATTGACTATTCCTCTGGCTGCCTCTGTTAGGTCTAAGCACGGGGACATAGCAACGAATCAAGTTTTAAATTGTGTGCCTTTAAGGTCATCCTCTCTTGAGCGATACCTTATCAGCGGTCCAGAGGTTCTGTTTCTTCTCTTTTGAGCAAGACAGCTTTCCTCTTCAACCATAGATATGTGGTTGGGGTAAATGAGTTTCAAGGGATAAAAGTAAAAAAGCGCAAATCTTTCGACCTGCGCTTTTTCTAGGGACTCACTGCTAGTCACTAGGAACTTTATACATCCAAATTAGCTACTTTCAGTGCATTCTCTTCGATGAAGTTACGACGCGGCTCAACTTGGTCACCCATTAGAGTCGTGAACAATTGGTCAGCACCTACGGCATCTTCAATCGTTACTTGCATCATACGGCGCGTTTCTGGATCCATTGTGGTTTCCCAAAGCTGATCTGGGTTCATCTCACCTAGACCTTTGTAACGCTGTAGGCTAAGACCACGACGAGATTCTTTAATTAACCACTCTAAAGCCTCAACAAAGCTAACAACAGGCTGAGTACGCTCACCACGTTTGATGTAAGCGCCCTCTTCAATTAGACCGTCTAATGCTTCAGACAGCGTCGCAAGTTTTCCGAACTCTTTCGAGTTAAGCAGATCAATGCTGAGTACATGTTCGTGCGTCACACCATGAGTACGTACAATGATCTTAGGTAGGCTTAGACCAAGCTCTGCATGCTGTTCCACTTCGAAGCTGTATTGGCTAGCACCGACTTCTTTCGCGTTCAACTGCTCAACGAGAGTTTTCGTCCAAGCTTCGACAGCAGCAGAGTCATTACATTGCTCTGCCGTTAAACGTGGTACGTAGATAAGCTCATGCACCAGTGCGCGTGGGTAGCGACGGCTCATACGATCCACCAGCTTAATACCCGCATTGTACTGCTGAACTAACTTCTCTAATGCTTCACCAGACAATGCTGGTGCTTGTGCATTCACATGTAGAGATGCGCTATCTAGAGCCAGTGCCACTTGATACTGGTTCATCGCATCTTCGTCTTTAATGTACTGCTCTTGCTTGCCTTTCTTCACTTTGTATAGCGGTGGCTGAGCAATGTACACGTAGCCACGCTCAATGAGTTCAGGCATTTGACGGTAGAAGAAGGTCAATAGAAGCGTACGAATGTGCGAACCATCGACGTCAGCATCGGTCATGATGATGATGTTGTGGTAACGCAGTTTATCTGGGTTGTACTCGTCACGACCGATACCACAGCCAAGAGCGGTAATAAGCGTTGCAACCTCTTGAGAAGAAAGCATTTTGTCGAAACGTGCTTTCTCAACGTTCAGGATCTTACCTTTAAGCGGTAGGATAGCCTGATTCTTACGGTTACGGCCTTGTTTTGCGGAGCCGCCTGCCGAGTCACCCTCCACTATGTAGAGTTCAGACAGCGCTGGATCTTTTTCCTGACAGTCTGCCAGTTTACCAGGTAGGCCCGCTAGGTCTAACGCGCCTTTACGACGAGTCATTTCACGAGCTTTACGCGCCGCTTCACGAGCACGTGCCGCATCGATAATTTTAGAACAAACCATCTTCGCTTCTGTTGGGTTCTCAACTAGGAACTCAGACAGTTTTTCACCCATTGCAGACTCTACCGCAGACTTCACTTCAGAAGAGACCAGTTTGTCTTTAGTTTGGCTAGAGAATTTCGGATCTGGAACTTTAACAGATACAACAGCGGTTAGACCTTCACGAGCATCATCTCCCGATGTCGCTGTTTTTGCCTTCTTAGAGAAGCCTTCTTTGTCCATGAAAGTGTTCAGGGTACGAGTCAATGCCGCACGGAAGCCGGCCAAGTGCGTACCACCATCACGCTGAGGAATGTTATTGGTGAAACAGTAGATATTCTCTTGGAAACCATCGTTCCACTGCATCGCAACTTCAACAGCAATGCCATCTTCACGTTCGAAGTCGAAGTGGAAGATCTTGTCAATGATTGGGGTTTTGTTGGTGTTAAGATGTTCAACGAATGCTTGGATACCACCTTCAAACATGAAGTGGTCACTCTTATCTTCTTCTCGCTCGTCGATCAATTTAATCGAGACACCTGAGTTTAGGAAAGACAGTTCACGTAGACGCTTAGCGAGAATATCGTAGTGGAATTCCGTGTTAGTAAAAGTCTCTGCACTCGGCCAGAAACGGATCTTCGTACCCGTTTTATCTGAATCACCAATCACTGCTAGTGGCGCTTCAGGCTCACCATGACGATAGGTTTGCGTATGGATATGACCGCCACGATGAATCGTTAGCGTTACTTTTTCAGACAAGGCGTTTACTACTGAAACACCTACACCGTGTAGACCACCCGAAACTTTGTACGAGTTATCATCGAACTTACCACCAGCATGAAGTACTGTCATGATAACTTCAGCCGCAGAGACTTTCTCTTCTGGGTGCAATTCTGTCGGAATACCACGACCATCATCGCTTACAGAAACTGAGTTATCCTCATGAATTGTCACAATGATGTCTTTACAGTGACCTGCTAACGCTTCATCAATTGAGTTATCCACCACCTCGAAAACCATGTGGTGCAGACCGGTGCCATCATCCGTGTCGCCGATGTACATACCAGGACGCTTACGAACCGCATCCAGACCCTTTAGTACCTTAATACTCGATGAATCGTAATTTTCAGACATGAGTTTTCTTCCGCTATTTATTTTGCTCTATTGTGCCATGTTCCACATGGAACATCCTGCCATTTTCGTCTTGCATATCTGCAATTTGACTGTCAGTAATAGAGCTTACAAAAACTTGAGCCCCCGTCGCTTTCAAGCAATCCGCTAGGCGCTTACGACGTTGGCTATCTAATTCAGATGCAAAGTCATCAATTAAGTAGATACATTGCTTGCCAGTCATTTCAGTAAGATGTTGTCCCTGAGCCACACGCAATGCACAAACCATTAACTTTAACTGACCACGTGACAGTACATCCTCAACAGGTGTGCCATTCACTTTGATGCGTAAATCCGCTTTATTAGGACCACTAAATGTGTACCCTAATGCTTGATCACGCTCGAAATTTTTTTCCAGTATATCTTGGTATGGCGTCTCTTTATCCCATCCACGATAATACTTCAGTTGAATCTCAAATTCGGGTAAGAATGTCTGACAAATTTCTTCAGCCTTTACCCTCATTTGCTCGACATATGTCGCACGCCACTGACTAATATTCTCAGCCAAACGAGCCATTTCTTGATCCCAGTAACTCAGCTCTCGATAACTGGTTGCTGTTTTTAATAACGCATTTCTTTGCTTGTTGAGACGCTTGAAACGACCCCATGCATCATAAAATGCAGACTCGGTATGAAACACACCCCAGTCAATAAATGCACGGCGATGTTTAGGACCATCGGTCAGCAAATCAAACCCTTCAGGGTGGATCAACTGCAGAGGTAATACTTGTGCCAGTTGTGCCAACTTTTGTCCAGACTGACCGCCTATTTTAACCTCTGTTGAGCCGTCACGCTGCTTATTAATGCCAATTGGTAGCTCAAATTGATCCGAGTTCAAAAAACGCCCATGAACAAACAGCTCATTGCAGTCATTTTGAATCACTCTGCCTGTCAGAGAACTCTTAAAAGAGCGACCATGCCCAAGCAGGTAGATGGCCTCGAGAATGCTAGTTTTGCCACTTCCATTGGGCCCAATAAGAAAGTTAAAGCCTGCTGATAGTTCAATATCACAGGCTTTAATGTTTCGAAATTGCTGAATAATAAGACGTGAAAGCGGCATGCTAGAGTCGAATTGGCATTACCACGTACATCGCACTGTCATCATCGGCATTTTCAATCAACGCACTGGCGTTGGCATCCGACATTGACACTCGTACTTTCTCACAACGAATTGTATTAAGCACATCGAGAACGTAGCTCACGTTAAAACCAATCTCGATAGGTTCACCTTCAAAACTGACATCTAACATCTCTTCAGCTTCTTCTTGTTCTGGGTTGTTCGCGGTAATACGCATTTCCGCATCAGCAAGATTCACTCGAACACCACGGAATTTTTCGTTCGATAGAATAGCAGCACGAGAGAAAGCTTGACGTAGCTCATCGCAGCCTGCTTCAAGTGTTTTGGTCGTACTCTGTGGCATTACGCGTCGGTAATCAGGGAAACGACCATCAACGAGCTTCGAAGTAAATACGTAGTTATTCACCTCTGCACGAACATTAGAGCTACCGATCTGCAAAACAACAGGCTGCTCAGGTGCATCGAGTAATTTAACCAGCTCCAGTACACCTTTACGCGGTACTATAATCTGTTTTTGTGCAAAATCAGCACTTAGCTGAACTTGTGATACCGCCATACGATGGCCATCCGTCGCAACACTGCGTAAGGTGGTACCATCGATTTCAAACAACATACCATTGAGGTAGTAACGCACATCTTGGTTTGCCATAGAAAACTGCGTTTTTTCCACTAAACCACGCAACTCAGCTTGAGTCAGTGATACCTCAACTTCACTTTGCCAATCTTCAATATTTGGAAAATCATTCGCAGGAAGTGTGGATAGCGAAAAACGGCTACGCCCAGAACGAACCTGAACGCGATCACCTTCCAACACAAAAGTAATCACCGAGTCATCAGGAAGACCACGGCAGATATCGAGGAACTTACGAGAAGGAACGGTAATGCTGCCAGCTTCGAATTCACCTTCCAATGTCACACGGCTAATCAGCTCAACTTCAAGATCCGTCGCCGTCATCGATAGCACGTTATCTTCTACCTTTAACAGTAGGTTGCCCAAAATTGGCAATGTTGGTCGACCACCTAACGCACCTGAGACTTGTTGAAGAGGTTTAAGCAGGTGGCTACGCTCAATGGAAAATTTCATAGGATGCTCTTATCCGAATTCGTTGGTTATTTCGTTGCTAAGGATACTGCGAATTAAGAAGAAAGGGTACGAATCAAATTCGAGTAATCTTCTTTAATATCGTGGCTCTCTTCACGCAGTTGCTCAATCTTACGACATGCATGAAGTACAGTCGTATGATCACGACCGCCAAATGCATCACCAATTTCTGGCAAACTGTGGTTAGTCAGCTCTTTCGCAAGAGCCATAGCAAGTTGGCGCGGGCGCGCAACAGAACGAGAACGGCGCTTAGATAACAGATCCGCGACTTTAATCTTGTAGTATTCAGCTACCGTTTTTTGAATATTATCAATGGTAACTAACTTCTCTTGTAACGCTAGCAAATCTCTAAGCGCTTCACGAACAAAGTCGATAGTAATTGGACGACCGGTAAAGTTGGCGTTTGCAATAACGCGATTCAATGCCCCTTCCAGCTCACGAACATTAGAACGTAAACGCTTAGCAATAAAGAAAGCAACCTCGTCAGCGAGGTGAATCTGGTGATCTTCCGCTTTTTTCATCAAGATCGCGACGCGAGTTTCTAGCTCAGGTGGTTCGATCGCAACCGTTAGACCCCAACCAAAACGCGATTTAAGACGATCTTCTACACCACTGATCTCTTTCGGATAGCGGTCAGATGTCAAAATGATCTGTTGGTTACCTTCCAGTAAGGCATTGAAGGTATGGAAAAATTCTTCTTGTGAGCGCTCTTTATTGGCAAAGAACTGAATGTCATCGATAAGAAGTGCATCGACACTGCGGTAATAGCGCTTGAACTCTTCAATCGCGTTATTTTGGAGCGCCTTAACCATATCTTGAACAAAACGCTCAGAGTGCATGTAAACGACTTTTGCATTGGGCTTGTTATCAACAATCGCGTTGCCTACCGCATGCAATAAGTGTGTTTTACCTAAACCTGTACCACCATATAAAAATAGCGGATTGTACGCTGAGCCAGGATTATCAGACACCTGACGCGCAGCCGCTAAACCTAACTGGTTCGATTTACCTTCAACAAAGTTGGTGAACTTATGTTTTGGGTTAACGTTTGAGCGATGGTTGATGTCAGCAATCGCTTGAGCGTCATCATCCCAAGTTTTATGAACAGGTTTACGTGCTTGAAGTTGCGCAGGAGCAGAGGATTCTGCCGCCACATCCGCAGGTGTACGTTTCGGTGCAGGGGTCGGCGCTGCCACACGACGGCTACCTACCTCAAAACGTAGGCTTGGTACGTCGTTACCACAGTATTCCTGCAACAGACGATTAATGTTGTTTAGATATTTGTCACGTACCCAGTCCAATACGAAACGGTTTGGGGCAAATAAAGTGAGCGTATTGTCATTGAGCTCCGCTTGTAACGGACGAACCCACATGCTGAATTCAGTTGCTGGTAGCTCTTCTTGAAGCTGTTGCAAACATTGCAACCAAAGCGAAGATGACACGGTGCCCCCACTCGAAGTAATTGATCTGAAAAGATTGGCAATTTTACCTGTTGATAACCAAGATCGCCAGCAAATGATCGACGATCCAGTGAATAAGATCCAAGTTATTCACAATATTTTCGACATTATTCGATGGATCCTCACAACCTGCCCCATTTTTACTCACACATTGATCCACATATCTCCAATATTGGCTTGATCTTTGGGTTGGTGATAAGTCTGTGAATTAAGCGTTTTCTCTTCGCTTGATTTCATGCGGATTTGTGTCTTTATTCACCAATAATTTCCACCACTGATGGAAAAACAGACAGCTTATTACTCTAGTTTCTAGTTTATTTCTCTTGGTTATTTATCTATTCATCTAAACTGACAGTAGTATTTATCCCCATAATCATGTGGAGTTGTAAAATGAAAAACTGGATTAAGGCTGCCGTTGCAGCTATCGCGCTTTCTGCGGCTACTGTACAAGCTGCTACTGAAGTAAAAGTTGGCATGTCGGGTCGTTACTTCCCGTTTACCTTTGTTCAGCAAGATAAGTTACAAGGCTTTGAAGTCGATCTATGGGATGAAATCGGCAAACGCAACGACTACAACGTAGAATATGTAACAGCTAACTTTTCTGGTCTATTTGGTCTGCTAGAGACGGGGCGCATTGATACTATCTCTAACCAAATCACTATGACTGATGCACGTAAAGCAAAATACCTTTTTGCTGACCCATACGTGGTAGACGGTGCTCAAATCACCATTCGCAAAGGTAACGATAGCATTAAGGGCATCGAAGACCTTGCGGGTAAAACAGTAGCAGTAAATCTTGGTTCAAACTTTGAGCAATTGCTGCGTGCTTACGATAAAGATGGCAAGATCAACATCAAAACTTACGATACAGGTATCGAACACGATGTTGCTTTAGGTCGCGCTGATGCGTTTATCATGGATCGCTTGTCAGCACTTGAACTGATCAAGAAAACAGGCCTGCCGCTAGAACTTGCTGGCCAACCATTCGAAACCATTCAAAACGCTTGGCCATTCGTTAATAACGAAAAGGGTGAAAAGCTTCAAGCTGAAGTAAACCAAGCGCTTGCAGCAATGCGTGCTGACGGTACTCTAGAGAAAATCTCTCAAAAATGGTTCGGCGCTGACATTACTCAGTAAGCCTGTATACTCTCTATCTCATCTGAGATAGGACACCTTAACCCACTGCCTCCCTTCATTTGCAGTGGGTTTTGCTTTTCTAATGCCGTCATTTATTTAATCAATGGGACACGTTTATGGGATTCGATTTTAATTACATGCTGGATCTGATGCCGATACTGCTTAAGTATTTAGGCACAACCATGGAAATGGCGACATGGGGACTGGTATTTTCACTGTTCCTTGCCGTGATTCTGGCCAATATTCGCGTGTTTCGCATCCCGGTTCTCGATCAACTGAGCCAGCTTTATATTAGCTTCTTCCGCGGTACGCCTCTATTGGTGCAGTTGTTTCTGCTCTACTACGGATTACCTCAAGTCTTCCCATGGTTAGTTGGGTTAGATGCATTTAGTGCAGCGGTCATCGGCTTAACTTTACACTTCGCTGCATATATGGCCGAAAGCATTCGAGCAGCCATCATTGGTATCGATCGCAGTCAGATGGAAGCTAGCTTGTCAGTCGGCATGACGACGACTCAAGCGATGCGCCGTATCATCCTACCGCAAGCGACACGCGTAGCACTACCATCACTAATGAACTACTTCATCGATATGATTAAATCAACCTCGCTTGCTTTTACCTTAGGTGTGGCTGAAATCATGGCTAAGGCGCAAATGGAAGCCTCATCGAGTTTCCGATTTTTTGAAGCCTTCTTGGCGGTAGCGCTAATCTACTGGGGTGTCGTGGTTATCCTGACTCGTATTCAAATCTGGGCTGAAGCTAAACTGAATAAGGCATACGTAAGATGATCAAATTAGAGAACATCCATAAAAGCTTTGGTGATACACAAGTATTAAAAGGCATTGATATTGAGATCAACCGGGGTGAGATCATTGTCATTATCGGCTCGAGTGGCACTGGAAAATCGACTCTTTTGCGCACTGTAAACTTTTTAGAGAATGCGGACAAAGGCATCATTACCATCGATGACGTCAGCGTCAACGCTGAAAAACACTCTAAATCAGAAGTATTGGCTCTGAGACGTAAAACAGGCTTCGTATTCCAAAACTATGCCCTATTCGCGCATATGACAGCGAGACAGAACATTGCTGAAGGCTTAGTTACCGTGCGCGGTTGGAAGAAGAGTGATGCACTACAGCGCGCTCAGCAGATTCTCGATGATATCGGCCTAGGCGATAAAGGCGATAGTTATCCAGCTGCGCTTTCAGGGGGCCAACAACAGCGTGTGGGTATTGGTCGAGCTATGGCACTTCAACCAGAGCTGCTGCTATTTGATGAACCAACATCAGCACTTGATCCCGAATGGGTTGGCGAAGTTCTTAATTTAATGAAGGACTTAGCGACAAAACACCAGACTATGTTGGTGGTGACACACGAAATGCAATTTGCTAGAGAGGTCGCTGATAGAGTGATCTTTATGGCGGAAGGAACAATTGTTGAGCAAGGTTCTCCACAGGATATTTTCACTAATCCACAAGATCCTCGTTTGCAAAAGTTCCTACGACAGGTAGGCGCTGAGTAAAGATCATCAACAAGGATCGATCGATCCTTGAGATTTTGCTCACACTACGTATAATCGCTCGGCCGGAATTTAGCACTCGCACAGAGATTGACACTTTGTGTGACTGTGATTACAATTCCGCCTCTTTGTTGAGAGGCGTCGGTTAGTCCTCTTTATATATAAAGAAGACGTTAAGCGCCCACGCCGGGTTAACATTGACCTAAAACTACTGATCAGTAAAGGTAATTATCATGAAACGCACTTTTCAACCTACAGTTCTAAAGCGCAAGCGTACTCACGGTTTCCGTGCTCGCATGGCAACTAAGAACGGTCGTAAAGTAATTAATGCACGTCGTGCTAAAGGCCGTGCGCGCCTATCAAAATAATCATTAGTTTATTTTGAATACGTACACGTTCAATCGGGAGTTACGTTTGTTAACTCCCGAGCATTATCAAAATGTCTTTCAGCAAGCTCATCGAGCTGGCTCACCTCATTTCACCATCATTGCTCGTAAAAATAGCCTATCTCATCCTCGACTAGGTTTAGCCGTTCCCAAGAAACAGATCAAAACCGCAGTAGGTCGTAACCGTTTTAAGCGCCTTGCTCGTGAAAGCTTTCGTAACAATCAACATCAACTTGCTAACAAAGATTTTGTTGTTATTGCCAAGAAAAGCGCGCAAGATTTGAGCAATGAAGAAATATTCAAACTATTTGATAAGTTATGGCAGCGTCTGTCTCGCCCTTCACGTGGTTAGCGATCGGATTTGTCCGTCTCTATCAAGGCCTAATTAGTCCGCTTATTGGACCGCGTTGTCGTTTTACTCCAACCTGTTCTACTTATGCCATTGAAGCGTTGAAAGCTCACGGTTTTGTAAAAGGGTGTTGGTTATCAAGCAAACGTCTATTAAAATGCCATCCTTTGAATGAAGGGGGGTATGACCCCGTTCCACCAGTCCAAAAACAAGACAGAGATAAATAACGATGGATTCTCAACGTAATATCCTGTTAATCGCGCTAGCACTGGTTTCTTTCTTATTGTTCCAGCAATGGCAAGTTGCAAAGAATCCAACGCCTCAGCCGGTTGAGCAGGCTCAATCAAGCAGTACTCTACCTGCACCATCTTTTGCGGACGAGCTAGATCCAGCTCCAGCGCAGCAAGCTTCTGCTAAAATGATTACCGTGACAACTGATGTATTGACTCTGTCGATTGATACGGTTGGTGGTGATGTTATTCAGGCAGACCTTAACCAATACTCAAACGAGTTGGATTCATCGGATCCATTCGTACTGCTTAAAAACGAGCCAGGACACCAGTTCATTGCTCAGAGTGGTCTAGTTGGTCCTCAAGGTATCGACCTTAGCAGCACTAACCGCCCTCTATACGCAGTAAACGGTGATAGCTTCGCTCTAACTGATGGCCAGGACGAACTACGCGTCCCAATGACATTTACTGCCAATGGCCTTGAGTACACGAAGACGTTCATTGTTAAACGTGGCAGCTACGCTGTTGACGTTGAATACGATATCGTCAACAAGTCAGGCAACAATGCGACATTCGGTATGTACGCTCACCTACGTCAAAATCTACTTGACGCTGGTGGCAGCATCACAATGCCAACATACCGTGGTGGTGCGTACTCAACAGAAGATACTCGTTACAAGAAGTACAGCTTCGAAGATATGCAAGATCGCAACCTGTCTCTCAACCTAGTTGACGGCCAAGGTTGGGCAGCCATGATTCAACACTACTTCGCATCAGCATGGATTCCACGCAATGAGCCAGGTACTAACCTTTACACACGTGTAATCGGTAATCTTGGTGACATCGGTGTGCGCATGCCGAACAAAACGATTGCAGATGGTGACAGTGCTAACCTTAAAGCAACACTTTGGGTTGGTCCTAAACTTCAAGACCAGATGGCTGAAGTTGCACCAAATCTAGATCTAGTAGTGGATTACGGTTGGCTATGGTTTATTGCTAAACCACTACACTCATTACTTTCATTTATCCAAAGCTTTGTTGGTAACTGGGGTGTCGCAATCATCTGTTTGACGTTTATTGTTCGTGGTGCGATGTATCCACTAACTAAAGCACAATACACGTCTATGGCGAAAATGCGTATGCTTCAGCCTAAGCTGCAAGCAATGCGTGAACGCATTGGTGATGACCGTCAGCGTATGAGCCAAGAGATGATGGAACTGTATAAGAAAGAGAAAGTGAACCCACTTGGTGGCTGTTTACCTCTTATTCTACAAATGCCAATCTTCATTGCACTGTACTGGGCGCTAATGGAATCTGTAGAGCTACGTCATTCACCATTCTTTGGTTGGATCACAGACCTTTCAGCCCAAGACCCGTACTACATCTTGCCACTGCTGATGGGTGCATCTATGTTCATGATTCAGAAGATGAGCCCAACCACAGTAACGGATCCGATGCAGCAGAAGATCATGACCTTCATGCCGGTTATGTTTACCTTCTTCTTCCTGTTCTTCCCATCAGGTTTGGTTCTTTACTGGCTAGTATCGAACGTAGTAACGCTAATTCAACAGTCGCTAATTTACAAAGCGCTGGAGAAAAAAGGCTTACACTCTAAGTAACCTTTAAGCGGAATTAACTGTGAAAGGCGACCTAAAGGTCGCCTTTTTTATTTGAGCTGATTACAATTCAGCTAAACATGATTTGCCACTATCGGCATACAAATAAGACAGGCACATTTATGACAACTGATACCATTGTTGCTCAAGCAACCGCCCCTGGTCGTGGTGGCGTCGGCATTATTCGAGTATCCGGCCCATTGGCATCAAAGGTTGCGCTGGAAATTACCGGCAAAGAACTTCGTCCTCGATACGCGGAATACCTGCCATTTACCGCCGAAGATGGTAGCCAACTTGATCAAGGTATTGCGCTGTTTTTCCCAAATCCCCACTCGTTTACCGGAGAAGATGTATTAGAACTTCAGGGGCATGGTGGACCAGTCGTTATGGATATGCTGATCAAACGTATCCTAAAAATATCAGGGATACGAACAGCACGTCCTGGTGAGTTCTCTGAACGCGCCTTTCTCAACGATAAGCTAGACCTAGCACAAGCAGAAGCCATCGCTGACCTTATTGATGCAAGTTCAGAAGAAGCAGCAAAATCAGCGTTACAGTCGCTTCAAGGCGCATTCTCATCACGAATCAACACATTAGTTGAATCTTTGATTCACTTGCGTATCTATGTTGAGGCTGCAATTGACTTCCCAGAAGAAGAGATCGACTTCTTAGCTGATGGCAAAGTTGCTGCCGACTTACAAACGATTATCGACAATCTTGCTGCGGTCCGTAAAGAAGCCAATCAAGGTGCGATCATGCGCGAAGGGATGAAAGTTGTCATTGCAGGCCGACCAAATGCGGGGAAATCAAGCTTACTCAATGCACTCTCAGGTAAAGAATCCGCCATCGTAACGGACATTGCCGGTACGACGCGTGACGTGCTTCGAGAGCACATTCATATCGATGGTATGCCTCTTCATATCATCGATACAGCAGGTCTACGTGACGCATCTGATGAGGTAGAGAAAATCGGTATCGAACGAGCATGGGAAGAGATTAGTCAAGCTGACCGCGTACTGTTTATGGTGGATGGTACGACAACCGATGCCACCGATCCGATCGAGATCTGGCCAGATTTTGTCGATCGTTTACCAAGCAATATTGGTATGACGGTGATCCGCAATAAAGCCGATCAAACGGGTGAGGAGCTGGGTATATGTCATGTCAATGATCCTACTCTTATTCGTCTATCAGCCAAAACAGGAGCGGGTGTTGAATCTCTGCGCACACACCTCAAAGAGTGTATGGGCTTTGCTGGTGGGCATGAGGGAGGCTTTATGGCTCGACGTCGCCACCTAGAAGCACTAGACAGAGCCGCTGAACACTTAGATATAGGCCAGCAGCAACTAGAGGGTTACATGGCCGGAGAAATCTTAGCTGAAGAGCTACGCATCACCCAGCAGCATCTCAGAGAGATCACTGGCGAGTTTAGTTCTGATGACCTACTCGGTCGTATTTTCTCTTCTTTCTGTATCGGTAAATAACATCAAGCGCGGCTCCACCAGCCGCGTTTTTCGTCATTAAAAAGGAACATTCATGATCCATATTATTACAGGCAGCACGCTAGGTGGCGCAGAATACGTAGGTGACCACCTCAGTGATATCTTAGTTGAGAATGGCTTCGAAACTCAGGTCCATAACCAACCTGAGCTATCTGAGATAGAGAATCAAGGTACTTGGCTGATTATCACGTCGACTCATGGTGCGGGTGAATATCCAGATAATATCCGTCCATTTATTCAAGCGCTACAAGATACCCCACCTAAAATGAGTGAAGTGAAGTTTGCGACAATCGCGATTGGGGACTCAAGTTATGACACCTTCTGTGCCGCAGGTTTGCATGCCCACCAACTTCTTGAAGACATAGGCGCAACGGCTATTACTGATTGTTTAACCATCGATGTACTCAGTCATGATGTGCCTGAAGATGCAGCAGAAGAATGGCTGAATGAGCTAATTCCGCAACTCTAATCGCTAACAAAGTGGCCATTCTCAAGGCCACTTTTCCTATCTACTACTGCTTTGTGAATAACTTTTCTTACTTCCCCGTGTACTGTTTGCTCATATTTTAGCCGCTCAGGCTGTGGATAAAGTTAGATCTATCCGGTGATTAACCTATAGTTATCCCAATAACAACTCTGATCCTTTTTTACCCCTGTGAATAACCATCATTTTTGATCCCAGCTAATCCTCGATCTGATCAAGGTAAGATCACATGATATGATCCAAATAAGATCCATGATCTTGTTGATCATTTTTGAGTTATCCACAGAAGAGGCCGATCTTAATAATAGATCTAATAAAAGATCATATATATAGATCTTATATATATAAGTGATTTGCTCCTTTGTATGAAAAGAGTCAAAAGCATTTTCTCTCTCGTTGAAAGAAGGTAGAATAGCGCTCTTTTTCTCTATCCAACTCTCTATTGAATATCTGAGGTCGGTTCATGCTTTATCACGAAAAATTTGACGTCATTGTTGTGGGTGGCGGTCACGCAGGAACGGAAGCCGCACTCGCATCTGCTCGTACTGGGCAAAAGACGCTTTTACTCACGCACAACATCGATACACTTGGCCAAATGTCATGTAACCCAGCGATTGGTGGCATCGGTAAAGGCCACTTAGTGAAAGAGGTTGATGCTATGGGTGGCCTAATGGCCGAAGCGATCGATCATGCGGGTATTCAATTTAGAACACTTAACGCATCTAAAGGCCCTGCGGTACGTGCAACTCGCGCTCAAGCAGACCGCGCGTTATACAAAGCGTACGTCCGTCGCACACTCGAAAATGCACCAAATTTGACGTTGTTCCAACAGTCGGTTGATGATCTGATCGTAGAACAGGATCAAGTGGTCGGTGTCGTGACACAAATGGGTCTTCGCTTTCAAGCCAAAGCGGTTGTGCTGACAGTAGGAACATTCCTCGGTGGTAAGATCCACATCGGTATGGAAAGTTCGTCAGGTGGTCGTGCTGGAGATCCACCATCGATCGCCCTTGCTGATCGTCTTCGTGAAATGCCATTCCGAGTAGACCGACTAAAAACGGGGACACCTCCACGTATTGATGCCCGTAGTGTCGATTTTTCAGAGTTAGAAGTTCAGCATGGTGATAACCCTGCGCCTGTTTTCTCATTCATGGGGAATCGCTCGCAGCATCCACGTCAGATCCCATGTTACATCACGCATACTAACGAACAGACGCACGACGTTATTCGTAATAACCTAGATCGCAGCCCAATGTACGCTGGTGTTATTGAAGGTATTGGACCTCGTTACTGCCCTTCAATTGAAGACAAAGTGATGCGTTTTGCCGATAAGAACAGCCACCAAATCTTTATCGAACCTGAAGGTCTTGATACTCATGAGTTGTATCCAAATGGTATTTCGACAAGTTTACCATTTGATGTTCAGGTACAAATTGTTCGTTCAATGAAAGGTTTTGAAAATGCTCATATCGTTCGCCCAGGCTACGCTATTGAGTATGATTTCTTTGACCCTCGTGATTTGAAACAGACTTACGAAACCAAATTTATTAATGGTTTGTTCTTTGCTGGCCAAATCAATGGTACGACAGGCTACGAAGAAGCGGCAGCACAAGGCTTGATGGCTGGTCTTAACGCGAGTTTGTACAGTCAGGACAAAGAAGGCTGGAGCCCTCGTCGTGATCAGGCATACATGGGCGTGCTTATTGACGACCTATCGACGATGGGAACGAAAGAACCTTACCGTATGTTCACTTCTCGTGCTGAATATCGTCTGCTATTGCGTGAAGATAACGCGGATTTACGTTTGACTGCCCAAGCTCGAGATTTAGGTTTAATTGATGATGTTCGTTGGGCCCGCTTCAACCAAAAAATCGACAATATGGAGACAGAACGTCAGCGTCTAAAAGAGATTTGGATGAATCCTAATTCTACAGGTGTTGATGCTCTTAATGATCTTTTGAAAACACCAATGGCTCGTGAAGCGAGTGGTGAAGATCTTCTTCGTCGTCCAGAGATCAGTTATTCGCAACTGACAGAATTGGAAGCGTTCGCTCCGGCGCTTGAGGATCAACAAGCTGCTGAACAAGTGGAAATTCAAGTTAAGTACGAAGGCTACATCAAACGTCAGCAAGAAGAGATTGAGAAATCTCTTCGTCATGAGCACACTAAGCTTCCTGTTGATCTTGATTACCGTTCTGTTAAAGGTTTATCTAATGAAGTTGTTGCTAAATTAAGCGAAGCCAAACCAGAAACCTTAGGCATTGCCTCTCGTATTTCTGGTATCACGCCTGCGGCAATTTCGATTTTGCTGGTTCATTTGAAAAAGCATGGCATGCTGAAAAAAGGTGAGGAAGAGTAATGTCTCAATTACGCACTCAACTCGACTCGCTAATCGCTCAAACGACGCTTGAAGTTTCAGAGCAGCAACGTGATCAGCTCGTTGGCTACGTTGAAATGCTCAACAAGTGGAACAAAGCTTACAACCTAACATCTGTTCGAGATCCACAAGAGATGCTTATTAAGCATATTATGGACAGTATTGTTGTTAGTACTCACTTACAAGGTAGTTCCTTTGTTGACGTAGGTACCGGCCCTGGTTTGCCTGGCATTCCTTTGTCGATAATGAACCCAGACAAACAATTCGTGCTACTTGATAGCCTTGGTAAGCGCATCCGCTTTATCAAGCAGGTTCTGCATGAACTTAAAATTGAAAACGTGACTCCGGTTCAAAGTCGAGTTGAAGAGTATCAACCTGAAGAGCTGTTTGATGCTGTACTGAGCCGAGCATTTGCATCGATGACCGATATGGTTGAGTGGTGTCATCATCTGCCAAAAACGGATGGCGGGTGTTTTCTTGCTCTGAAAGGACAATTACCACAGAGTGAGATTGAACAGCTACCTGAGTGGTGTTCTGTGACCGACATCAAAGCTTTGAGCGTTCCTCAATTGGAAGGTGAGCGTCATCTAGTAATCTTATCGCGCAAGGAATAAAAGCGAGGTTCATTGTGGGAAAAATTGTAGCAATCGCCAACCAGAAAGGCGGGGTTGGTAAGACAACAACATGTATCAACCTAGCCGCATCGATGGCCGCGACCAAACGTAAGGTCTTGGTGATTGATCTCGACCCGCAAGGCAATGCCACGATGGCGAGTGGCGTCGACAAGTATCAGGTCGATGCCACTGCGTACGAACTCTTAGTTGAAGAAGTTCCGTTTGACGAAGTTGTATGCCGTAAAACCTCGGGCAATTATGACTTAATTGCTGCGAATGGCGATGTGACGGCCGCTGAAATCAAGCTGATGGAAGTCTTTGCTCGTGAAGTTCGTTTAAAGCATGCGTTGGCATCAGTTCGCGATAACTATGATTTCATCTTTATCGATTGTCCTCCTTCTCTAAACCTTCTTACAATCAACGCTATGGCCGCCGCTGATTCGGTTTTGGTTCCAATGCAGTGTGAGTATTTTGCACTAGAAGGTTTAACCGCGTTAATGGATACGATTAGCAAGTTGGCAGCTGTTGTTAACGAGAATCTAAAAATTGAAGGGTTGTTGCGCACTATGTATGACCCTCGCAACAGGCTATCAAACGAAGTATCTGATCAACTTAAAAAGCACTTTGGCAACAAGGTGTACCGCACTGTTATTCCTCGCAATGTTCGCTTAGCAGAAGCGCCAAGTCATGGTAAGCCTGCTATGTATTACGACAAATACTCTGCGGGCGCAAAAGCTTACCTAGCCTTGGCGGGAGAGATGCTTCGCCGCGAAGAAGTCCCTGCATAACGACAACCAAAGGAATTCCGTCTCATGTCTAAACGTGGTTTAGGTAAAGGGCTTGATGCCCTGCTTTCAACCAGCTCACTAGCGCGCGAAAAGCAAATGAGTGCCTTGCATAGCCAAGAGCTTTCATCGGATGGCAATCTGACTGATTTGAATATTAACTCCCTGAAACCTGGCGTTTATCAACCACGTAAAGAGATGGAGCCAGAAGCTCTGGAAGAGCTCGCCGCTTCAATCGAGTCTCAAGGAATTATTCAGCCTATCGTTGTGCGTCAGGTTCAAGGCGATAAATTCGAGATTATTGCTGGTGAGCGTCGTTGGCGAGCTGCCCGTAAAGCCGGTTTAAAACAAGTGCCGTGTGTGGTGAAAAATGTCGACGATCGCGCAGCAATCGCAATGGCATTGATCGAAAATATTCAGCGCGAAGATCTGAATGTTATCGAAGAAGCGGTGGCATTAGATCGTCTTCAGGAAGAGTTTAATCTTACTCACCAGCAAGTTGCGGACGTTATTGGCAAATCTCGTGCTGCGGTGAGTAACTTATTACGTCTAAATCAGCTCGAAAATGACGTAAAGAGTTTGGTTTCGAACCGCCAACTGGATATGGGGCATGCTAGAGCCTTGTTGGCGCTAGAAGGTGAGCAGCAAGTAGACATTGCTCAACTGGTCGCAAAGAAGAAAATGACGGTTCGTCAGACAGAGCAATTAGTTAAAAAGTGCTTACAGCCAGAGCCTGAAGCGAAAAATGAGCCGCAAGACTCTGAAGCACAACAAATGTCACAAAAATTGAGTGAAATGCTTGGTGGTAAAGTGGCAATTGTGAGAGGTAGTAACGGCAAGTCGAAAGTAACGATTAGTCTTGATGAACCTCACAAATTAGAGCAACTAATTGCCAAGCTCGAAAGCTAAATGAGATAATTGATCTCAGTCAATATATGTAAAAAACGAATTTTTGTGCGAAAGTTGTCGGTTTGTAAACAAAATTGTAACTTTTTGCGGTGTTTTAATTGCAATCAGTTTGGCTCACCGTATAATTTTCGCCAATTTCCCAGCCCAGAGGTAGTTAAGCTGTGGATTTTACTAGAGGTACGAATACATGGTAGCTGCGTTAGCTAGACCAGGACGAGAGCTTGCAAAGCAATTGTTAATGATCCAGCTTAGCGCGGTTACACTATTGGCAGCAGGAATGGCAGTTGCTGTGAATGCTGAATGGGGACTTTCAGCGCTGATTGGTGGTGGCATATTTGTTATTGCTAATGCGGTATTTGCGCTGTGTGCTTTTATGTTTAGCGGAGCTCGCGCTGCAAAGCGTATCGCGGCCTCTTTCTACACGGGCGAAGTACTTAAAATCCTCATTACGGTGGTTCTTTTTACCGTTGCCTACATGTATATGCAGGTGGAACTTGTTCCCCTAAAGCTAACCTATTTGCTGGCTCTAGGTATTAATATCTGTGCGCCAGTGCTATTCATTAACAACAAAAAATAGGATGAGTTATGGCTGCGCCAGGTGAAGCGCTAACGTCATCCGGATACATTGCCCACCACTTATCAAACCTTTCTTTAGCTAAGTTAGGATTGGTAGCGGATGAAGCAAGTTTCTGGAACGTACATATCGATAGCCTGTTTTTTTCTTGGTTTACTGGTTTAATCTTCTTAGGAATTTTTTACAAAGTAGCGAAGAGAACTACAGCGGGTGTACCGGGTAAGCTTCAGTGTTTTGTTGAAATGATCGTTGAATTTGTCGCGGAAAACGTCAAAGACACGTTCCATGGACGCAACCCACTGATCGCGCCTTTAGCACTGACTATCTTTTGTTGGGTATTTTTGATGAACGTGATGGACTTAGTTCCGATCGACTTCTTACCTTACCCAGCAGAGCATTGGCTTGGTATTCCTTACCTTAAGGTTGTACCGTCAGCTGATGTTAATATCACCATGGCTATGGCTCTAGGCGTTTTTGCTCTGATGATTTACTACAGCATCAAAGTGAAAGGTCTAGGTGGATTCGCAAAAGAACTTGCTTTACATCCATTTAATCACCCAGTGATGATTCCGTTTAACCTACTAATTGAAGTTGTATCGCTACTAGCGAAACCTCTATCACTTGGTATGCGTCTATTCGGTAACATGTTCGCAGGTGAGGTTGTATTCATTCTTTGTGCGGCAATGCTACCATGGTACTTACAATGGATGGGTTCACTACCGTGGGCAATCTTCCATATCTTGGTTATTACGATTCAGGCTTTCGTGTTCATGATGTTGACAATTGTTTACCTGTCAATGGCACACGAAGACAGTGATCATTAATTTTATTTTAAAAGCTTTTTATTTGGGCACTAGCCAACAACTATAAATTGGAGATAGTAATGGAAACTTTACTGAGCTTTTCTGCAATCGCCGTAGGTATTATCGTCGGTCTTGCTTCTCTTGGTACAGCGATTGGTTTCGCACTTCTAGGCGGTAAATTCCTTGAAGGTGCTGCACGTCAACCAGAAATGGCTCCTATGCTACAAGTTAAGATGTTCATCATCGCTGGTCTACTTGATGCGGTTCCTATGATCGGTATCGTAATCGCACTTCTATTCACTTTCGCGAACCCATTCGTTGGTCAACTAGGTTAATCACTTTTAACTGTGGGCAAACTTCGGTTTGTCGTTGATTAACACTAAGTCCGAATAGAAGGGGTAGCTGTTGTGAATATGAACGCAACTCTGCTAGGTCAAGCAATCTCGTTTGCACTATTTGTGTGGTTCTGCATGAAGTATGTATGGCCACCATTGATGCAAGCGATTGAAGAACGTCAGAAGAAAATCGCTGACGGTCTACAAGCAGCTGAACGTGCTGCTAAAGACTTGGGTCTAGCACAAGCAAACGCTTCTGAGCAGTTGAAAGAAGCGAAGCGCACAGCAACTGAGATCATCGAGCAAGCGAACAAGCGTAAAGCTCAAATTCTAGATGAAGCTCGTGAGGAAGCTCAGACTGAACGTCAGAAAATCCTTACTCAAGCAGAAGCTGAACTTGAAGCCGAACGCAACCGTGCGCGTGATGAACTGCGCAAACAAGTTGCAACTCTGGCTGTAGCTGGTGCTGAGAAAATCCTTGAGCGTGCTATCGATAAAGATGCGCAAAAAGATATTCTCGACAACATTACTGCAAAACTTTAAGTCTGGGGGCGCATATGTCTGATTTGACTACAATCGCACGCCCCTATGCTAAAGCAGCCTTCGACTTTGCGGTAGATAAAGGCCAACTAGACCAATGGGGTCAAATGTTGTCTTTTGCTGCTGAAGTCGCTAAGAACGAACAAATGAAAGAGCTCTTAACGGGTTCTGTTTCAGCAGACAAACTTGCTGAAATATTTGTTGCAGTTTGCGGCGAACAAGTTGATGCGCATGGTCAGAACCTTTTGAAGGTAATGGCTGAGAATGGTCGCCTAGCGGCCCTTCCTGATGTATGTAAGCAGTTTATTGCTCTTAAAAAAGAGCATGAGAAGGAAATTGATGTGGAAGTTATTTCTGCATCTGAACTTTCTGATGAACAACTTGCAAATATCAGCAGCAAACTTGAGCAGCGCCTTGAGCGCAAAGTAAAGCTGAATTGCAGTGTAGATGAGACCCTACTTGGTGGGGTTATAATTCGAGCCGGAGACTTAGTCATCGATAATTCAGCGCGTGGTCGTTTGAACCGCCTGAGCGATGCATTGCAGTCTTAATGGGGATTGGAGCATGCAACTTAATTCCACGGAAATTAGCGATCTAATCAAACAACGTATCGAGTCATTCGATGTTGTTAGTGAAGCTCGCAACGAAGGTACTATCGTATCGGTAAGCGATGGTATCATCCGCATTCACGGCCTAGCGGACGTGATGCAAGGTGAAATGATTGAATTACCGGGTGGCCGTTATGCACTAGCACTTAACCTTGAGCGTGACTCGGTTGGTGCGGTAGTAATGGGTCCATATGCTGACCTTAAGGAAGGCATGAAAGTTACAGGTACTGGACGTATTCTTGAAGTACCAGTTGGTCCTGAATTGCTTGGCCGTGTTGTAAACACGCTAGGTGAGCCAATTGATGGTAAAGGTCCAATCGAAGCGAAACTGTCTTCGCCTGTAGAAGTAATCGCACCAGGTGTAATCGACCGTAAATCGGTAGATCAACCTGTGCAAACTGGTTACAAATCTGTTGACTCAATGATCCCAATCGGTCGTGGTCAGCGTGAGCTAGTAATCGGTGACCGTCAGACTGGTAAAACAGCGATGGCGATCGATGCGATTATCAACCAGAAAAACTCTGGTATTTTCTCAATCTACGTAGCAATCGGTCAGAAAGCATCGACTATTGCTAACGTGGTTCGCAAACTGGAAGAGCACGGCGCGCTAGCTAACACTATCGTTGTTGTTGCATCTGCTTCTGAATCTGCAGCGCTACAATACCTAGCGCCATACGCAGGTTGTGCGATGGGTGAATACTTCCGCGATCGCGGTGAAGATGCACTGATTGTTTATGATGATCTATCTAAGCAAGCGGTAGCTTACCGTCAGATCTCTCTACTACTAAAACGTCCACCAGGCCGTGAGGCATTCCCAGGTGACGTATTCTACTTACACTCGCGTCTACTAGAGCGTGCAGCTCGTGTAAACGAAGCGTATGTAGAGCGTTTCACTAACGGTGAAGTGAAAGGTAAGACTGGTTCTTTAACTGCTCTACCTATCATTGAAACTCAAGCAGGTGACGTTTCAGCATTCGTACCGACTAACGTAATCTCGATTACCGATGGTCAGATCTTCCTACAAACTGAGCTATTCAACGCAGGTGTACGTCCAGCTGTTGACCCAGGTATCTCAGTATCTCGTGTAGGTGGTTCAGCGCAGACGAAAATCATCAAGAAGCTATCAGGCGGTATCCGTACTGCACTAGCTCAGTACCGTGAACTAGCAGCGTTTGCTCAGTTCTCTTCTGACCTTGATGAAGCTACGAAGAAACAGCTAGACCACGGTCAAAAAGTTACAGAACTAATGAAGCAGAAGCAGTACGCTCCAATGTCTGTATTTGACCAAGCGCTAGTAATCTTCGCTGCAGAGCGTGGCTATTTAGCAGATGTTGAACTAAGTAAACTGCTAGATTTCGAATCGGCTCTACTATCGTACGCTCGCGGTCAATACGCTGATTTCGCAGCTGAGATCGACAAGACGGGTGCATACAACGATGAAGTTGAAGCTCAGCTTAAGAAGCTGACTGATGACTTCGTAGCAACCCAAACTTGGTAATAGGTCGGTGGCAGTCTCTGCCACCAACTAATGGAGAGTAACGATGGCCGGCGCAAAAGAGATACGTAATAAAATCGGTAGTGTTAAAAGCACGCAGAAAATTACGAAAGCGATGGAAATGGTAGCAGCTTCAAAAATGCGTCGTTGTCAAGACGCAATGGAAGCTTCTCGTCCATACGCTGAAACAATGCGTAAAGTGATCGGTCACGTAGCAAACGCGAATCTAGAGTACCGTCATCCGTACCTAGAAGAGCGCGAAGCGAAGCGAGTTGGTTACATCATCGTTTCTACAGACCGTGGCCTGTGTGGTGGTTTGAACATTAACGTGTTCAAGAAAGCAATCACCGATATGCAGGCTTGGAAAGAGAAAGGTGCTGAAGTTGAACTAGCACTTGTTGGTTCTAAAGCGACATCCTTTTTCAACAACAGTGGCGCTAAAGTAGCTGCTCAAGTTTCAGGCCTAGGTGATCAACCTAGCCTAGAAGACTTAATCGGTTCTGTAAGCGTAATGCTAAAGAAATACGATGAAGGTGAATTGGACCGTCTGTATGTTGTTTTCAACAAGTTTGTGAACACCATGGTTCAACAACCAACGATCGATCAATTGCTACCTTTGCCTAAATCAGACAGCAAAGAGATGCAGCGTGAGCATTCATGGGACTACATCTATGAGCCTGAACCAAAACCTCTACTCGATACACTTCTAGTGCGTTACGTAGAGTCTCAGGTATACCAAGGTGTTGTTGAGAACCTTGCTTGTGAGCAAGCGGCTCGAATGATTGCAATGAAGGCTGCAACCGATAATGCAACAAACCTGATTGAAGACTTAGAACTTGTGTACAACAAAGCCCGTCAGGCTGCGATTACACAAGAACTGTCTGAAATCGTTGGTGGTGCAGCTGCGGTTTAAGCATAGGTAAAACGAAATAGTTTAGAGGATTAACGATGGCTACAGGTAAGATCGTACAGATCATCGGTGCGGTAGTCGACGTAGAGTTCCCACAGAGCGAAGTACCTAGTGTATATGACGCTCTAAACGTTACTGAATCAAAAGAGCGTCTAGTTCTTGAGGTTCAACAACAGCTAGGCGGTGGCGTAGTTCGTTGTATCGTTATGGGTAGCTCTGATGGTTTACGTCGTGGAGTTGAAGTTGTAAACACTGGCGCTCCAATTTCAGTACCAGTAGGTACTAAGACCCTAGGTCGTATCATGAACGTACTTGGTGATGCGATTGACGAGCGTGGTGAAATCGGTGCAGAAGAGTCTTACTCTATTCACCGTGAAGCACCAAGCTACGAAGAGCAATCTAACGAGACTGCTCTACTAGAAACTGGCGTTAAAGTAATCGACCTAGTTTGTCCATTCGCTAAGGGTGGTAAAATCGGTCTATTCGGTGGTGCTGGTGTAGGTAAGACCGTTAACATGATGGAACTTATCAACAACATCGCACTACAACACTCAGGTCTATCTGTATTCGCAGGTGTAGGTGAGCGTACTCGTGAGGGTAACGACTTCTACTTCGAAATGCAGGAAGCAGGCGTTGTAAACGTTGAGAAGCCAGAAGAATCAAAAGTAGCGATGGTTTACGGCCAGATGAACGAGCCACCAGGCAACCGTCTACGTGTTGCACTGACTGGTCTAACAATGGCAGAGCGTTTCCGTGACGAAGGTCGTGACGTTCTACTGTTCGTTGATAACATCTACCGTTACACGCTAGCAGGTACTGAGGTATCAGCACTTCTAGGCCGTATGCCTTCTGCGGTAGGTTACCAGCCTACTCTAGCAGAAGAGATGGGTGTTCTTCAGGAGCGTATCACGTCAACTAAGCAAGGTTCTATCACGTCTGTACAGGCAGTATACGTACCAGCGGATGACTTGACTGACCCGTCTCCAGCAACAACGTTCGCGCACTTAGATGCAACGGTTGTACTTAACCGTAACATCGCTGCAATGGGTCTATACCCAGCGATCGACCCACTAGATTCGACTTCTCGTCAGCTAGACCCGCTAGTAGTTGGTCAAGAGCACTACGACATCGCTCGTGGCGTTCAGTCTACTCTACAGCGCTACAAAGAGCTGAAGGATATCATTGCGATTCTAGGTATGGACGAGCTATCTGAATCAGATAAGCAAGTTGTATCTCGTGCACGTAAGATTGAGCGTTTCCTAACTCAGCCTTACCACGTAGCGGAAGTATTTACTGGCGACCCAGGTGTTTACGTACCTCTTAAAGAGACTCTACGTGGCTTCAAAGGTCTACTAGCTGGTGATTACGATGACATTCCAGAGCAAGCGTTCATGTACTGCGGTACGATTGACGATGCTATCGAGAATGCGAAGAAGCTATAAGGCTAACTAGGAGGCGATATGGCAGCAATAACCTTTCACCTAGACGTTGTTAGCGCAGAGAAGAAAATCTTCTCTGGCCTAGTTGAAACGTTTCAGGTGACCGGTAGCGAAGGTGAGCTTGGTATTTTCCACGGCCACACACCGCTGCTGACCGCTATAAAGCCTGGTATGGTGCGTATTGTTAAACAGCACGGCCACGAAGAAATTATTTATGTTTCTGGTGGTATGGTAGAAGTTCAGCCTGGTACAGCGACTGTACTGGCTGATACCGCTATCCGTGGTGAAGAGCTAGACGCAGCGAAGGCAGAAGAAGCGAAACGTCGTGCTGAGGAGAATATCCAGAACCAGCATGGCGATATGGACTTCGCTCAAGCGGCCAGTGAACTGGCTAAAGCCATTGCTCAGCTACGAGTTATCGAGCTGACAAAACAGCGTCGTTAATCGACAACGTTGTTTTAAGTGATAAAGGCGGTCGTAAGACCGCCTTTTTGCTTATTTTTTAACGTAAATTTTTCCTAATCAATTAACTAATTAGCGATTAGTGTCTAAAATACCCCTCAGATTTAGAACTACGTCCAACAGGTAACTCAATGAAATTTAGCGCGGTCATTCTCGCAGCGGGTAAAGGTACTCGCATGTATTCTAATAAGCCTAAAGTGCTGCACACCTTGGCTGGTAAGCCAATGGTCAAGCACGTTATAGATACCTGTAACGGTTTAGGTGCGCAAAATATTCATTTGGTTTACGGCCATGGCGGCGATCAAATGCAGGCTGAGCTTGCAAGCGAGTCAGTTAACTGGATCTTACAAGCTGAGCAATTGGGGACAGGGCATGCGGTTGATCAAGCCTCTCCACACTTTGAAGATGAAGAAAAGATCTTAGTTCTTTACGGTGATGTCCCTCTTATCTCTGAAGAGACCATTGAAAGTCTACTTGATGCTCAACCAACAGGAGGTATTGCCCTTTTGACGGTCGTGCTTGATAACCCTATGGGGTATGGTCGAATTGTTCGTCGCAACGGTCCTGTTGTCGCGATTGTTGAGCAGAAAGATGCAACAGAAGAGCAGAAGCTAATTAAAGAGATCAACACCGGTGTAATGGTAGCAACTGGTGGTGATCTTAAGCGTTGGTTATCTGGGCTAAATAATAACAACGCTCAGGGTGAATACTACCTTACAGACGTTATTGCTGCTGCGCATGATGAAGGTCGTGCAGTTGAAGCTGTTCATCCTGTAAACCCTATCGAAGTTGAAGGGGTGAATGATCGTGCACAGTTGGCTCGTTTAGAGCGAGCTTTCCAATCTATGCAAGCTCGTAAGTTGTTAGAGCAGGGTGTTATGCTGCGTGACCCAGCACGATTTGATCTGCGTGGTGAGCTGCAATGTGGTATGGACTGTGAAATCGATGCTAACGTCATTATCGAAGGTAACGTCTCACTGGGTGATAACGTCATTATCGGTGCGGGTTGTGTCCTTAAAGATTGTGAAATCGACGACAACACCATTGTTCGCCCTTACAGTGTGATTGAAGGTGCAACGGTAGGTGAAGAGTGTACGGTTGGTCCATTTACCCGTTTGCGCCCAGGTGCAGAACTGCGTAACGATGCGCACGTTGGCAATTTTGTTGAAGTGAAAAACGCTCGTATTGGTGAAGGTTCCAAAGCCAATCACCTAACGTACCTTGGTGATGCTGAAATTGGTCAGGGAACAAATATCGGTGCTGGTGTGATTACTTGTAACTACGATGGCGCAAACAAATTCAAAACAGTTATCGGTAATGATGTGTTTGTGGGTTCAGACTGTCAGCTGGTGGCGCCTGTAACGATTGCAGATGGTGCAACGATTGGTGCTGGAACGACGTTGACGAAAGACGTGTCAGAAGGCGAGTTAGTCATCACTCGAGCTAAAGAACGTAAAATTTCTGGTTGGCAACGTCCGGTTAAGAAAAAATAACCAATACCGCTAACTCAATGTGAAAGCCGCTATTTTTAGCGGCTTTTTTGTTTGTCTAACTACTAATGACTTGGCACTTGAATGCGCTTTTCTAACCAACGGACTGTTTGTGAAACAATCAGTATCAGCACTAAATATTCTATGACCAGAAATGTATAGATTTCTAAAGGTAAGTACTCATTAACCACCAGTTCATTGGCACGACGAGTTAAATCGCTAAGACCAATAACACTGACCAGTGAACTCATTTTGAGAATATAAACGAATTGATTGCCAAGTGGAGGTAGGATTTGTCTAAAAGCTTGCGGAAGAATCACGAAACGCATTTTCTGCCAATAGTTGAGACCTAGCGCTTCGGCCGCTTCATGTTGTCCACGATTTATCGCTTGAATCCCACCTCTAAATACTTCCGCCATAAATGCGCTTTCCGCAATAGTAAGCGCGATAACACCCGCCCAGAAGTGATTTAGAGTGACATCTAACAAGGTCGGCATTCCATAGTAAACCCAAAGCAGTAGTACCAACACAGGTATAGAGCGAACCGATTCTACGTAGACTCGATTAATCATTCTTAGAGGCTTTAGTGGAGAGAGTGCCGGTAATGAAACTAAGAAGCCTAAGGTCATCGCCAGCAACATACTGAGCAACGAAACCTGAATCGTATCGCTAAATCCAGCGACGAGAAACTTGAGGTTCGTTTGACCTTGTGACGTTGTTGGATCCAATACATACCAGCCCCATTGATAGTCTGAGCAGCCGGTTAGGAGTAGAGCGGAAACAATCGATAAATAACGAGAAGTCACATTACACCTTGTATTGACTAATAATATTCCTTTGTAGCTGCTATGTTATCAAATGAACCGACGTTAAGCTTAATAAACTTAGGGATTAATATAATGAAGAAATATATCTTAGCACTTGGAATGTGCTTATTGTCTGTTGGTCAGGTTATGGCGGAAACAAGTCGATTGCAGGAAATCCTTGATAAGGGGATTTTACGGGTTGGCACCACAGGCGATTGGAATCCAATGACGATGAAAGATCCTGCGACCAACAGTTATCGAGGATTTGATATCGACGTAACGACAGAATTGGCTAAAGATTTGGGCGTGGAAATAGAGTATGTGGCTACGGATTGGAAGACCTTAGTCAACGGTATTACAGCCAATAAATATGATATTACGGGGAGTGCCTCACTGAATATGTCTCGAGCTAAAGTCGCTGGTTACAGTCAACCATATTTTTACCTGGCTTTTGTTCCTGTCGTACAGAAAAAAGATTTAGAGAAATTTTCTGATTGGAGTGATTTTGACAAAGCGGACGTGAAAGTGGCGGCGACCTTGGGCACAGTACAAGAGAAGATGGTCAAAGAGTTCTTTCCAACTGCGCAGCATATTGTCATCGAAGCACCGGCAAGGGATTTTCAGGAGCTATTGGCACGTCGAGCCGATGTCTCTGTGACTTCAAATGTGGAAGCGGCAACCTTGGTGGAAAAATTCCAACAGTTAGCGATTGTACCAGTAAAAGAACCACGTAAACCGACACCCATCGCCATGCTACTCCCTCAAAATGACCAGGTGTGGATTAATTATATTAATCACTGGGTAGAACTGAAAAAAACACAAGGTTTCTTCAAGCGCACTGCTGAAAAGTGGGGCCTAAAAAGTTTGTAACTACTTACTATAAAAAGAGCCGCTTAGTGAAGCGGCTCCTTTTTGTTATCGATTACTCGTCACTCACAACTCGAGCATTATCGGGAGTAGTAAAGTGCTGCGAGAGTTCTCGGTTAGAAATGATGTAGCCAGCCCATAGACCACCCATACAGATGATGATCGCAATCCCCGTTACAAACTGAGCCTGACTTGCCATCGCCGCAACTAACGCACTCGACAAGCTGCTAACGCATATTTGTACGCTATTCTGTAGACCAGCCGCTGTTGCTGGGCTTTGCTGTGCACTGGCTAGCGCTCTATTGACTACGATTGGGTAAAGTGCACCATTGGCGACAGCGATCAAACAGAATGGTGCCAGAATTGGCCATATTGAACTTAGTTGCCATTGTGAGGCAATAAAGATCAGTAGTGAGGCAACGCTAAACAAGCCGATTAACTGGCGTAGCACTTTCTCATCACCAAATTTTTTCACACCGACTTTGCCAAGATAGCCACCAGCCATAAATGCGATGGTTTGTGGAATAAAGCTCAGGCCAATATCTTTGGCTTCGTACCCTAGTTGAGCCATGATTTCTGGCATACCTGTCAGGTAAGCAAAGAATGCCGCGGAAGCTGTCGCAAACATAAAAACGTTACCCAGATAAGTTTTTGATCCGAGTAGCGCTTTGATATCGCTAGATACACTGGTTTGTTTAGCTTCAACTTGCTCGTTGCGCTGCATCATTGTCGCCGCTACCAGAACAACACCGACCGCCGTCAGAGTGAAGAAGATGCTATGCCAGCCAAAACTATCTGCGAGTAGCACGCCGAGCTGTGGAGCCAGAGCAGGAGACAACGCAACCAAAGGCATGATTGTGGCAAAGATCTGTTGGCTACTGCTTGAGTAACGCTTGATAACCATTGCTTGCCAGATAACAGCAGGAGCACAAACACCAATCGCCTGTACAAAGCGTAAGGTCAGTAATTGCCATACTTGATCGCTAAATGCTAAACCTAGTGAGGCTAGGGTAAAGATGACTAGACCAGCTGCGAGTGTATTGCGGTGACCAAATTTATCAGAAGCCAGGCCCCATAAAAGTTGGCCGATAGCCATACCAGAAAGGAAGACAGTTAAAGAGAGCGCGATCTGTTCAGGGCCAGTAGCAAAGTCTGCTTCCATTATTTTGAAAGCAGGTAAGTACATATCAGTAGCGACAAAGCCAAGCATAGATAGGGCTGCAAGGTAGAATAATTGTAGTTTTGAAATAGTCATGATTTTTCCAATCAAATTATTTAATCATTAATTGCTCAGTATCAGTTGGCGCCAACCCTGATTTTTATGCCTTGTCATTCTATTTTTCGATTTAAAGGAAATAAAACGCTAAAATTGTTGGTTATCAATCAAAAAATTTGAAAGGTTGAGTGTTATGTACTCAAAGTCATCATTAGAGATGCTGGATACAGTTGCCCGTCTTGGTAGTTTTACGGCTGCCGCCGAAGTGCTGCACAAAGTGCCTTCGGCGATTAGTTATGGTGTTCGCCAAGTAGAGCAGGAGCTAGATGTTGTTCTGTTCCGCCGTTTACCGAGAAAAGTAGAGCTCACGCCCGCAGGGGAGCTCTTTATCGCTGAGGCGCGTATGCTTCTTAGACAGATGGCGGAGATTCAGTCTCAAACGCGTCGAGTTGCTCATGGTTGGCAGTCAACACTCAAGTTAACCTTAGACAACGTAGTCAAACTCGATAAGCTGAAGCCGCTCGTCGAAAGCTTTTACCAAGAGTTCGAATTTGCCGAACTGCAAATCAACATGGAAGTGTTTAATGGTTCATGGGAGGCGATAGCCCAAGAGCGAGCAGATATTGTGATTGGTGCGACGTCTGCGATACCAGTTGGCGGTGATTTTGAGGTTAGAGATATGGGAGTGCTTGATTGGGCGTTTGTTATGTCTCCAGCCCATCCTTGTGTGAGGGAACAATACTTATCTGAGGAGTTTGTTAGTCAGTTCCCTGCAATTTGTCTTGATGATACTTCGAGCGTGTTACCCAAGCGTCATACCGGGCATTACCCTAAACAGCGTCGCTTATTGCTACCTAACTGGTACAGTGCTATCGAATGTTTAAAAAATGGCGTCGGAGTGGGTTATATGCCTCGTCATATCGCCATGCCGTTAATCCACGAAGGTGTGCTGGTGGAGAAAACATTGCCTGATGAAAAGCCCCTGAGTCAGTGCTGCCTTGTATGGCGAAAAGATGATAACCATAAGCTGATCCAATGGATGATCGATTACTTAGGATCATCGAACCAATTGCACCAAGATTGGTTGAAGTATTGATCATATAAAAAACGCCAGCTTCAGCTGGCGTTTTTGATCTTTTCGGTTGATGTTACGGACGCTCAAATACAGTAGCGATACCTTGACCAAGACCGATACACATAGTTGCTAGACCATACTTAGCGTCTTTAGCTTCCATTAGGTTGATCAGAGTCGTTGAAATACGCGCGCCAGAACAGCCTAGTGGGTGACCAAGTGCAATAGCACCGCCGTTAAGGTTTACTTTTTCATCCATCACATCAAGCAAGCCGAGATCTTTCGCACATGGAAGAGACTGAGCCGCAAACGCTTCGTTCAGTTCCACGACATCCATATCTTCAATCGTTAAGCCTGCTCGTTTGAGAGCTTTATGAGTAGCAGGGACAGGACCGTATCCCATAATCGAAGGATCGCAACCTGCAATCGCCATACCTTTAATGCGTGCACGGATAGTTAAGCCCAACTCGTTCGCTTTCTCTTCGCTCATGATCAGCATTGCTGAAGCGCCGTCTGATAGAGCAGAAGAAGTGCCAGCGGTCACAGTGCCGTTGGCTGGATCAAAGACAGGGCGAAGTTGAGAGAGACCTTCTACCGATGTTTCAGGACGAATTACCTCGTCATGATCGAGAGTAAACAGAGTACCATCAGCGGCATGTCCCTCAGTTGGTAGAATTTCATTCTTAAAACGACCTTCTAGGGTTGCTGCGTGTGCACGAGCATGTGAACGCGCTGCAAACTCGTCTTGCTGCTCTCGGCTAATACCATGGAGTTTACCAAGCATTTCAGCTGTTAAACCCATCATACCAGCGGCTTTGGCTACGTTCTTAGACATACCTGGGTGGAAGTCAACGCCGTGGTTCATTGGTACGTGGCCCATATGCTCGACACCACCAATTAGGCAGATTTCGGCATCACCCGTCATGATAGCGCGCGCGCCATCGTGCAAAGCTTGCATTGATGAACCACATAAGCGGTTGACTGTGACTGCACCAATTTCAATCGGCAACCCAGCTAGCAGAGCGGCGTTACGTGCAACGTTGAAACCTTGCTCCAGAGTTTGTTGTACACAACCCCAGTAAATATCTTCAATCTCGCTCGGGTTAACCTGAGGGTTACGCGCCAAAATTCCTTTCATTAGATGTGCAGAGAGATCTTCAGCTCGAGTATGACGGAAAGCACCACCTTTAGAGCGACCCATTGGAGTGCGTAGACAATCTACAATTACAACATTTCTTTTATGCATAGACATTTGAGAATCTCTCCTTAGATTGAACCTTGCTGTTGAGTGCCGTAGAAAGTTTCACCCTTAGCTGCCATATCGATAAGTAACTGAGGAGCTTGATACATTGCACCTAGATCAGCGTACTTCTTGGTCATTTCGACAAACTCAGCAATGCCGATGCTGTCTAGGTAGCGGAATACACCGCCACGGAACGGAGGGAAGCCTAGTCCGTAAACTAAAGCCATATCGGCTTCTTGTGGTGAAGCAATGATGTTTTCTTGTAGACACAGAACAACTTCATTGATCATAGGTACCATCATACGTTCAACAATGGTCTGGTCATCAAACTCATTTGGCGCGCTGCACACATCAGCAAGTACAGGCAAGATATCTTCACTGAAAGTTTTCTTTGGCTTACCGCGTTTATCTACACTGTAGCTGTAGAAACCGCTGCCGTTTTTCTGGCCGTATTTATCTGCTTCGAACAGAGCATCAATCGCGTCACGCTCAGATTTCCCCATTCTTTCAGGGAAGCCTTGCGCCATAACCGCTTGAGCATGGTGAGCTGTATCAATACCAACCACATCAAGTAAGTATGCAGGGCCCATTGGCCAGCCAAACTGACGTTCCATGATCTTGTCAATTTTAGTGAAGTCTGCACCGTCACTAAGGAGCTTGCTGAAGCCTCCAAAGTATGGGAATAGAACACGGTTAACAAAGAACCCAGGGCAGTCATTAACAACAATTGGAGATTTACCCATCTTCGCAGCGTAAGCCACGACACGGTTGATGGTTTCATCTGAGGTATGCTCGCCGCGAATGATCTCAACCAGTGGCATTCTGTGCACTGGGTTAAAGAAGTGCATACCGCAGAAGTTTTCTGGACGTTTTAATGATTTCGCTAATAGATTGATTGGAATTGTCGAAGTGTTTGACGTGATAACTGTGTCATCGTTGACGTAAGATTCCACTTCACTGAGCACCGCCGCTTTCACTTTAGGGTTTTCTACCACCGCTTCAACAATAACGTCAGAGTTTTCGATCCCTGCGTAATGTAGGCTCGGCGTGATTGAAGCAAGAATTCCCGCCATTTTGAAACCATCGATGCGGCCACGTGAAAGACTCTTATTCAATAGTTTGGAGGCTTCATTCATACCTAGGTCGAGTGATGGTTGAGCGATGTCTTTCATTAAGACAGGCACGCCTTTCAACGCAGATTGATAAGCGATACCACCACCCATGATGCCAGCCCCAAGCACTGCCGCACGTTGGGTATCTTTGTTGGCTGACTTAGCGGCTTTTTTCGCGATACCTTTAATATACTGATCGTTGAGGAATAGCCCGACCAGAGATTTTGCTTCTTCAGACTTAGCCAGCTTAACAAAGTAGCGGCGCTCAACATCCAGAGCTTCATTTCGAGCTAAGCGAGCGCCTTCTTCGATTGTCTTCACCGCCGTCATTGGTGCTGGATAATGTGGCCCAGCTTTTTGTGCGACTAGACCTTTTGCCATCGTGAAGCTCATCATTGACTCGAGCTTGCTCAATGAAAGAGCCGAGGTTTTTTGTTTACGGCGCTCTTTCCAATCTAGCTTTTCATTGATCGCTTGCGTAAGTGTCGTAATCGCTGATTCATATAGTGAGTCAGTTTCTACAATGGCATCTAACAAGCCTATTTTTAGTGCTTCGTCTGCTCGGCAAGCTTTACCCTGAGTAATCACTTCCATAGCGCTGTCAGCACCGATAACGCGAGGAAGACGAACACAGCCACCAAAACCAGGCATGATGCCGAGTCTTGTTTCTGGCAAACCTATGCTGGTGGTCTTATCACCGATACGGATATCGGTAGCGAGTACACACTCACATCCACCACCCAAAGTGTGGCCTTTAAGCACTGATAGCGTTGGTACAGGTAGATCTTCAAGCTTGTTGAAAATGCTGTTTGCAAATTGTAGCCACTGATCGAGTTCAGCTTCAGGTTTAGCAAATAGACCTAAAAATTCAGTGATATCAGCACCAACAATAAATGCCTCTTTATCTGAGGTCAGTAGCAGGCCTTTTAGAGAGCTGTGGGCATACAAGGCGTCTAGTGCTTTATCCAGTGATTCAAGAGTGGCAAGGTCGAGCTTGTTGACGGAAGCTGGAGCACAGAAGCTCAGTTCAGCGATTCCGTCTTGTAATTCCTTTACCTGTAGGTTTTTGGCTTGGTAAATCATTGTCTATCTCCATGACATACAATCTTGGATTGCGTGTATAGCTGCTAAAAGTCGGCACAAATAACTCGTGTGCTTTCAGTGAGCCGCTATAAAGGAAAGTGGTTTTATTTTTATTCTGGTTAGACCAGTTGTTTTAGTTTGGACTCGCCAATGGCTAAATTCAATACATTTTTTAAACAAGTGTTTAACATTGTGCGCTTGAACATATCTTAGGCGGCGTTCAAATTGCTCTCATGCTAAACTGGCGAGACGATCTCAAATGAACTGATGACATGAATGACCAACCCTATTTAATCCCAGAACAAGCCGTCATATTCGAAGAAGAGATAAAGAAAAGTGTTTTTATTACTTATCTTGCTCACACACCTTCAATTGAAGTCGCTAAAACGTTCGTTGAGCAGATCAAAGCCAAACATGCTGATGCACGCCATAATTGTTGGGGATTTGTCGCTGGTCGCCCCGAAGATTCGATGAAGTGGGGGTTTAGTGATGATGGTGAACCGTCAGGAACGGCAGGGAAACCAATCTTGGCTCAACTGTCTGGATCTGGCGTTGGTGAAATAACCGCAGTAGTTACGCGTTATTCAGGAGGAATTAAGCTGGGCACAGGCGGATTAGTAAAAGCTTATGGTGGTGGGGTACAACAAGCTCTCAAGCTGCTTCAAACTATTGAGAAAAAAATAACCACTGAGCTATTACTAGAGTTAGACTATGGGTTTATGCCGATCGCTCAATCTATTCTCCCGCAATTCGGAGCACAAGAGGTAAGCGCGGAATATAGTGAATCGGTTAAAATGCTGGTCGAGATAGAAGTTCGTCAGGTGAAGGACTTTACCCAAACCATCATTAATAAAAGCGCTGCCAAGGTAAAGATAACGCCTTTGGACAAATTATAAGATAATCAGGAAGTCGGAAGCTACGCTTCATACATCAGTCTATTCATGCAATTTCGATCAATTATCCGCATCGTAGGGCTCCTTCTCGCCCTTTTCAGCATTACTATGCTCGCTCCTGCGTTAGTCGCGCTGATCTATCGCGATGGTGCAGGTGTTCCTTTTGTCACAACTTTTTTTGTACTGTTGTTTTGTGGTGCTGTTTGTTGGTTCCCTAACCGTCATCATAAACACGAATTAAAGGCTCGTGATGGTTTTTTGATAGTCGTCTTGTTCTGGACGGTACTCGGTAGCGCAGGTTCTATTCCATTCTTAATTGCTGACAATCCCAACGTGTCAGTAACGGATGCCTTTTTTGAATCCTTCTCTGCACTGACGACGACTGGTGCTACCGTGATCGTTGGCTTAGATGATCTGCCGAAAGCTATCCTATTCTATCGTCAGTTCCTCCAATGGTTTGGTGGGATGGGTATCATCGTATTAGCCGTGGCGATTCTACCTGTGCTAGGTATCGGTGGTATGCAGCTGTATCGAGCTGAAATTCCAGGCCCAGTAAAAGATTCAAAAATGACACCAAGAATCGCAGAAACGGCAAAAGCACTCTGGTACATATACTTGAGTTTAACCATCGCTTGTGCTGCGGCATTTTGGTTTGCCGGAATGACACCATTTGATGCGATAGGTCATAGTTTTTCTACCATTGCTATTGGTGGTTTTTCTACTCATGACGCCAGTATGGGGCACTTCAATAGCTATGCGATCAATATGATTACCGTCGTATTCTTACTGATCTCTGCGTGTAACTATTCCCTCCACTTTGCAGCGTTTGCATCTGGTGGTGTACACCCTAAATACTATTGGAAAGATCCCGAGTTCAGAGCTTTTGTCTTTATACAAATACTGCTGTTTGTCGTGTGTTTCTTGATCTTATTGAACCATCACACCTATGACTCTATATATGATGTGTTTGATCAGGCCTTATTTCAGACTGTCTCTATCTCAACCACGGCTGGATTTACAACAACAGGATTTGCGGACTGGCCGCTATTTTTACCAGTACTACTTCTTTTTTCGTCATTTATCGGTGGTTGTGCGGGCTCAACGGGTGGTGGCATGAAAGTTATTCGTATCCTTCTGCTAACACTCCAAGGGGTTCGCGAGCTAAAACGTCTTGTCCACCCACGTGCAGTCTATACCATCAAGGTTGGCGGTAGCGCTCTGCCACAAAGAGTCGTTGATGCTGTATGGGGATTCTTCTCTGCATACGCGCTAGTGTTTGTCGTCTGCATGTTAGGGCTGATTGCGACAGGTATGGACGAGTTAAGCGCATTCTCCGCTGTCGCTGCAACATTGAACAACTTAGGTCCTGGTCTTGGAGAAGTCGCGCTCCACTTTGGAGATGTGAATGATAAAGCCAAATGGGTGCTGATTGTCTCTATGCTATTTGGACGTTTAGAAGTATTCACCCTATTAATATTACTTACGCCTACTTTCTGGCGTAGCTAAGGAGAGAGTGTGGCCAAAGCATTATTCCTTTACTCAACTCGTGAAGGTCAAACCAAAAAAATCTTTCATCATATAAGAGAGCAACTCTCAGACTACGAATGTGACTTTGTTGACCTTCATACGACAGAACGTGTCGACTTTGAACAGTATGAGCGAGTACTAGTAGGGGCATCGATAAGATATGGGCATCTTAACAAGAAGCTATACCAGTTTATCGAGAGCAACCTACCGGCGTTGCAATCGAGTAGAGCTGCCTTTTTTTGTGTGAACCTGACCGCCAGAAAAGAAGACCAAGGTAAAGATACGCCAGAAGGCAGTGCTTATATAAAGACGTTTCTCAAGAAATCTTCCTGGCAACCCGAGTTAATTGGTGTGTTTGCTGGTGCGCTCTATTACCCTCGTTACAACTGGTTTGATAGAACCATGATTAAATTCATAATGAGTATGACAGGTGGAGAAACCGATACCAGCAAGGAAGTAGAATATACTAACTGGGAAAAGGTCACTCTTTTTGCCAATAAGTTTAAAAATATGTAAACAAAAGGGCGGTTTTTACCACTTTTAGATCGAAAATTAATCGAACAGCAAAAAAGTCAGAAAAAACACAAAAAAGGGGTTGCCAAGTTTATTC
>NZ_JBNJOJ010000025.1:0-73247 GCF_050113655.1 Vibrio sp. TRT 29B02
GAGAGCAATAAAACCAAAGGCAAAGAAATACCCCAATAAAAAGAAAGCCAGTCAGCTTAACTGACTGGCATTAGCCTCTGGGCGGCTTTTTTTATGTCATAATGTCGGCAGATAAACACGATTGAAACAGTACCTATTGCATGAAAACCATACACGACTACTTTTCTCAGCTTCTCGTTATTGCCACTCAGCGTAATCACCGTTTTGGTGTCGTTGTTCGTGGAAGCGATGAGTGGCAACAGCAATGTCTTGTCGAGGTTGCTAGCCAAGTTGATCCATCGGCTATCTATCAATTGGGTGGCGATGCTTCAGTAGAAGTCAGTCGGTTCGCTAAGTTCAATAAGGGTCAGCAGTTGTTGGGGCAAGAGTGCCAACTGCTGATCTGTGATTTTCGTGCTGGCTTTGATGCCAACAGTTTTACCGCCGCAACAGGCTGTGTTCGAGGCGGCGGTCTGATTGTTATCGTCACCGCCAAAGAAGACAGAGAGCGTCTTGACCAAATGTGGTTGGCGAACGCATTGGATGGACTGATTCAGCTCCATCAAGATCAATCGTTGCCCCAACTCCCTAGCGCTAAGGTCAGTGATTTCGAGCCTTATCGAGACCAACAACAAGCGATAGAGAAAATTATCAAAGTGGTGGAAGGTCACCGAAAGAGACCATTAGTGATGACCGCTGATCGTGGGCGCGGAAAAAGTAGTGCCCTAGGCATAGCAGCGGCTCAACTGATGCAATCTCGCACTCTACGCATCGTTGTTACCGCGCCAAGTATCGCAACCGTTCAACCTGTTTTTGAGCATGCCAGTCGTTTATTGAATGGCGTCAAGATGGACAACAACCAGCTGTGCTTTCAGCAGTCGATTCTTGATTTTGTTGCGCCGGATGAGTTATTACGCAACCAAACTGAGCTTGATTTTCTATTGGTTGATGAAGCCTCGGCGATTCCAATTCCTATGCTGCAAAGTATGGTAGAACGATACCATCGAGCCGTCTTTTCAACGACGATTCATGGCTATGAAGGTTGTGGTCGTGGCTTTAGCTTAAAGTTTCAAACTTGGCTTAAACAGCAACGCCCAGGAACGTCCTTTTATCATCTGCAACAGCCTATAAGATGGGCGACTGATGACCCGTTAGAAAAGTGGTTGTTCGATAGTTTTCTTCTCAATAGTGAGTTGATGGATCTTTCCAGCCAAGCTCAAGACCCTATCTTGCAGCGGGTAGACAAGCGTCAACTGATTTCTTCTCCTGAGATTCTTAACAACTGTTTCGCTTTGTTGGTCAACGCTCACTACCAAACTTCACCGAATGACCTGATGTTGTTACTCGCTGACGATGCGATTCACCTTTATACCGCATTCGATGGTGATATCTGCCTTGGATGTATTCTAGCGATTGAAGAGGGTAAGTTGCCGAGTGATCTGCTTGAGCAGATTTGTATGGGTAAGCGTCGACCAAAAGGGCATTTGGTTGCGACAACTTTGGCAAACCAGCTTGGCATCACTGAAGCGGCGCAACAATCGAGCTTACGTATCATGCGGATTGCTGTTCATCCTCAAGGTCAAAGAAAAAGGATTGGACAGCAATTGATTCGTCAATTGATACACAATAGCGACTATGACTTTTACTCCACCAGCTTTGGGGCGACGAGTGAATTGGTTCAATTTTGGCATCGCTGCGGTTTTGCGTCAGTTCGGCTGGGCAGCCAACGTGATCAAGCGAGTGGAACGCACTCTCTTGTGATGGTGAAAGGGAACGTCGATTGGCTTAATAGTGCGAGGGCGCAGTTTTTTCATGGCTTCGATTATTCATTGAGTACTCTGTTTGCCCAACTTGAGATTGAACTCGTCCGTAGTTTAATCGCAAATAAAGATGCTTCCGTTGATAAACCTAGCTTCAACCCACTGATCGAGCGGTATTGCTTAGGCGGGGCAAGTTACGAAAGCGTCGCTCCCCATCTCTATTCTTGGTGGCAAGATACCCCTTCATTGGCAGGCAAAGTCAGCGACTTTTTCATACGCCTCGTGGTACAACGAAACACTTGGTCATCTTGTATAGCTGAATTTGGTTTTGCTGGCAGGAAGCAGGCAGAGCAAGTTTTTCGTCAGCAGTTAAGTGAGTTACTCACTTAACTCTCTCTACTCGCACTAAATCTACAAAATTTACACTGTAAAAGCGGTTCTGTGTGGAGCCATTTACAGTGTAAACCGCGTTGGTGTTTACACTGTAAATCGAAAACGTTTCAGAGTTTTGCATGTCGTTTTTCGAACGGCATTGGATAAAATTGTGAAAATTTATCCAACTGTGCAAACTTATGTAATTGATTAATTCTTAAAGATAAAAGTTCTTATATCGTCTCTCTGCATCAAACTCTCACCCAAACTATCTAGTTTTACTTGCTTGCGCATTAATTATTCCTTCCTACACTCATCTTAAGCAACATGGTTAATATCGGCTAGGAATAATAATAAAGTGAAGGTTGAAAACATGGACTGTTTATTACCTGCGTCATTGGACATCTCGACAGTGCTCGATAGCGCCAATGACTATAAGGCTTGGCTTGCTCAAGATACCAATCAACTTCATATCGATGCTTCACAGGTCAATCGCGTTGATGCCGCGGGGTTACAGGCATTGACCGCGTTATTCTTATCCGCTAAATCCCATAAGATCGATATTCGACTAGTAAAACCTACTCCATTACTAATCGAGGGTATTAATACATTAGGACTGCACGATCAGTTTGATATCAATAGTGAAGTTGGAGAACCGCAACATGACTAAAATACTAGCTGTGGATGATTCTGTGTCTATTCGCCAAATGGTCAGTCACACATTACGTGACGCTGGCTATGACGTAGAGACTGCAAACGATGGGCGAGACGCTCTAAGCAAAGTGACTTCAGCGAAATTCGATGTGGTCATTTCGGATGTCAATATGCCAAATATGGGTGGATTTGAGCTGGTTAAAGCGTTACGCGAAAAACCGCAATACAAGTTTATTCCAATTTTAATGCTGACCACGGAAACCAGTGCCGACAAGAAACAAGAAGGTAAGTCGGCTGGAGCGACAGGTTGGTTAGTAAAACCGTTTAATCCAGACACACTCCTAAAAACATTAAAACGTGTGATTTAAACGACGCTTCTCTCACATAGCAACGTCAATTGGTGAGGTTATTATGGCTTTAGACATGGAACAGTTACGCAAGATGTTTTACGAGGAATGTCGTGAAAATCTTGAAGTGCTTGAAGATGTGTTGCTCAATTTGGATCCTACCCATGTAGAAGATGAGTCAATCAATACGATTTTTCGTGCTGCTCACTCAATCAAAGGGGGAGCAGGAACGTTTAATCTGCTCGACATCAGCGAGTTCACTCATAGCGTTGAAGCTTACCTCGATCTCGTCCGCAATCATCAACGTAGTCTCAGTGCCGAAACGATCGACCTGTTACTGAAAAGCGGTGATTGTATCCACAGCATGCTTGAAGGTCATGAACAGGGGAGTGAAGTGAATGACGCTCTCAAGCAAGAAATAAGTCTCAAGTTAGTTGCCTTATTGGATGAGAACTCAATAGAGCCTCAGTCAGCAAATGCTGGGCTAGCCGAAACGCAAAGCTCACCTTCCAACCAAAGCAACCAGCCTTGGCGAATCGTGTTCACCCCACATCAGGAGATGTTCTTTAGTGGTAACGATCCACTAAGGATTCTTCGTGAGCTGACTGAACTGGATGCGTCTTGTGTGATAGAAGTCGACACATCAAAACTTCCTGAGATTGAAGCCTTGGAGTCTGAACTTTGCTATCTCTCTTGGCATGCCACTATCAGCGGATTGGTTGAAGAGGATTTAATCCGAGAGATTTTCGAGTGGGTTGAAGATGAGTGTGACTTAACCGTTGAACGCATTGGTAGCAATGAATCGAATGATGCTAGTGAAGCGTTGTCTGACCTTGTCCAAACAGCACCTCAAGTTGAGGCCGTCGAAAAGAAAACAGAAACTGAAGCGAAATCGACAAAGGCGGCAAAATCAGATTCCAGCGTGAGTTCTATCCGTGTCGACATAGACAAAGTCGACAGCCTGATTAACTTAGTTGGCGAGTTGGTGATTACCCAGTCCATGCTCACCGAAATTGGCAATGACTTTACGATTGAGAAATTAGAGAAGCTCAAAACAGGCCTAGATCAACTGCTGCAAAACAGCAAAGACTTGCAAGAAAATGTACTCAATATTCGTATGTTACCGATGAGTTTTGCATTCAGCCGTTTCCCGCGTTTGGTGCGGGATCTATCGAGTCGTCTTGAGAAACTGGTGGATCTACAAATAAAAGGTGAGCAAACCGAACTCGATAAAACCGTCCTCGAGCGCATTGTCGATCCATTAGTCCACCTTGTTCGAAATGGTATTGATCATGGAATCGAACAACCATCGACGCGACTTGCAAGCGGAAAGCCGGAGGTCGGTGTCATTGAGTTGAATGCTTACCATCAGGGTGGCTCAATAGTGATTGAGATTAAAGATGATGGTGCAGGGCTGAACTGTGACAAGTTATGGGATAAAGCATTAGAAAAAGGTGTATTGGCTGTGGATTCTCGCCGCGACGAATATTCCGATAAACAGCTGATGAATCTGATTTTTGCGCCGGGTTTTTCAACCGCAGAACAAGTGTCCGATATTTCTGGACGAGGAGTCGGAATGGATGTTGTTCGCCGCAACATTGAGGAGCTCGGCGGACATATCGAGGTTGAATCTAAGCTGGGTGAAGGAAGTTGTTTCACGATTAGTTTACCTCTCACATTAGCCATTCTTGATGGCCAGTTAGTCAAAGTGGCGGGAGAGGTGTATGTGATACCTTTGCTGACGATTGTCGAATCAATTCAAATTGATCCTGCCTGTATCAAGATTGCTTCTGGTGGCATTGAACTCTATCGATTACGCGAAGAAAACATTCCTATTTTACGTCTCCAAGATGAGCTGGAGATGGGGGAGAGTGGAGCACTAGAACAACGCATTCTCTGCTTTGTAGAAGCCGCTGGAAATCGAGTGGGTTTGTTGCTTGATGAATTGCATGACCAACAGCAAGTGGTGATCAAGAGCCTTGAATCAAACTACAGCAAGGTAGCTGGTATCTCAGGTGCAACGATTTTAGGTGATGGCTCGGTCTCTTTGATTCTCGATATCCAAGGGTTAATCACGAACTTCCTCAATCGTTCTTCCGAAGTCACTCACAACGGTATTGCGGCGTAAGGAGACGATATGGATGCAGTAATCACAGACATGGACCGTTCCGTTGGAATGAATGATGTCGCGAAAAAAAATATTGCTGAACAAGCGGAAGCGCTACTCGACAGCATGGGTGATGAAGTAAGTGAAAGCGCGGATTTTTTGAGTTTCGAACTGGCGCATGAACTGTATGGCGTTGAAATCAAAGATGTTGAAGAGATCCGTGTTTGGGAAAGACCAACGCCTATCCCCAGGGCTCCCAAGTTTGTTCTTGGTGTGATCAACCTACGTGGAATGATTGTCCCTGTTATCGATTTACGCTCTCGCTTCTCGGTTGGCAAATGTGAATATCTACCAACCACAGTCGTGATTGTACTTCGTTACAGTGACAGTGAAAGAGATCGTTTGATGGGGTTGGTTGTTGATGCCGTGAGCGATGTCGTCAGTCGCGGACACAATGAACTCTATCCGGCAGTCGGTGAGTCAATGGTCACGCCCTACCTACAAGGTTTAATCAATGTTGGCGATCAGGTGATGTCACTGCTCAACACGGAAGAGTTACTCAATATTGAACGCATTCTGAGGGCCGAATCATGATCGCGACGCAAGAGTTTCTTAGTTTTGTACTTGAAGGTGAAGAGTACGGCGTACCGATTTTGGATGTGCGAGAAGTTCGCGGTTGGAACCCCGTCAGAGAGGTGCCAAATTCCCCGGCCTACATGAAAGGTGTGCTTGAGATCCGAGGAGAGTATGTACCGATTGTTGATTTACGAATGCGCTTTGGTTTAACGCCCGCAACAATAGGTGTCACAACGGTTGTGATTGTGCTGAATGATACCCAAAAACACCCACTTGGCATTATTGTCGACGGTGTTTCAGAAGTGTACCCGTTGACTGAAGAACAGATAAAACCATCACCACACGTATCCTCGGATGTTGATCATAGCTATGTCCGTGGCATCGCCTCGGTGAGCAATGGTCATTTAGTACTTATTAATTTAGACGCTTTGTTCGATCCGGCAGAGCTAGCAGTACCCAACCAAGCGGAAGAGAGTTGGGCTTAATGCCAATCTGAATGCGGTTTATTCGTTTTGGTAATACACGTCAGAAGAAGCAACCAGTGAGAGGTAACTCATGGCATTTTGGAATAAACAACCAGGGCCTGCTGCTCAATTCGTAGCACCAACGCAGGACACGCTAACCGACGAGTTCCTGCCTGAAGAAGAGCAAGGAATATCGAAGGAGCAACTACTCTCGGCACTCAATACAGCTCAAACCGCTCTGATGATGATTGATCGTGATTTCAATATCACATATCTCAATCAGAAGTCCATTGATCTGCTCAAGATGCATGAGGCTCTGTTTCAATCGATTTGGCCTAATTTTAAAGCAACCGAAGAGTTCTTATTGGGCTATTGCATAGACTTGTTTCACACCAATCCGAGTCATCAACGACAGATGCTATCCAATCCATCTAACTTACCTTACACCACGACCATCACGGTCAAAGACGTTAAGATCGAACTGAACGTAGGGGCGATCATAGATGCAAGCGGTACGTATGTAGGTAACACATTAGAATGGTCTGACGTAACGGAAGCGCTTAAGCAGAAGAATGATATTGCCCGCTTACAAGCCGCGGTGAATCAGGCGCAAACCGCGATGGTCATGATCGACAGAGACCTGTTAATCACTTACGCCAATCAAGAAACCCTTAATCTGTTTAGCAAGCATGAAGCAACCATGCGTTCAGTATGGGCAGGGTTTACGGCCAGTGAAGAGTGGTTAATGGGGCGTTGTATTGACGAGTTCCACCGCAATCCGGCTCACCAAAGACAACTACTGTCTGATCCGAATAACTTGCCGTACAGCACTGACATTAGCATCAAAGATTTAAAGATTGAGTTAAATGTTGCTGCGATTAATGACGCTCAGGGCAACTATATTGGCAATACACTTGAGTGGCGTGATGTGACTGAAGAGCGAGCAAAAGAAGAAGAGGTTGGTCGATTGGCCTCTGCGGTTGCTGGCATGACAACCAATATTATGATGGCCAATAAAGAGGGCATCATTACGTATCTCAATCCTGCATTACACAATTTACTGCGCAGCCGAGAAAGTGATCTTCAGAAAGTTCTACCGGGATTTGATGCCAGTAGTCTGGTTGGAAAGAGCATCGACATCTTCCATAAGAATCCAGGCCACCAGCGCAACATCATTACCAATCCTGATCGCCTCCCTTTCTCCTCCAATATTGCGGTCGGCGGATTGGAATTTAACCTCACCTGTATTGCGATGCGAGATGGGCAGGGCAACTACATAGGGCCAGCTTTGCAATGGGTTGACATCACTGAACAGCAAGATGGTCAGCGTCAGGTCGAATCCTTGATTCAAAAAGCCATTGCCGGTGACTTGAGTGAACGTATTGATACCAGCGTTTATAACGGCTTTATGAAAGAGTTGGGCGATGGCATCAACAACTTACTCGATACCATGGTTGTTCCGTTAGGCCAGTGTATTGATGTCATGAGTCAGGTGGCCGAAGGTAATCTCAACACCACTATGCCCGAAGATAACACGGGTGAGTTTGCTCGTCTGTCCAATGCCGTGAACACCTCCATTCTTAACCTACGCAATATGGTTGACAAAATTACTCAGTCATCGGCTCGCGTTGCGACTGCCTCTACGGAGATTGCAGAAGGCAACAATGACTTGAGTCAGCGCGTCGAAGCTCAAGCCTCTAACTTAGAAGAGACTGCGGCGAGTATGGAGCAAATGACCGCAACAGTGCGCCAAAATGCGGATAACGCCAAAGGAGCCAACGAGCTATCGGATGATGCGGCTAAAAAAGCCAGTAAAGGGGGTGAAGTGGTTGGTCAGGCGGTGTCTGCAATGGCCGAGATTAATACCGCGAGTAAGAAAATTGCCGACATCATTGGCGTGATAGATGAGATTGCTTTCCAAACGAACTTATTGGCACTCAATGCCGCCGTGGAAGCCGCTCGTGCTGGTGAACAGGGTCGTGGTTTTGCTGTTGTTGCTGGTGAAGTCCGTAATCTCGCACAGCGCAGTGCGGCGGCGGCGAAAGAGATTAAAGGCCTAATCAAAGACAGTGTTGAAAAAGTCGACGAAGGTTCACGTCTGGTTGATGAATCGGGAGAAACGCTCAATGAGATTGTAGAGGCCGTAGAGAAGGTGACAGAGCTGATTGCACAGATTGCCTCTTCAAGTCAGGAGCAGTCTACGGGCATTGATGAAATCAATCGAGCGATAGCAACAATGGATGAGATGACACAGCAGAATGCGTCATTGGTTGAAGAAACCTCCGCGGCGAGTCAATCACTCAAAGACGAAGGCAAGCAGCTGCTGCATCTGATGAACTTCTTTGCGACGGACAACAATGTGACCACCTTTGAATCTAAGTCGTTGGACAAAGTGAGAGACAACAATGTTCGCGAAATTAGAACACCAAAGGTTGCCAATTCTAGCTTCAAGCTTGAAGAGGATGGGGACGAATGGGAAGAGTTCTAGCTCAGGCTGAAAACTCGGTGGCTGATAAGAGTGAGTTTGAACTGACGGATAAAGACTTCAAGTTTATTCAATGGTTCATGCATAAAAACGTCGGCATCTTCTTTTCAGATCGAAAGAGAACCATGGTTTATGGCCGGATTAGTCGCCAGCTACGGCGACTAGGCCTACGTCGTTTTCGCGATTACCGACCCATGATTGAGCAGGACCCGTCGGAGCAAGCTAACTTCATTAATTGCCTGACAACCAATAAAACGCAGTTCTTTCGCGAGTATCACCACTTTGAGTTTCTTGAAAAGGTACTTGTTAAAGAGTGGCGAGAACAAGGACTGAGCAAACTCAGAATTTGGTCCGCAGGTTGTTCAACCGGAGAGGAGCCGTACAGCTTTGTGGCTTCTCTCCATTGGGTACAGGCGTTCGACCAGTTTGAAGATATCAGACTGACTGCGACGGATTTGGATACCAAAGTATTGCAACATGCGCAGCGTGGAATCTATAGCGATGATGCGATTAAAACGATACCGAGTAAGTATCTTAAACCGAGTTTTGTCCGTGGTACTGGGGCACAGCAGGGCAACATTAAGTGTCGTATTGGATTGCAAAAATACATTCAGTTTCGTCAGTTGAACTTACTGGAGAATTGGGATTTTTCAGAGCCCTTTGATCTGATCTCATGTCGGAATGTGATGATCTATTTCGACAGACAGACCCAAGCAAAATTGATCAAACGTTTTTATCAACAACTCAAACCAAATGGCGTGCTCTTTATTGGTCATTCAGAGAGTGTCCCTGCGAACCTTGATCTGTTTCACCATGTTGGGCACACCATTTACGTAAAAAAATAGGCAATAACAATGATCAGTTCGAGGCTAGTAACACCAAAATATGAAAACAGTCACTTCAATCGCTTTTACCATCCAACCCAAGAAAAGCACATAGTGAAGTTGTTACCAGGAGGGATATATAGCACAAAAGCGCAAGACGAGTTGATCGCGACAGGGCTAGGGTCGTGTGTCGCTGCTTGTATGTGGGATGCCAATGAAGGGATTGGTGGAATGAATCACTTTTTGCTGCCATTTGACAGCAAGTCTCAGCTCAAATCATGGAATCCAGAGGAGGTCGTCTCTACTGCTTCTCGTTATGGGAGCTATGCGATGGAAATGTTGCTTAATGCCATGCTCGCTAGAGGCGCTAAGCGATCTTCCTTGCAGGTGAAGGTCTTCGGAGGGGCGCAAATGTTAGGGCGCAACTCGATGATAGGGGAAAAGAACGTCGCATTTATTCTTAATTACATTCAACAAGAAGGAATGAATGTGACAGCACAAGATCTAGGAGGTCTTGAACCTCGGAAAGTCATTTTTGACCCGATAAGTGGTAGGGCGTGGTTAAAGAGAATTCCGTTTACAGAAGTGCACCTCCTACAGCACCAAGAAGAAAAATATGCCAGTCAGTTGGATAGGGAAAGTCATCGCCCACATGACGATGACGTGGAGCTGTTTTAATGAGAAAAATTAAAGTACTTATTGTTGATGATTCGCCAGTCTTCAGAGCTTTGCTACAACAACTGATCAACTCAGATCCTGATTTAGAAGTGGTTGCCATGGCAGAAGACCCCTTTCAAGCACGAGAGTTGATCAAGCAACATAATCCCGATGTGCTGACACTCGACATCGAAATGCCAAAAATGAATGGTGTCCAGTTCTTAAAAAACTTGATGCGTCTAAGACCGATGCCTGTGGTGATGATTTCCACTCTTACTCAACATGGGGCAGGGCCGACACTGGCGGCATTAGAGCTTGGCGCGGTAGATTATTTCCCTAAACCAGCGGTAGAAAGTACGGCTGATATGGTGAACTATAAAGCGTTGGTTAACGAAAAAATCAAGATGGCGGCGGGAGCGAATGTTGCAACGTCGTCAGCACACAATTCGGCCGTTAAGCTCGCGGCCCCTAAGCATAATCACAAAGTAGAAGTGATTGCTATCGGCGCATCAACCGGTGGAACTGAAGCGGTAAAACAAGTGCTATCTACTTTGCCGTCTGGGTTACCCCCGATCATCATTACCCAACATATCAGTGCTATGTTCTCCTCTTCTTTTGCTGAACGTCTCAATGAACATAGTGATATCGAGGTTAAGGAGCTCACCGCTAATCGAGCCCCATTGACCAATGGCTGCGCCTATCTTGCTCCGGGTGACAAACATATCGTTGTTGTTCGACGTGGTACTCACCTCTACTGTCAGCTCGATGATCGTCCCGCCGTCAACCGACACAAGCCTTCCGTTGATGTCATGTTTGATGCAGTGGCAGAAACGGTAGGCAAAAAAGCCATAGGTGTGATCTTAACGGGGATGGGACAAGATGGAGCCAGAGGCATGCTTAGGATGAAAGAGCAGGGGGCGAAAACCATCGCTCAGGACCAAGCCTCTTCCGTCGTTTGGGGAATGCCTCGTGTCGCGGTAGAAATGGATGCAGCAATGTCAGTGGTTGACCTCAACAGCGTTGCTGAGCAGATATGCCACTACTTATCTAGCGATTCATAGTTTGGGCTTACAACATCAAGGAAGAACGATGAAAACAAAAATAAGCAAAATTAAAACCCGCTACTTCATCGCTGTTGGCTTACAAGTATTGCTCTTGTCGATTGCTGTGAGTATGTCCTCCTCTATCGCCCATGTTGCTTTGATGGTGTTGGCTGCGGCAATCCCATGGCTGGTCATGCCAAAGCAAATGAATAACAGTGAATCGAGTGCTCAAGCGGTGGCAACGCCAAGCCAAGTGAATACCACACCTAAGGAAGTCTATCCGTTACTTACGGTGCTTTCCCAGCAACTAAAAGAACCTTTAGATCATCAGAGAAGTGTGGTGGATGAGTCAGTGGAGACTCTCAACGAAAGCTACTTTGAACTACAAAAACTTGCGGAGGGGCAAAATCAGATCACCGCTGAATTGGTCGACAATCTGCTTGGCAGCCGTGATAGCGATAGCGACATTAGTCAGGTACTGCCTAAAACTGAGGCAATCATTCGTCAGTTTGTCGATACTCTTGTGGATGTCTCAGAGAAAAGTATCTCGGCGGTACATAGTATTCATGATATGTCGGATAAATTGGATGCCGTATTCCGCTTGCTGGAGCAAGTGAGAGGCCTGTCTGAGCAGACAAATTTGTTGGCGTTAAACGCAGCAATAGAAGCAGCTCGGGCTGGTGACGCTGGACGCGGATTCGCTGTTGTGGCTCAGGAGGTACGCAACTTATCGGTGAAAGCAGAAGAATTAAATACCCAGATTGAAGCTGAGATCAGTGTGGCTCAAAAAACGGTTAAAGAGGCGAACAAAACCGTTGGTGAAATGGCCTCTATTGATATGACCGAGGCCATTGAGTCGAAGGAAAAAGTCGATGACATGCTGCGAGGCGTACAGCAGGTAAATATATCTGTAGAGCAAGAGGTGCAGAAAATCCGTTCCAGTGGCGAGTTGTTGCACGCCCAAGTTGATAACGGAATTCGTGCTTTACAGTTTGCCGATATCATTGTCCAGCAAGGTGATTACGCCAAGCAAACCGTGGGCTATCTACAGCAGTTTGCTGAGCTCTGCCAACAGTGGACAACCAATGGTATCGATTTCAATGAATTCACATTGGCGTTAGTCGAATTACAGGAGCAAGTTGACAATCGTGGTGCTCCAGCGGCTTCTCAAGAAAGCATTGATGAAGGGGAGGTTGAACTGTTCTGAACTCTTGAGTTGTCTAACTATTTCACAAGGAGATAAGCATGTCAGTTGAAGCACAGGTAGACGCTGCGGCGAAACATATAACAATACTGATTGAGGGCGCTTTTGGGTTCAATTTGGTGCAGGACTTTAGGCGCTGTTATAACGACCGACAAGAGTTTCGTTTTACGATAGATCTAAGAAAAGTTGATTACATCGATAGTGCTGGATTAGGCATGTTGCTCAATATGCATAATTATTTAGGCCAAGACGATGGCATGATTAAAATAACCAACACGCTGCCACAAGTTAGAAAGATTTTGACCATTTCTCGATTCGACAAGAAGTTTGTCATCGAATGAAAAGCTGAGGAGGTCGTATGCATGTAATGATTGTTGATGATCATGCTACGAACAGAGAGCTATGCCGCTTTATGCTTAGCGATCTCTCTGACGTTGTAAGCACATTTGAAAATGGCGAAGGCGTGGTTCAGGCGATGTTGGAAATGGATGACTTGCCTGATGTCATCTTGCTTGACGTGATGATGCCTGTCAAAGATGGCATCACGACTGCAAGCGAGATTCGGCAGGCTTTTCCTGATGTCCATATACCGATCATTTTCCTCACAGTATTAGACGATCATGCATCTTTTGAACGTTGCCTGAAATATGGCGATGATTTTATTCTCAAGCCCGTCGAACGGAGTGTTTTGCTGGCAAAAGTTCAAGCGCACTATCGCATTGTTAAGATGCATAATGAAGTAATGGAACAGCGCGATGAACTCAGCCAGTTCCATGAACAGGTGCGATATGATTACGCGATCGCTGAGTCCATTTTCTCTAATCTGATGATAGAGATGAGTTCTCAGGTAAAAAGTATCTTTGGCATTAATTACCTCTCAACCCCATCTACCGTATTTAACGGTGACTTAATCGTTGTGGCAAATCGTCCTCATGGGGGTGTTTATGTCATGATCGCTGATGCGACTGGCCATGGCTTACCTGCCGCAATCTCTGCCATACCGGCTACACGTGCATTCTTTTCCATGGCATCAAAGGGGCTTTCTTTAGGAGAGATCGCTCGGGAGATTAATGAAGTTTTAGTCCGTTTCTTACCTATGGGCATGATGTTGGCGGCAAGTATCTTTGAGGTACGTGCCAATGGGTTTGAAGTCTCTTGGTGGGGGGGAGGGCTTCCTGATGGTTACTTGATTGAGCGAGATGGCTCAATCGTCCGTCGACTGACTTCCACTCACATGCCATTGGGGGTTCTAGAACCTCATGAGTTTGAATCGGACTTGGTGCATTTCAAATTGGAACCAGACCAACAGATCATCTGCTATACCGACGGTGTTATCGAAGCGATGAATGAGGAAGGTGAACAGTTTGGTCAGCAGCGTTTAGAGAAGGCTTTTTTGTCAAATCGAGCCATTATCCCAACCTTGTATGATTCCGTTCGTCAGTTTGCGAACAAGCCTGTTGGGGATGACTTATCCATTCTTGCCATGCGGTTTCCTATCTCCAACGGCAATGTTCAAGAACCACCGCCAAATAGCACGACGATCAATCAGATTCCCAGCCAATCTAAGCTGCGCTTAGATGGAGAAGTATTGCGCAATGTTTCCGTGATGATTGAAGTCCGTAAGTTCGTGGCAGGCATACTGCATGGTGGAGTGCATTTGGACTTGGTATGTTCTGTGCTCTCAGAGCTGTTTGCCAACGCGATTGAGCACGGGTTGTTAAGACTTGATTCTGCGATAAAAGAAGAGCCTGATGGTTTTTTCTTGTTCTATCAACTGCGGGAGGAAAAGCTAAAAGAGTTGGAAGACAGTGCTTGGACAGAACTCAGCATCAATTTTTTACCTAAAGAAGAAAAGTTGATCATGGAACTTGAGCATAATGGAGAAGGGTTTGATTATCAGAAAAATTATGGTTCAAGTCAGGAAAAACAGCCGCTCACCCACGGACGCGGTATTGTTCTTGCTTCGGAATTGTGTGATTCACTAGAGTATTCAAAGCAGGGGCGCAGTGTCACCGCAGTATATTCGTTAAAAGCGGCTCATCACTTTCCGAGCTCTAGCTAACGTTATTTACAGTGTAAAAACATCATCTAGTGATATATGCCTGAAATTGTCACTATTTTGATACAGTGATGAGGATTAATTTTATACACTCGGCCTAGAAGGAACTTAAAGGCAGAATGGCATGTGGGATAAGTTTGTTGCTTTTTCTGATGATAACAAACAAGTTATCGCGAAGTTGTTACCCGATATCACGGTTGATAAGAATTTTGACAGTCGCGGTTTGAGTGAAGCGTTGTCAGCAATTGGCGCTGGAGACTTATTTGTGCTTGAAGACGAAGTCACTCGTTTTATTCATTGCGCAAAAGAGATGAAAAGCGAAGCCTATGTTGGCATCACGGTTGCTGAGGTACGCAATGCTTGTGTCGAAGTCGTTCTTTCTGATCATGACATGCTTGCTAGTATGGTTGTCACTGGTGCCTATCGTGGGCAACCACTCAGAGGCCCACAAATCGTTCACGCTTTGGCTCAAATGCATGTGACTAAAGGGATCAATAAGCTCGCCTTGAAAAAAGTACTGGTCATGAGCCATCAGTTGAAACCTGGAGAGACGTTCACTCAAGCCGTCGCACAAGGCAAGCAACCTAAACAGGGTGTAGACACCAAATTTGTTCCTTTGGTCAAAGATCCCACCAAACAAGTTCTCGCGCCTAAAGAATCTTCCGTTGATGGTAAAGTCGATATGCTTAATTTGGGCGAGACGATCAATGTTTCACAAAATGACCCTTTAATGAAACGGGTTCCTGCTACTAAGGGGTTGCCTGGGATGACGGTGCTTGGCAAAGTCATTCCACCTAAGCCGGGTAAAGATGCGGTGTTTAAGGTCGGCAAGGGCACGATGATCTCCCCTGATAATCCCAATCTGTTAATTGCCTCCGTTTCGGGCATGCCGATTCTCAAAGAGCGTGGTGTTGAGGTTGAAGATGCACTATGCCTCCCTACCATTGGTGTGGCGACGGGGCATGTTAAATTCAAGGGCAATGTTGTCGTCCTCGGCAATGTCGAGTCAGATATGGTCGTGAGGGCGACGGGGAATCTCACGGTTGGTGGCTTTATTGAATCAGCCGATATCCAAGTTCAAGGTGATATCGAAGTGGCTAAAGGGATCATTGGCCATAACGTTTCTGAAGGTGAGAAGAAAAGCTGTATCGTAAAATCGGGTGGTTCTATTACCGCCAACTATGCGCAGTTCGCCGAACTACAGGCTGCAAATGACATTCACCTTAGTGTCCACTGTATGGGTAATGAAGTTCGTTGTGGACACAATCTCGTGGTTTGTGACGCCAACGAAAAGCAGGGCACTTTAAGTGGTGGCTCTGCTAAAGTGGGTGGCAAGGTGACGTGCGTAAATCTCGGTGTAGAAGGCGATACCGCTACCTACGTGCATGTTTTTGCTCGCTTTCAAATGTATAAAGAGCGTCAAGCTAAGCTCAAAGAACAATATACTCAAGCTCAAGAAGGGACTATGGGTATTATCCGCAAAGAGCTGGAATTCAAAAAAACGCCCAAGTCAGAGCGTACTCCCGAACAAGAACAGAAGTTAGAGGCAGACAAGCAGGAAGCCAATGCTCATCTCGAGAAGGTGAAACATGCTCGAGACACTAATGATCAAGAGTTAGAAGTCGCGTTGGCTGAGTGTACCTTAGAGGCTAAGAACAAAGTGTTTACTCACGTAACGGTTCAGTTTGGTGATGAAAAGGTGATCACCAAACGCGTCCGAGGCGCGAGTATTTTTAGTTTCAATCAATATGAAATCAAACGTTCATCGATGTTTGAGGAAGAAGACCTAGAGCAAGACGATTGATTCTTTAGACTTAGACGCTATTAATCATAATCAATGATGCTATCGCCCATATGGTTTGCCGATATACTTTAGTTGGACTTAAATGGGATGACACATGTCTAATTCAATCAATCTGATTGTGGCTTTGATCGCTTTTGCTGCGAACTCGTTTTTTTGTCGTTTTGCTCTGGCTGAAGAGGCGATAGATCCGGGGTCTTTTACCTTCATCCGATTGCTATCTGGTGCGATTACTTTAGCGGTGATTTTGATGATACGCCGCGAACTCAAGAGCCGGTTTTTGACCAGTAAGGTCAGTTGGGCGGGGGGGATTGCACTGTTCGGCTATGCGGTAAGTTTTTCATTTGCGTATTCGCAGCTTAGTACCGGAACTGGGGCATTGATTCTGTTTGGTATGGTTCAGCTCGCGTTAGTGGTGTTTCATGTGCTTTCCGGATATCGCTTGAACCGAATCGAAATCTTAGGCATTGCCGTGGCGATTGGGGGCTTTGTTACTTTGATGCTACCCTCTGCCCAAACACCTAGTTTGTCGGCCGCGATCTTGATGATGTTGTCCGGTATTTGTTGGGCTGCTTTTACGTTATTGGGACGCACGGCGGCGGCACCTTCACTCTCAATTACGCATGGTTTTGTACTGGCGAGCGTCATTGCTTTAGTGCTGAGTCCATGGCTTGTTCATACCGCAACCCTCACGCTGAGCGGGGTGGGATGGGCCTTGTTGTCGGGAATTTTCGCATCTGGATTTGGTTATATTCTTTGGTATCGAGTAGTGAAACAGATATCGATGTTGCAGGCCTCTGTCGCTCAACTTAGTGTGCCCGTTATTGCGTTTGCAGCGGGTAGTATTGGCCTTGGCGAGACGATTACAACGAGTTCCGTAATCGCAGCGTTACTTGTGTTAAGTGGTATTGCGGTGATTTTTGTTGCAAAAGAAAACGCTGACCCAGAGTGAGATGATCTGGGTCAGCAGCTTTTGATTAAACGCGATAATGTTCGATTTCATGGTGAAGCAGTTCGGTGAGCTCGGCTAACTCTTGTGTCGCCGCACTGCTTTGCTCCGCTCCCACCGCTGTTTGATTGGAAATTTCGCTGATACTCGATATGTTAGTGTTTATCTCTTCAGTCACTAGACTTTGTTGTTCTGCGGCAGTCGCAATTTGGACATTCATCGCCGTGATTTGATCGACACTCGACTTAATCAAATTGAGTGCATCGCCTGCTTCACGAGCTTTTTCAACCGTAGACAACGCATTTTGCGCGCCGATTTCTAAACGTTGAGTCGATTCACGGCTGCCATTTTGCAAACGCTGAATGGTCTCGAGTATCTCTTGCGTTGACTGTTGAGTTCGACTGGCGAGTGTTCGTACTTCGTCAGCCACCACCGCAAAACCTCGTCCTTGTTCTCCTGCCCGCGCCGCTTCGATAGCGGCGTTGAGTGCCAGCAAGTTAGTCTGTTCTGAAATCCCCTGAATCACATCGACCACACTGCCGATCTCTTCTGAGTGCTTCGCCAACTGGTGCATCGCGTTGACAGAGTCTTGCATTTCTCTCGATAGTCTTTCAATCAAGTCGATACTTTCCGTCACCACTTTCTGACCGCTTTCAGCGGCCTGATCCGCCTGTTCAGAAGCTTGTGCCGCTAATGAGGCGCTTTGTGCGACTTCATGAACCGTAGCGGTAAACTCATTGATGGCCGTTGCGATTTGCTCGGTTTGCGCTTGCTGCGTCAGGATATTTTGTTTGGTCTGTACTGCGACGGCTGAGCTCTCTTCGGCAGAGCGTGCTAATTGACTGATGGAATCACGGTTGGTCTGCACAACATGCTGAAAACTGCTCACAATATTGTTGACTGAGTCAGCAATACGAGCAAACTCATCGTTTCCACTCAGAGATAAACGCTGGGTCAGATCCCCTTGGGCAATTTGCCCTGAAGAGGTCTCTAGTTGGGTCACGGCAGCGTTAATGCGTTTTACTACTACGGTGGAAAGGCCAATGATCACGACCAGAGAAATCAGTGTGATACCGCTTACCGCAACGATAAAGTGACGGGTGTTTTCATTGGCCTGATTGAAACTGTTTTTACCTTCGTTTACCTGCATTGTGAAAAAGGTTTCTGCGAATTTGTAAGCCTCGTTAAACAACGGATTTATCTTACTCAGAAGGATGAGGTTGGAGCCGTTAAAGTCACCAGAATTCAATTTGGCGATGGCGGGTTCAAAACCTTGGTTGGTAATATCGTCAATGACTTTTGCTAGATTAGTGACAACGGTTTTTTCTTCTGCGCCAAGCTCGGACTTTAATAGTTCGTTATCAATAATATGATGCAAGGTTTTCAGAGAGGTCTGAATCTGATCAATATGGAACTGCAAAGGGTGGTCATGCATTGCTGCCGTGTCCGATGAAGGATCATGTTGAAATGAGAGTAGCAATGCGCTTCGGGCATTACTCAGTTCATCAATGACTCGACTGGTTCTTATAGTATGTTGCATCCCTTGGCTATACAGTTCTTCAATAAAACTGGCAGATGTCTGCATACCGGATATGCCTTTATAGCCTAAGACCAAGAAGGCAATGAAGGTCAGTAAGATCGCCAATTTTAGTTTGGTACTTACTTTAGCGAACAGCGAGGAGAAACCTTTGCGGGTGAGTTGTGTGTTTTCCGGACTCTGCTCTCGCGAAACTGATGTCATGACGTATCCTCAATTAGTATATTTGTTTTTCCTAATATTAGATAAATTGGATAAACTAATCCTCTCTTCAAATTGACTCAGATCATCAAAATAATTTTCTTGTTATGAGCTAGCCCTAAAATGTTAGGTCGCGCATGTTTTTAGAGTCCAAGATGAAATAGTCATTAGCGTGATGAATGGAAGCAAAAAGGCTTCCTTAAAGGAAGCCTTGTGATTTTGTGTGGCTCACTGAATGTGAGTCATGCGGTTTAGCGGTGATATTGGCAACGATCGTGCGTTTCACCATAGTATCCGCTCCGATGCTTTAAAGTGTTGTGATAACGTCTTCAATAGGCAAACGAGCTTTTGGCAGACCGTGGTTATAGTCTTCACCTTCTTTGTGGTAGCCCATTGCAAGTGCAAAATCACATACGTATCCGTCTAGCTCTTCTTTGAATACGTCACCGATTAGCTCTGCATCAACCCCTTCCATTGGTGTCGAAGCAATCCCCAAGCGTGCCAGTGTGTGTAAGGTATTACCTAGGGCAATGTAAGTTTGAGCTTTCGTCCAATTTCCGTTGTAGCCTGCCTCATCGGTATTCAGTTCAGCAAAACCGAATGCGCCATTTAGCATGTCGTTGTATCGCTCTGCTGGTAAATGACCTGATGTCACTTCAGCATCGACAACTTTTTTGTACTGCTCTTTGGTATAACGTGGGTTATGGGCAAACAAAATCGTATGTGATGCTTCTTTTGCGTGTGGTTGATTAAACGCAAACTTATTGGCAAACGTGTCGTGAAATCTTTGTTTTGCTTCATCACTCTCTAGCACGATAAATTTCCATGGTTGCGAGTTAATTGATGAAGCAGATAGGTGGATCGCTTGCTTGATGGTTTCGATATCCTGCGCTGAAATGCGTTTGGTCGCGTCATATTTTTTAGCGGTGTAGCGAGTTTCTAAATCTTTGATAATTGGATGAGTCATATGGGCTCCTAACTTTCTCTATATTGGCGCCAATTGCCGTCAGCGTCTCTTGATGAGGGTAATTTACGTCATGATAACTAACGGAAAAATAGCGATATTTGCCAATCACTATGGAACTTTTTGTCCATAATGCAGCGTGGCAAGGAGTCGGTTAGAAACGCATAAAAATTAAAAACGGGCCTCGCTATGAGACCCGTTGTCAACGTTGAGCGGAGCAACAAAGGGCTAGATAGGTACCACAAGGATATCAACGGGAGATGCATCGACTAAATGTTTGGAGTAAGAGACAATTTTGCTCCAAAAATCGTGGTGGTGACCACAAAGCAAGAGATCGACGTTATTATTTTCGATCGTATTCGCTAATTTATCGGCTAGGTCTCCCGAGCCAAGCAGGATGTGCTTAATAGGGAATGCGCTGTACGATTCAAATGCGCGGATTTGTTCAATGGTGTGCTCACCAAACGGCGGATGATTCGTCTCGGTTTGAAGGTCGACAACTTCTGGGTAAATCTCCCCGTGAGAGCCATCAATATGGATAAATGAAACCTCGGCATTCGTCAGTTTTGCCAAGTAGACCGCTTTATCGACTAACACTTTACTTTCGTCAGTAAGCTCAAGCGCAACAAGAATATGTTTGTAGTTCATAAACATGACCTTCTAGTGAATATCCTAATCTAAGCATAAACCTTGAGGTTGGATAAAGGTGCCGTCAAGATCTCGAAAATGCCAAAAGCTTACATAAAAAGGCCAACAAAATAGGAAATATAAATTAATTATCCCGACCTCATTTGTTTGGCTAGGCTAGGTCTACAATGGTGGGCAGATAAACGACGGACTAGGAACTGAACATGACCACATTCCCGACCAATTTTCTTTGGGGTGGCGCGATCGCTGCCAATCAGGTAGAAGGCGCTTTTAACTCTGATAACAAGGGGTTATCAACTTCTGATATGTTGCCAAATGGCATTTTAAGCCCGCATCAAAGTCGTGAACAACGTGGTGAAGGAATCAAGGATGTTGCGATCGATTTTTACCATCGTTATCCGCAGGATATTGAACTATTCGATGAGATGGGATTCAACTGCTTACGGCTTTCTATTGCGTGGACGCGTATCTATCCAAATGGCGATGAACTAGAGCCAAATGAGCAGGGGCTGGCATACTACGACAAGATTTTCGATCAACTGGCTAAGCATAATATTCAGCCGTTTGTGACCTTATCTCATTATGAGATGCCCTATGCGTTAGTCGAAAACTATGGCGGTTGGGCTAGCCGCGAATTGATCACCTTTTTTGAGCGTTATGCGCACACGGTATTTGAACGTTACAAAGACAAAGTCAAACTTTGGTTGACGTTCAACGAGATTAACATGTCGCTTCACGCGCCATTTACTGGCGTTGGCTTGGCTGAAGAGGCTAATCAACAGCAGATTTACCAAGCTATACACCACCAACTACTGGCTAACGCGAAAGCCGTTAATCTGTGTCACAAGGTGATTCCAGATGGCAAGATAGGCAATATGCTGCTTGGTGCGATTAACTACCCATTCACCTGTCATCCTGATGATGTGATTGCAGCGATGCATGAGAACAACAAGTGGTTATTCTTTGGTGATGTCCAAACGCGAGGTAAGTACCCAGGTTATATGTTGAGATATTTCCGTGAACAAGGCATCGAGATTGAGATGCAACCTGGAGATCTTGAGTTGTTAGCCAGTGCGAGTGTCGATTTTATCTCATTTAGTTATTACGCCAGCGGCTGCGCGAGTGCGGATCCTAAGCACAAAGAGGTGGGAAATATCGTTGACAGCGTTCCGAATCCTTACCTTGAAAAAAGTCAGTGGGGGTGGCTCATCGACCCGAAAGGGCTACGTATACTGCTTAACTTTTTGTACGACCGCTACCAAAAGCCATTATTTGTGGTGGAGAATGGTCTTGGAGCTCGCGATGAAATCGATGACAACGGCCAAATCAATGACGATTATCGAATCGCTTATCTCAATGATCATTTGGTTCAGGCTCACGAAGCGATGTTAGATGGCGTTGAGCTGATGGGATTCACCAGTTGGGGGCCCATTGATTTGGTGGCCAACTCAACCGCCGAGATGAGCAAGCGATACGGATTTATCTACGTTGATAGGCATGATGATGGACACGGTAGTTTAGAACGAAAACGCAAAAAGAGTTTTTTCTGGTACCAACAGGTGATTGCCACTCATGGTGCTAGCCTTACGCAGAAATAGCCAAACATTATTCCATACAAGTAAAAGGAGCCGTTATGAGGCTCCTTTTTATTCACACCGATGTTCGACAAATGCACTGAGAAAATGATCGCCTTTAGTTTTTTGTATTCTCACATAGTAAGAAATGTAGCATTATTTTGTTTATAAATTCCTACCAAGTAAGAATACAATTTGATCACTATCAATCGAAAACGCTACAACAATAGCGTGAACTCTATGAAACAGAATAGCGGACAGGTTAACGAAAAAGTTCTTCAACTATTAATGCAGGTGGCGGTCAATGATGAGCCGATCACAGCCAAACAGTTGAGTGAACAATTAGGCACACCGATCAGTAGTCTTTACCGTCATTTGAAGTTGCTAAAAGAGTGGAATCTGATCGAGGAAAGTCCAAATGACAAAACCTTGATCATCGGTCCAGCAGCACTGCTATTGATGCGCAGTTATGAAACGAGTCAACACGACTTAGATGTCGTTGACGCAGTGTTGAACCGATTACAGAAACAGACGGGTGAGATGGCGGCTTATATGGTGCCTGTTGGTTACAGAGCATTGTGTGTGAGTCGCAAAGAGAGCATGCAGGCGCTTCGTTGCAGCTACGTCCAGGGTCAAAGTCAACCCCTGTTACGAGGCGCCTCATCCAAAGTTATGTTGGCTTATATGCCAGCAACGCGATGTGAAAAAATCTTGCGCTATTTTGGGGAACAAGAACGCCACGAACAGTGGAAGCTGGAACTGGAGCAAATCCGCAATCAGGGATATGCCGTTAGTACCTCAGAAATTGACTCTGGTGTGTCTGGTATCAGCGCACCAGTAATGAAAGGCTCCAAACTGATCGGTGCAATTTCAGTAATGGCTCCTGCTCATCGAGTTCAATTAAATCAACAGAGGATCATTCTTCACGTACTTCAAGCAGCGAGGGCATTGCCCCCAGAAAGGTAATTCATATGTTTGGCCTATTTCGACGTAATAAAGATCAAAATCTCACAGGGATGTTGTCTCATCGTTTAGCTCTTCTCACGGTTAGTGAAAAGCTCAAGCCGATGAAGCTGGTGGATTTCGAAATGGCCGATCAAAGCTTGGAAGAGATTTATCAGTGGATTGAAGAGCTGGATGGTTTTAGCTGGTTAAATGGTGGGCACTACAACCTTACTGCTCAGCCAGTGACCAAATACCAGCATCAGTTGAGCCGTTACCTTGGCACTGAGACATTGCCAGTTGTGTTTACTAATAACAGTGAAACCTTGCTCCACTCGTTGCCTCTGTTGCACTCCTCTAGACAAGAGCTTGGCATTGTTCATATTGGTCGAGACTTTGAACTCAAGGCGTCACTAGAACCCGTTCAAGGCAGCGCATACCATTTTGCTCTTGCTCGCTACAATGAGTGTCGTCTGTTCTGCCTAGGGGTTGATATTAACCAGCATACAGAGCGTTTGTTAGAATACGCTGAAGACTTAGGTTGTGATTGGATGACGGGTGAAGAATGCAGCTTCAGTCATCGTTTTCAAGTCAAGAATCAGTTGGCGAGCTTTTTAGCGCACTGTAATGATGTGGTAGTTAACATCGACTTATCTTGCCTCTACCCAGTCTCGAGATTGGAGCAAGGAACGGCATTGGATGTGCAGATGGTCAATCGTATGATTCGTCAGTTACTGATTTCCGGAAAGGTGCGTCAGGTACAATTGGTGGGTTATAAAGATAAACATCTTTACTCAAAACAGACGCAAAGCATCATGCATGAGTTAACTCAGCTGTTTCCTTTCAGCCATAGAGCAGCCTAATTTTCATTGCGATAAAAACACAAAAGCTGGCGGTTAAGCCAGCTTAGTACGGTGGGTTAGCACATTAAGATGATTTGCTCGCGTCTTTGTTCGACTCTTTCCAGTATTGAATGCGTACGCGATGCAATTGTGCTTTTCTCATTTTCTTCATGATAATCCCTCACTTAAAAAACAAACATGCTCCTCAATGAGCTTATGTGAATGTAGTTCCTCATGAACAATCAACAATGTAGCTACCAAATCTGAAAAGATCTAGGTTTTTGATCACATTTTTTTGTACGTATTACACTATTTATCAGTCAAAAGTGAACCATAGCGCACTTTAATGAAGTTGAAATGTAAATTCACTCTTTGTGTCTATTTTTATTAATCAATATGAAACAATGGCTTAACTTGTTTGTCATGCTGACTATCTACGATCTGCGCCAAAGAGATAAAAACTACTCAAGCAAGGAGTCAGCAATGTGGGATCGTGACAGTCAGGATTCTCAATTCAGCCAAATGATCGACGCGTGTTTATCACGTCGTCGTTTTTTAGCTGGTACCGCAGCCGTTAGTGCAAGTGCATTTCTTTCACTAAACCCAATTACTAAAGCTTTTGCCGCTAACAACGACAGTTCACTGCTCAACTTTGAAGCGGTTCCTGCTTCGACGGCCGATGCGTTTATTGTACCTAAAGGGTACAAAGCAACGCCGCTGCTGTCGTGGGGAGACCCTATTTTCCCAGATGCCCCTGAGTTTGACCCGAGTGGTAAGCAAGGTTCTAAGGCTCAATTGCGTCAGTTTGGTGATAACACGGATGGGATGAGCCTATTTCCTATTAGCGAAGACCGAGCGGTTATCGCGGTAAATAATGAATACACCAATTACGATCTACTGTTTGATCATGGTGGTAAAGCCATGACTGCCGACGATGTGTTAAAAGCTCAGGCTGCACACGGTGTTACGGTATTTGAAATCATTCGAAAAGGCGGTGAGTGGAAGCTGGATAAAAATGGCATGCGAAACCGCAGAATTACAGCCAACACTGAAATGAAACTCACCGGGCCTGCGGCTGGTCATGATTTAATGAAAACTGAGCTGGATCCTTCGGGAATGAAGCCGCTGGGCACGTTTAATAACTGCGCGAATGGTCAAACGCCTTGGGGAACATACCTAACTTGTGAAGAGAACTTCAATGGCTACTTTGGTACTAGAGCGAGTGCTGATCTTAGCGCTGACCATAAACGCTACGGAGTAAAAGCCGCACCAAGTAAGTATCAATGGCACGATAGTGATGAGCGTTTTGATGTTGCCAAGCACCCGAATGAACCTCACCGTTTTGGTTGGGTAGTAGAAATTGATCCGAATGACCCTACATCAACCCCACTGAAGCGCACGGCTTTAGGCCGATTTAAACATGAAAATGCTGCATTATTGGTGGATGACAGCGGTCATGTTGTGGTGTACCTAGGCGATGATGAGCGTGGTGAGCACCTGTACAAATTTGTTTCTAAGAACACATACCAGCCGGGTAATGACCAAGCGAATCGCAATCTACTTGAAGAAGGCACATTGTATGTGGCGAAATTCGAGATGGATGATAAACAACTGCGCGGTAAAGGTCAGTGGATCGAGCTTACACATGGTAAAAATGGGCTAACAAAGCAGAATGGTTTTATGGATCAGGCTGAAGTGATGATCTTTGCTCGTCGTGCGGCAACGCAAGTGGGGGCAACAACCATGGATCGTCCTGAGTGGGTCGCGGTTCACCCAGATAACAAGCATGTATTCTGCACCTTAACCAACAACAAAAACCGTGGTGTTAAAGAGGGACAGCCTGTAGGTGGTCCTAACCCGCGTAAAGAAAACCACTATGGTCAGATTGTGCGTTGGATGCCGAAGAACGGATCTCACATCAGTGACAATTTTGAATGGGATCTCTACTTGATTGCCGGTAACCCACAAGTGCATCAGGGTAGCCTGTATGCAGGCAGTGACAACATTAATGCAGATAACATGTTCAACAGCCCTGATGGTATTGGTTTTGATAGCGCGGGTCGCTTGTGGATTCAAACCGACGGCAATTACTCGAACAAAGGAAATTTTGCGGGTCAAGGTAACAACCAAATGTTGTGTGGTGATCCTATGACGGGCGAAGTGCGTCGTTTCCTTACTGGCCCAGTTGCTTGTGAGATTACCGGTCTTACCTTTTCATCAGACTATAAAACCATGTTTGTTGGTGTTCAGCACCCAGGTGAAGATGGGGCACCTTCGAACTTCCCTGGCGGGGGTAGCACTAAACCGCGTTCAACTATTATGGCGATTACCCGAGAAGATGGTGGCGTGATTGGCGCATAAACACTCATAAACTGGGTTTTAAAACGGGGCTTTGTGCCCCGTTTTTGTGTTGCTACAGGCGAGTTTGCGATAATTATGCATGTGTAGGCATAAAATTTGTGATCATCTATTCATTCACCACTAAATATAGTTGCTTCACGTGTACGGTATCACTATATTGAAAAGGTATCTCAGTAACTTAAAGGTGTAGAGAATCGAGTAAACTCCCAAAGTAAATACGAATAAACTGAACCCAAATCGACACACAGGGCTTAACGAACCCATCGTTAAGAGTGAATCGACAAACGTAATAGAACTAAGTATTTCCGTAGGCCTTTTGCTTTATCTTTCTCAAAAAGTCACATCTTCAAGTTATCGATACTTTGTTGATAACCACGGAGGAGGTTTGGTTATGCTATCACTTGGTCTTGTCGCTTTAGGCGTATTCGTATTCTTTTGCAGTTGGATAGTTCAACATGGTGTCCCCGTGTTGGGAATGAAACTCGATGAAGACGATTTGTTGCTGATCTCCGAGATGTCTGGTGAAGATGTTCTCGAGGCGTAAATGATGAAAAGTACAAAACACGTGAAAAAGGAGCCAGTGGCTCCTTTTTGCGTTTTATCCCTCTCAACTAATTCAACTGATTTTTCATGACTTGCCTAATGGTGTCAAAGCGAGCCGGAATTTGTCGGTGTCGTTTAGTCAGCAGATAGAGAGTTTCAATCACTTCACTTTTGGGCTGGTAGACTGCGATTTGCTCTTTGAGTGGAAAAGCCTCTAGAGCGCTTTTAGGCAAGATAGTAAACCCATGTCCTTGCGCGACAGGCAATAAAATCTGACTCAGTTGATTGATGTATCCCGTCGTCGGGATTTGATTGATATTGATCGCGGCAAGTTGGCTTTCCCCGCAGCGTGAAAAATAGAGCGACAAGTAGTGTTCGGCATCAGGGTGTCTGATCAGTCCGAGCTCTTTAAGCGCTTTTTCATCGAGTTTTTTGGTCATCTTTTCTTTAGGTAGCATCAGGCATAACGGCTCAGAACCAAACTTATGTGAATCAATACGTGGATCAGTAGGCTCGTTTGCCACAATCCCCAAGTCGACCTCGCCCTTGATGACGTCGGCAAGGATTTTGTGGTGAGGAGCCGCTTCCAGCAGGGGAATCAGCTCTGGGTGTTTACATTGTAAATTGAGCAGATGAGGGTAGAGCAGTAACGCCAGTGAACCCGAACAAGAGACAGACACCAGACCACTGTACGGATCGTCTTGGCTAAGTGAACTCAACATCTTTTTTTGTTCAGATTCTAGTTGGTTGGCGTAGTCATAGACTGTCCTTCCCGCTTCTGTGACGACAAATGTTTTGTTGTGTCTTTCGATTAACGCATGTCCGCAGATGTGTTCTAGTTTTTTGATATGCTGACTGACACCGGGTTGCGTCATAAACAGTTTTTCTGCGGTTTTGGTGAAGTGGCCGGTATCAACCAAAGTGACAAATGTTTTTAGCCAAGAAGGGTTTAGCATCAATACGGTCCATAACAAAAAATTATCTAACCTAGTTTAGGTGATAACACATTGTTTTGGTAGGGGAAGCGAGCCTAGGCTCGCCGTACGATTTACGCTGCGTTGAGCTCTATCGCTAACGCTTTTCCATTGCCGCGAAATTGATCTATGGTCGAGGCAAATGACGTGGAGATATTGAGCAAGCGTGAGTCGGGATGCTCGGCAAGATATCGGCTCTTGCCCTCATCACTTTCTAACTTGTCCCAATCGCGATGAATCGAACGGGCAAAGTGTAAGGTGGTGGCCATTTTAGGTGAAATCTCTGCATCGCGTGGTTGGTCAAAATTGGCGATGGCGTCGATCATGACATCTGGGAAGTGCCAGCTCTTGGCTAACTTCGCTCCTAATGTTGGCGCAGTGATATCAAGAATTTCTTCCTGAACTGCGATGGCATTTTCTCCTGCTTCTACCCGAGCGGTGATGATTTTGGCCTGTTCTGGAACCAGCGCATGGATCATCAGTTCACCGATATTGTGCAAGATACCTGTGGTAAAAGCTTCGTCTCCATCCATATCGGTCACATTGGCGATCTTACTGGCAATAATGGAAACTTCAAACGTCTCTTCCCAGTATTTACTGATATCTAAGGTTGGTAGCTTAGGAAATACCCCTGACAGCACTGAAACCACAACTAACGTCCTCACCGGTGCAGTACCAACGCGAACCAGTGCCTCGTTGACTGAGGATATCGTTTTGTTACCGCCAAAATGCGCAGAGTTGGCTAATCTGAGTAAGCGTGCGCTCAAGACCTGATCGGTGGCAATTTTATTGGCAAGAAGTCTGAAGTCGACGTCGTCTTTGGTCACCATGTCTAGCAGTTCTTGAAGAATTTTTTGAATCCTTGGTAGCTCGTTCAAACGAGATAGTAGTGCCTCCTGGCTCATAATTCTCTCCTTATTCACGTGAGCTAAACTACTATAGTTCACAATGGACGCCCCCTCCATCTGACGGATAAATAATTGATGTAATCGGTGAAAGTTTATTGTTATGATTTGTGACCAATAGTCGGGGAGCCTGCCCAATAGGATTAAGGCTGAGATCGCAAAGCGAGACCCGTTGAACCTGATTCAGTTAGCACTGGCGTAGGGAACTATATGTATATCGACCGTTCGGTCGTCATACTGGCATTCGATGGAGAAATCGGCTCATTGAGCTCTCTCTGCTCATCGCCATAGGTTCTTGTACGTCTTGTTGTAGGAGCCAAAATGCCACACTCTCAAGACACACCACCTATTGTACTCACTATTGCCGGCTCAGATAGCGGTGGTGGTGCTGGTATCCAAGCCGACATTAAGGCGATATCCGCGACGGGCAGTTATGCCTGTTCAGTCATTACGGCGGTTACCTCGCAAAATACACTCGGTGTTAGTGCCATTCATCCTATCCCTGTCGAACATATTGAGAGCCAACTCGATGCTGTTTTCTCCGATCTTAATGTGGTTGCTGTCAAAGTTGGAATGCTCGCGGACGCTGATATCATCGCGATGGTCGCGAGAAAAATTCGTTACTATCAACCCAAGTATTTAGTGGTGGATCCGGTCATGGTTGCAACCAGTGGTGACCCATTATTAGCCCAATCGGCGGTCGAAACATTGAAACAGCAGCTCCTTCCTTTAGCGGACTTGATTACCCCGAACTTGCCTGAATGTGCCGCTTTGACTGGGAGGGATATTCCTCACAATGAAAGCCAGATGACGGAGACGATCGATGCACTCAAAGCGCTAGGCGCTAAAGCGGTATTACTCAAAGGTGGCCACTTGAAGAAAACTGATAAGAGTAGCGATCTGTTGATTGAGCAAAACAGCAGCGAAGTGTTGAGCGCCAAACGAATTGAAACCAAAAATACCCATGGCACGGGGTGTACTCTCTCATCAGCGATTGCCTCTTATTTAGCTCAGGGTCATCGCCTACATAAGGCGGTGTATCTCGGCAAACAGTATATCTCTCAAGCCATCTCTCACGCAGATCAGCTTAAAGTGGGGCAAGGACATGGCCCTGTAAACCATTTCTTCTGTGGTCATGTCAATGTTCGCTAGCCGCATGAGTGATAAAGTCCCAAAGCGTGATCGGATTGGTGGAGGTGAGTTAACTTTCACCAATTTGACATTGAACTGATAATTTCTGCCAGTGAAGTAAACTACTATTCCTTCTCCTCTTGTGCTGCTGTGAATCTATATCGTGAAAAATCTGTTGAAAAATAAGCGTGATGGTCTGGTGCTGCTTGTGGCATTTTTGCTGGTTATCGCGCCGATGTCGTTAATTGTGAGTCATATTGATCTACTCAGTGAAGTGAATGACTTTACTGGGATAGTTTTCACCGTACTGACTGACTCTGCGGGTTCTTCAGGTTTTTTGTTTTCACTATCGCTTTTGGTGTTTATCACTTGGCGAATAATAGGCAACCATCCAGAATTCATTAATAAAATGGTGCAACTAGCGATTATTCTGGTGATCGGTTTTGCTGCTAAAACGGGCTTAAAGCATTTGACCGAAAGCCCACGCCCATACACCGAGTTGCTCGCGCATCAGTTACTCATCCCCAAACCAGAACACTTCTACAAACTAGACTCCTTGCAAAAATCTCAAGTGATAGATGAGATTTCGCAACAAGTCACCGAGTGGAGAACCCGTCACTGGCAGGGCGAAAAAGACTACTCATTTCCATCAGGACACACGATTTTTGCGGCGATTTGTTTAGCGTTTTTTGGTGGTATCTTTGTTAGCAATAAACGCTACACACTTGCGGCTTTACTCGGTTGTTGGGCTGTCGCTGTTGCCTATAGTCGATTGTGGTTAGGTATGCATAGGCCTATCGATTTAGTCGGCTCTGTTGTATTCGTTGCGGCGGTTTATGCTGCTGTTCCCCGATTTGATTGGGCAGTCAATAAGCTGCTTTCTAGGCGGATGAGTACGACCCACTAGCCAAGTAGTGGAGAATTTATTATAAATTTTTGTTATTATTTTTATAATTAATGATAATTTCAAGTAATTCTCTGCGCGCCATATACTCTGCTCATCGAAACAAACAAATGAAATGTATTTGGAGCAGATTATGAAAATGAATCACGTGGGCATCATGGTTGGCGATATGGATCAAGCGGTTGAGTTCTACACTCAAGCTCTAGGTCTTAGCATTGTGATGAACAATACTAAAGTTGTTGAAGAACGCGAGACGGCGATTGGTCGCATGTGTATCGCAGTATTCGGTGAAGGATTTAAAGGTTTCAACATCGCCCACTTAGTGACAACTGATGGCATCGGCGTGGAACTATTTGAAATGAAAGAGCGTCAGGAACGTCATGAGGTTGATTTCTCGCGCTTGGGTATCTTCCACTTTTGTCTACAAACAGATGACTTCGAAGGTGTGATGGAAAAAGTTGAGAAATTTGGTGGTAAGGTACGTATGGATGTGATGCGCTACCATCCAGAAGACGACAGCAAGCCAGCAAAAATGGTCTACCTAGAAGACCCGTTTGGTAACTTGTTCGAACTTTACTCACATACTTATGAAGAGACATACGCTTCAGATTACGAGTAATCGTCGACGAATTTAGAGAGGATTGGTGCTGCACCAATCCTTTTTTCTTGCCATAAGCTCTTGACCTTTACCTAGGGGTAAGGATTAACATCCAAAGTTCATAGATAAAGGTACGCCATGACTCATCCACTTAAATCATTAATGATTGTGATTTTCAGCATTATTGCAATGTTGATGTCGAGTTATGCCGCCAGTTCTCCGTCGATGGTTTCGATGATGTCTGCTATGGACTCCAGTACGCAGATGTCGCATCAGCAACATGCCACTGACCAGCCTGAATCTTTACAGACAAACAATACGGATTGTCACTCTTTGGTTGAGGAACTTCGAAGTTCACACTCAATCGATAAGCAACCATCAACAAATACGATAAGTTGTTCTAGCTCAGATGATGGCCCGCATCGCTGTTGTGTTTCTGCTTGTTCGACGACCTTCTATCCTATCCAGCATACTCAGTCTCTGAGTGATATTACCTATTCGCTAGCTTTGCATTATCCGCTTACCATTGGTGACAAGATCATGCGTCCACAAAGCTTCCTGCGTCCACCTTCCGCTTAGTTCTTAAATTACAACTCTTTTCTCTTGGTACTGACTGTATTTTCAGCCTGTTCAGGAGTTTCAATTGTGTCTTCAAACAATGAGTAATTATTGTGAATTTAGAACCAAGATTCGTCGCGCTGGTAGTCAGTGCGAGTTTGGCGACTTTGCCTGCGTTTGCTTTCGCTCATCAAAATGGAAATGAAGCGGGTCAAAGAGAGGTCGCAACTAAACAACTGACGTCTCTGATAGAGGCGGCGTTATCCCAAGATGGAAACCGCACCGAGTTTTCCGCCAAGGCACAAGCAATGCGTGCAAATGGCATGGCCAGTGCCACTTTGATGGATCCCAAGTTGAAAGTCGGCGTGGGTGGCTTACCCGTAGACAGCTTTCAGTTCGATAAAGATCCTATGACCAACATCTCTGTTGGTTTGATGCAGCAGTTTGAGCGCGGGTCAACGCTAGAGCTCAAGCAAAAGCAAGCAAACCAGCAAGCGGATGGTCTGACGGCGCAAATAGAAGTCAGAGAACGTGAAGTCGCCAATCAGATGACTCAGCTATGGCTAGAATTGGGCTATTTGCAACACGCACAGCGACTACTGGATGAAAATCGTCGCCTGATGGTCGAGATGGAGCAATATCTTCAGACCAATTATTCAATTGGCAAAAGTGAAGCTCAAGACTTGCTCAATGCGCAACTTCAAGTCAATAAGCTCGATGAGAAACTACAGGCCAACCGCCAGCAACAGAGTCGAATTGTGGCTCAGCTTTCGGAGTGGCTCGGGTCTCAGTGGCTCGATAGTGCCTCTTCCCTCAAGGCAAGTAATCAACTCGACTGGGCGATGTTAGATAGCAAACTCGATCAGGCTGGTCAGTCAAACCATCTGTATCCGCTGCTCAATCAGCATCCGATGATCAAGATGGCCGAACTGAATGTGTCAGTTAATCAGACTCAGGTAGAGATGGCAGAGCAGGCTTATACGCCACAGTTTGGCGTTGAAGTGATGTACGCCTATCGACAGGCCAACGGTATGAACGGACAGCCAGCTTCGGATCTTGTTAGTGCTTACCTGACGATGGATATTCCTCTGTTTACTGGCAACCGTCAGGACAACAACCTCGCCGCGGCTCAGTATCAGGTTGGGGCGGCGTTATCTCAGAAAGATACCCTGTTAGCGCAAATGAATGCACAAGCGAATGCCTTGCTCAATGACCGTTCTAACTTAAACGAACGGATCGAACGATACCAATCTAGCTTAATTCCTCAAGCTTCTTCTCGTACTGAGGCGGTGGAACGTGGCTATCAAAACAATACCGCACAGTTCAGTGATGTTATCTCTGCAACGACCGATGAGTTGGCATTGCAGCTTGAACTAGAACGGCTAATGACAGATTGGAATAGGGTGAGCAGCCAGTTAGCCGCCTTATTGGGAGGGTTTGAATATCAGATTACGCCTCCGGCTCAGCGCATTCAAAATTAAAGGAACAGAAGATGACGACATTTAAAGTAGCCAGCGTGGCTTTAGTAGTGGGTGGCGTATTGGGCTTTGCGGCCAGCATGTATTTGCCGAGTGCAAACCATGATATGAGTGTGGCGCAAGCTTCAGAATCTGTCTCTAACAGTGAGCCTCTGTACTGGGTTGCGCCGATGGATCCAAACTACAAGCGTGATAAACCGGGTAAGTCACCGATGGGGATGGATCTTATCCCTGTTTATGCAGAAGACCAAAATGGCGGAGCAAGCCAGCCTGGTACCGTTACTATCGATCCCTCGGTGGAGAACAATCTAGGCGTGAAAACCGCACAAGTAGAACTTGCAGAACTTGCGCCTCGTATTGAAACGGTTGGTTATATCGCCTTTGATGAAAGTAACCTATGGCAGACCAACGTACGCGTGTCTGGCTGGGTTGAAAAACTCTATATCAACGCGGTCGGTGAAAAAGTTGAAAAAGGCAGTGTGCTGTTTTCTCTTTACTCTCCTGAACTGATCAAAGCACAAGAAGAGTTACTCAGTGCCCATCAGACTCAACGCAAGGGCATGATTAAAGGGGCGACCGAGCGATTAGTCACCCTTGGGGTCGATAGGGCGCAAATCAGTGACATCGTGCGTCGTGGTCAGGCTCAGCAGACCATCGAAATTAAAGCGCCAGCGGATGGTGTCATTGCTAGCCTGAATATTCGTGAAGGTGGCTACCTATCTCCGGCTCAAGCAGTCATTAGTGCTGGACCGCTGAAAGAGGTTTGGGTCGATGCTGAAGTGTTTGAGAGACAGGCTCACTGGATAAAGCAGGGCAGCAGTGCGTCGATGACGCTTGATGCCATCCCTGGTGGTGAGTGGCAGGGTGAGGTCGACTATGTCTATCCGATCCTTGACCCTAATACGCGAACGCTGCGCGTGCGTCTGAAGTTCCCAAATCCTCACGGGGAATTGAAACCGAATATGTTTGCCAATGTTGCTCTTAAACCCGTAAGTAGCGAAAAAGTGCTGACCATTCCTCGCTCATCGGTAATCCGTTCTGGAGGCATGGCTCGTGTGGTGCTGGCTGAGGGTGAAGGAAAATATCGCTCTGCACGTATCGAAGTCGGTCGTGAAGCAGGCGATAAAGTCGAAGTGCTTAAAGGGCTTGAACAAGGGCAAGCGATCGTCACCTCGGCTCACTTCCTGCTTGATTCTGAATCAAGTCAAAGTGCGGATCTGTCAAGAATCAACGGTGTAGAAGCACCCGCTGAAACGGTTTGGGCGCAAGGTGAAATAACGGATGTTATGGCACAGCACCGAATGTTAACGATCAGCCATCAGCCTGTTCCTGAATGGAATTGGCCGGGCATGGTGATGAACTTTGATCTCGCGGAAGGCGTTGACATGGATGCGCTGGCGCAAGGGCAGGCGTTGGAGTTTGCAATGCAAAAGACGCCCGAGGGCAAATATCAGATCGTCGACTACAAGATTGGCGATGGCCTTGTTGCGGCTGAAGTTTGGATGAGTGGTGATATATCGATGCTGATGGCCGATTTTAATATGATCACTCTAAAGCATCTTCCTGTCGCCGAGTGGAGCTGGCAAGCGGGTGAAATGAACTTTTCTGTTGGAGATGAAGTGGACCTTTCTGGTTTTGAGGAAGGTGAGAAAGTTCGATTTCTAGTGGCTAAAGAAGGCACCGATTATCAATTGAAGCAACTGGTTCGCGCTAAGGAGGCATTATGATTGGTGCCATTATCCGTTGGTCGATCAGTAATCGTTTACTGGTATTGCTGGCGACTGCCGCACTGATCTTTGCGGGTCTTTACAGTGTAAAAAATACGCCAGTGGATGCGATTCCAGATCTCTCTGATGTGCAGGTGATCATTAAGACCAGCTATCCGGGACAGGCTCCACAAGTGGTTGAAGATCAAGTTACCTATCCCTTAACAACAGCCATGCTGGCTGTGCCGGGCGCGGAAACGGTACGCGGTTACTCATTTTTCGGTGACTCGTATGTTTACATTATTTTTAACGATGATACCGACATGTATTGGGCACGTTCGCGAGTTTTAGAGTACTTGAGTCAAGTCGCTCCTAACTTGCCTGCCAGTGCCAAGCCGACGTTAGGTCCAGATGCGACAGGGGTTGGCTGGGTCTACAGCTACGTTTTACAGGATAAAACAGGTCAGCACGATTTAGCACAACTTCGTAGTTTGCAGGACTGGTTCCTCAAATATGAGCTGCAAACCGTAGCGGGTGTATCTGAAGTCGCTACCGTTGGCGGTATGGTCAAGCAGTATCAGGTGCAAATTGACCCTGCCAAGCTGCGTGCCTATGACCTTACCCTGCAACAAGTCAATATGGCGATTCAAAATGGTAACCAAGAGACGGGCGCATCAGTGGTTGAAGTGGCCGAAGCTGAGCATATGGTTCGCACCACTGGTTATCTATCGAGCATAGAAGATATTCAGGCACTGCCACTAAAAGTGACCAAAAAAGGTACCCCGTTGCTGCTTGGTGATATTGCCGACATCAACATCGGGCCGCAAATGCGTCGTGGTATATCTGAACTGAACGGTGAAGGTGAAGCTGTTGGTGGCGTGATCGTGATGCGTTTTGGTGAGAACGCCAGTCAGGTGATTGCGAACGTCAAAGACAAGCTCAATGAGCTACAGCGAAGCTTACCGGAAGGGGTTGAGATTGTTGCGACTTATGACCGTTCAACACTGATCGATTCGGCGGTCGAAAACTTGTGGAAGAAACTGGCGGAAGAGTTCATCGTCGTGGCGATAGTTTGCGCTCTGTTTTTATTCCATATTCGTTCTTCGCTCGTCATCGCCTTGAGCTTACCGGTTGGTATCTTATCTGCATTTATCATCATGCATTGGCAAGGCATCAACGCCAACATCATGTCACTGGGGGGGATTGCGATTGCCATCGGCGCCATGGTTGATGGGGCGATCGTCATGATCGAAAACGTGCACAAACATATAGAACGCACACCGCTAACGGACAAGAATCGTTGGCAGGTGATTGGTGATGCTGCTCAGGAAGTGGGTGCGCCATTGTTCTTCTCATTGTTGATTATCACATTGAGCTTTGTGCCTGTGTTTGCACTGGAAGGTCAGGAAGGCAAGATGTTTTCGCCACTCGCCTTCACCAAAACTTACGCCATGGCTGCGGCAGCAGGTCTGGCAATCACCTTAGTGCCAGTGCTGATGGGCTATTTTATTCGAGGCAAAGTGCTGCCTGAAGATAAAAACCCAATCAATAGGGGACTCATCGCGCTCTACAAACCTATGCTTAACTTCAGCCTAAAATACCCTAAAAGTGTTTTGCTGCTGGCAATGGCATTGATGGCATCGGCTTACTATCCGACAACTAAGCTAGGCAGTGAGTTTATCCCTCCTTTGGATGAGGGAGATTTGATGTACATGCCGACCACTTACCCAGGGATCTCGATAGGTAAAGCACGTGAGCTACTGCAACAAACCAACAAGCTGATCATGACCGTTCCTGAAGTGGAAACTGCATGGGGCAAGATTGGTCGAGCGGACACTGCGACTGACCCAGCACCTCTCACCATGATTGAAACCGTGATTCAGTTGAAACCGCGCGATCAATGGCGTGAAGGGGTCACAACGGAATCGCTACGTCGGGAGTTTGATCAACTGGTTCAATTCCCTGGTTTGACTAACGCATGGGTTATGCCGATCAAAACACGTATCGACATGCTGGCGACCGGGATTAAGACTCCGATTGGTATCAAGATCTCAGGTCCACAATTGAGTGAAATTGAGAAAATTGGTGCTCAGTTAGAGCCTATCTTAAATCAGGTGACGGGGACGGCCTCTGTCTATGCTGAGCGTGTTGCTGGTGGTCGCTATGTCACCATTGATATCAAGCGCAGAGCAGCTGCCCGTTATGGCCTAAGTATCAAAGATGTACAGCAGGTGGTTTCCACAGCAGTCGGTGGCATGAATGTCGGAGAAACCATTGAAGGGTTAGAGCGCTATCCAATCAACGTTCGTTATCCTCAAGACTACCGTGATTCAGTGGTCAAATTGCAGAACCTGCCTCTGGTGACGCCGAACGGCGCTCGTATCGCACTGGCGGATGTTGCTGATATTCGTTACGAAGACGGCCCTCCGATGATCAAGACCGAAAACGCACGTCCAAATGGTTGGGTATTTGTTGATATTGATGGTCGAGATCTGGGTTCTTATGTTGCCGATGCACAACAGGCGGTGGCTGAGCAGCTTGCGCTCCCTGCGGGTTACTCGCTGGTTTGGTCGGGACAGTACGAATACATGGAACGCGCTAAAGAACGTTTGGGCGTTGTGGTTCCAATCACCATCGCCATCATCATGCTGCTGCTCTACTTCAGCTTCCGTCGTATTGGCGAAGTGCTGATCATCATGATGACTTTGCCACTTGCGATGGTCGGTGGCTTATGGCTGATGCACTACCTTGGCTACAACTTCTCGATAGCAGTAGGGGTTGGATTTATTGCCTTGGCCGGTGTCGCGGTCGAGATTGGGGTCATCATGTTGGTTTACCTCAATCAGGCATGGCATTACACCAAACTAGCCGCCTCGGATAAGCAACAGCCACTGCAAATGGAAGATCTCACTAACGCCATTCGCCAAGGTGCGGGACTCCGCGTCCGTCCTGTAATGATGACCGTACTGACCGTCATTATTGGCTTGATACCGATTATGTACGGCCAAGGAACGGGGTCAGAAGTGATGCAACGTATTGCCGCACCGATGATTGGTGGTATGGCGTCAGCACTACTGCTTACTCTGTTGGTGTTACCAGCGATTTTTAAATTGTGGAAGCAGCGAGAAGTGGCTGCTCAACCCAATAAACAATAACCCTACGACGTGATCAGCCTCTGGATGTTCTGAGGCTGAACTAAACTAGAAATTAAGGAAAGAACAATGAAAAAGACACTACTATCAATCATGTTAAGCGTTACTGCGATGGGCGCACAGGCAAATGTTGATCACGCTAATATGAATCATGGTGAGATGGGTGCTTCGAAAATGGACCACTCTATGATGATGAATATGGAAGGAATGTCGGATGTCGGCATGCCAGCAAAAGGCGCAAAACCTGACAAAGTGGTTCACGTGCTTTTAAGTGATGATATGAAAATTCGCTTTAAACAAGACGTGAAAATTGAGCCAAACGACGTGGTACAGTTTGTTGTGCTAAACACCGGCAAAATGAATCATGAGTTCACTATTGGCTCGGAACAGGAGCAACTGAAGCACCGTGAAATGATGAAAACCATGAGTGCAGGTCATATGCACGACTCAGGAAACTCAGTGACCGTTGAGCCGGGTAAAGCCAAGCAACTGCTATGGCATTTCCATGGCGATAGCAATGTAGAGCTAGCCTGTAATATCGCCGGTCACGCTGAAGCGGGCATGGTTAAAAAGATGGCGCTTTAGTTTCCATCGTTATCCTCAAAAAGGCAGCCAAGGCTGCCTTTTTTGCAAGTGATAGCTAGCCAAAGATGAAGCTATACAAGAAGCCTGCGCCAATTGCCATACCCAGAATCACAGTCAGGAAAGCGGCAATCATTTGATTTTTGAAGATAGATTTTAGCAAGATAACTTCTGTCAAACTCGCCCCAGCACTACCGATAATTAACGCCATTACTGAACCTAACGCCATCCCCTTTTGAACCAACGCTGCACTTAGAGGGATCACAGCCTCTGCACGAATATAGAGTGGAATGCCAATGATGGCAGCAACAGGGATCGCATACCATTGACCTGCGCCAGCGTAGTGCGCGATCAGCTCAGTAGGGATGAATCCATAGATCAATGAACCAATCGCGACACCTAGCATCAGGTAAGGCAGGACCTGTTTAAAATCTTTCCAAGTCGACAACCAGATTTTCATCCAACGATTTGGTTGCTTCGTTGGCATCATTGTTGCCGTTAGAGTGCCATTGCTAGCGCAGCAAGTGACTTCAACGTTGGGCAGTGAGTCTTTCCCACAAGCTGTGCTCTCTTTCACCATGACTGGTGCAGTCGCGTTGCAGCCAGAAGGGGCACATGAAGATGTTTTATTAGTGACAGGTTTGCTGTCTTCGCAGCGCGTGCCGCAGCTTGATGCCTCTTGAGATTGGTAAGCCTCAGGTTTTACATAACGCTCAAAGCCCAATTTTTCTAAGGTGTATCCGGCGACAATAGAGACCACCATTGCGACTGAAAAGTAGAACAAGGCAACTTGCCAGCCAAAGGTCACCACGAACAGGCCGATTATCACAGGATTCAGCAGTGGGCTACCAAACAGGAACACCATCATTGGACCGAACCCTGCTCGAGCTCTTAGCAAACCTTTAAGGAAGGGAATCGTTGAACATGAGCAAAATGGTGTAATTGCCCCTAAAAATGCAGCAATAAAGTAGCCTTTTCCATTACGTGAACTCAAGATTGCTTGGATCTTTTGTGGGGTTAGAAACGCCTGCAAAACACCCACAAAGTAGCTGATCACCAAAAATAAGATCACCAGTTCAGTGGCAAGAAAAGCAAACATGTTAAGTGCTTCTCTTACCATAATCATAAATTCGTTACTCATAGTACTGTCACTCTAAATATATTTCGATTTTTTTCGAATTATAGAATCGGAGAACTAAAGATCAATAAATATTTCGATAAAATTCGAAATATAATCTATCAAGATAGCTAAGTCTTTGATTAGTAGGTACAAGCAATGACACTCGGATTGTCTCTAAAGCGCGACCTTGGTTATACAAATGAGGGGCAATGAACGATCAATGATTGCTATTTATCAATAGTTCGATTATTTTGGAAATGTCTGTTTTTTTATTGGAGTCTTCCATGGATCTTGAAATGGCTGCGAAGGCGCTTAAAGAACTCGGTCATCCGGTGCGTCTATCCATCTATAAAAGTGTTGTAAAAGCTGGTTACCAAGGCATTGCCGTGGGTGCATTGCAAGAGAAATTGGCGATACCAGGGTCGACTCTGTCTCACCATATTTCAAGTTTGGCGTCAGTAGGATTAATTAGTCAACGCCGTGAAGGACGAACACTTTACTGTGTGACAGACTACAAATGTCTCGAAGATGTCATTGGATTCCTCCAAGATGAATGCTGTGCAGACGAGCAATGCGCAACTCAATTTCAAGCTCAAGGAGAGAACTTATGATTACAGCGTTGTACGCAGCGATTCTCGCATCATTGATGATTTGGCTATCGATTCAGGTCATCAAGCAACGGCGCAAAGCACAGGTAAAGTACTCTGATGGTGGTGTTGATGCGCTCACTATTGCGCGCAGTGCCCATAGCAATGCCGTCGATTATATTCCCATTACGCTGATCATGATGGCGACGCTAGAATACAATGGTGCAAGGGTATGGCTGATTCACTTATGTGGCGTGGTATTTGTAGTAGGTCGAGTGATGCATGCCAAAGGTATCTTAGCGGATAGGCTAAAAGGACGTATTGGCGGAATGAAATTGACGTTTCTGGCTATGGCAGCACTGATTGTGCTCAATATCATTCACTTACCTTTCGACAAAATGTGGTAGTGCTTTAGCCACCGGTGCAGCAAACGAAAAGCGATGGTCATCACCATCGCTTTTTTGTTGGGGAGTTATCTGAATAAAAAACGGTAGAGAGGTGTTCTCTCCAACCCTTTTACCAATAAGAATGTCAGGACTGTTGCGCCAAATAGCAACAGCATATCTTTTGCAAACCCTGTTAATGACAGCATACCCGCGATATTCATCATCACGATGATCATCGGCAGGTGCGCAACATAGAGTGGTAACACGGAGTTTGACTGAGCAGTTAGCCAGCGTCCCGCCCCAAAGTTTGGCTTCGCTAATAGCCACATAAAGCAGCCTGTTCCCCAAACGAAGGTGCCGAACAGGTAGTCATTTGCGTTAAAGGGCTGGTCAAAACGAGTGAGCTGCCAAGCCTCAAAAAAATGTAACGCCATACCGATAAATGCAAGCAGCAAAGCCTGCTTGGCTGTCATCGACAGGCCGCGCTGACGTATCTCAAAGCCGATCGCAAACAACAAGGTGCTAAAAAACGGCCCATTGCGAGTGAAAAAGGGAGTCGGTAGTTCAGTCACCGTTTGGTAACTGCCCGCCAGCACGCCGTAAAGGTATAAAGCGGCACCGATAGGGATAAACAGTGCCAGCTTGTTGAACTTAGCCAGTAATGCCGCAATGGCCGCAGCACAGATTAATGCTGGAATAAACCACAGGTGAACGAGGCCGCCTTCAAGCAGGGAGTTAAGAGGTGATTGTGCCAGATAGCCCCAATACCCTTGACGCTCGGCCAGATACCCAGATTCTGCCACTGTACCTAGATTAAAAGGCATCACTAAAGTGATAACACTCCAGACAATGAATACACGCAAAAGCGGGGAGGCATAACGTTGTAATGTTTCTAGCGGTGTTGCCACTAGCTTGGGTTGGATCAAGTAACCAGATATAAGGAAAAACAGTGGCACAGCGAAACGAGTAGACTGATTAAACACATATCCTACCCAAGGGGTTTCATCGAACTGCCAATAGGTTAAAAACATCTGACAATGCATGGCGGCAATCGCCAAAATAGCGATCACCCGACCGAGTTCAATACTTTGAATTTTCTTACTTACCATAACGACAAAAAATTAGCTGAAAGTAGCGAACGTATACCAGCAAACCAATGTTAATGACGCAACCTAAATCAAGTTGTTGTACTGTAACGGCGATATTCAGCGATGATTTGCGAGGTGGCTCAATAAGTGAAGCACGGGTTCTCAATGAAAGTGAGACTTCGAGACCACCGTAAAGTAATGAGGTGGGCTAATCTTACGGTTTGATATCCTCAGCGTTTTTAGCAAAGGAGTTCTTTCATGAGCAATGGTCCAGTGATCGTATCCCCCGAAAGCAGCGTTCAGAGGCTTCAAAGAGTCGAGTTGCAGGCAACGGGTATTTATGATGAGAAGTGGTTACAGCAACTTATTTTTGCTAACGCTGACCTATTACCCTTTTATGAGATTGATGCTGACTATACCGGTGCGGTACCAGTTTGCATGGAGCTTGCCACTAAATCGGGTCGAGTCGACTGTATCTATGTAACGCCATCAGGCCGATTGGTCATCGCGGAAACCAAACTCTACCGAAATCCTCAATCTCGTAGAGAAGTGATTGGGCAGATACTCGATTACGCTAAAGACTTGATGAGTTGGAGCTACGACGAACTTGATACTAAGGTTTGTGCAGTTAATGGTGGTCTGTCGCTTTTTGAATTAGTGAAGGCGGGTGACAATGAAGTACTAGAAGCCTCATTCATTGATACGGTTCAGAGAAACCTCTCAAAAGGCCGTTTCTTGCTATTGGTAGTGGGTGATGGTATTCGAGAGGGGGCTTTTGAGATAAAGGACTTTCTTAATACCTATGCATCAATGGAGTTTTCCTTTGCAATGGTTGAGGTGCAGATCTTCCACATGCCGGGTGAACAACTACTCGTGAATCCTCAAGTGATGCACAAAACTGAAATTACTGAGCGCCGAGTGATTTCGATTAATCAAGTCAGTAGTGAAATTACTGAGAAACTGGAATTGACCAACGAACAAAATGAGTCAGCCATCAATAGGGGCTCGGGTCAATCCTATGAGTATTGGTGTGCATTGCTTGATTATCTTGAGCTTGAAGATACGAGTGTTAGGTTACCAACTCCCTCGACTCAGGGGCACTTATGGTTCGAGTTACCACCAAGGGTACACAATAGTTGGATAACAGCTTACCGCTCTAAACCCAATGAGGTGGGTGTCTTTGTGAGATTCAGAAATGACGCACTTGGGCAATACTTGTTTGAGTACCTGTTGGATAGGCGGGAATCACTAATGCCACTCTTGCCTGAGGGCGCTGAATTTGTTCCAGATAAGTTAAAAATCTCACTACCTACAATCACTCTTAATTGGCAGAACGAAGAGTCTTGGAAAGAAGCGTTTGATTTCTACCAGTTGCGTTTAAATCAAATCTACCCAGTCGTTAAACCTTTGCTATTGCAAGCGCTCAATGCGTATGAAAATTGACGACGTTTACAACCTTAGAAGGCTTACTTCCGTATGCAGTGGGACAAAAGTCACTCACTACGTTTATACATGCCAGTATTGAGCCTTAGTTTGCGTGCTTAACGCTAGCACGTTTATGCCCCAATAAGTGTTAATGAGACCTAAAGCTTGGCCTTGAATATCAACATTTTCGATACTTAAACTAATCGAGGCAAAAGGAAAGACCTGACCCTCGTCATTTATAGAAGATTCTAACCAAGACATTTACTTCTACGACCTAAACGCTAAGCAATGGCAAGAACCACAAGAACAAAGCCACCACGCAATTGATTCAATAAAGGAATACCTTCGAGTTTCTACAACCCTTCCAGAACGAACAGTTACAACCCTTATTCAAGCTCTCGTCTAGTGGAACAAACAATCAAGTGAATCTGGTTATTGGTGACACCCAAAAGTCACATTAGAGACATTGAATAGCCCTAAATGTAATCTGTTTGGTACAATACACCTATCACGAAATTTACTTTATGTATCAATCTAATGGACTAAGCTAGGTGCAATGTGAAACAAGCCTTTGATTCCCTATCATCAACTCTAATCGCTAGAGCTAAGAACCCATTCATTGGAAGCCTTTTTCTCTGCTTTGTCGGTATCAACTACAAAGGGCTAACAATGTTCTGGCTTAGTGATACTGTGCAACGAATGCAAATTATCCAAGCTTACAGTTCTTCTAAGTTACTAGAAGATTTGGGACAAGCATTTGCAATGGCTATCCTCTACATTGCGTTCACTAAATGGGTTATTCCAATTATCCATTTGGTTATCGATTTCTGTAAATTCGCAATGATTGACCCTTTCCTCTCATGGTTTCAAACCGAAACGTAGAGCCGAGAGCACAGAGCGGCGGAGAAAACCAATCGCCTTCAAATACGCTCTGAACTTGAATACCTGCGAAAAGAAGAAGATTTCAAGCTTCACCAATGGAAAAGCCATAAGGATACTCTATTAGACTTAGTGCGTGATTTACGTAAGGAGGTTTCAGATGGTAAGAAACTTGTTAGTGAAGCCAGAGAACGAGCAACACAACGTAAAGTCGAAATTGATTCTTTGAAGGCACAACTCCAAGCCAACATTGATTACAAAGACAACTATGAACACTACAAAGCCATTGTTGGTACAATTAATTTTGGCTTCTATGCAGGACAGGTTGCCAACTTAGCTAATTACACTAAGCTAGCCCTTCAAGACCCAGTATTGGATGAACTGTTCGCTAAGATAGCACCTAACATGCTCCCAGCAGTCAACGCAGGTGACCTTGACGCACTACGTAAAAACCCAGAGGCAGCTACTAATCTCCTGATTTATGCCATGAGAACTGAACAAAGGGCGCAAGAGCGTCTTGAAGCGTACAATGATTTGGTTCAGAAACTGCCCGAAATGATAGAGTGGACGCATTACATGCATCGTTCAAATGTAGACCCAGAGGGGACAGCTAGTAAAGCTATGGAACTAATGAACAAGCGTACTACTAGCAATGATTCAAAAGCAATCACTCTCAGCAGAGGTAGAGTAAGCGGAACAAGCGGTGATGTAGTAAAAATCTAAACTCTCACCTATTTAATTATGCTCAACAAATAACAAGGATTTTAATCCATGAAAGGGTCAAAACGATAGGGTCAAGTCTTGCGTTTTGCCTACCCAATTTTTCCATACTTGATCTAATCCGCTTTTCGCTAATTTAGGATAATCACTGACAAACTTCTGTCCAGAACCTTCACAGTTGGCACTTCGTAACACAGAAGTGCCCCGTTCAGACTTACCCCTAGATTTTTGACTAGCTAGATAGGCGGTTATTGACCTGCGTATTCTAATAGCCAATTATGTGTTTGATAGCTGCGTTACAGTCTTATATATTTTTGGAGGTCAAATGGATGTTCTCATAGAGCAAGAGATTGAGTTACACCAATATCAAACTCGCCAAAATAAAACGGATATTGAACGTTTAATCCACCCGAGTTTTTCTGAAATAGGTAAGTCTGGGAATTCTTATGACTTTGCTTCTGTCATCAAAATGATGGCAACAGAAACGTCTTCAAACACCCGAGTTCATTCACAGAAATATGAATGTATCCAACTTGAGACGTCTGTTCAGCTACTAAAGTATGAATCAGCTTTGGTAAATGAGTGCGGAGAAATCAGTAACTATGCGAAACGTTGTTCCATTTGGGCTTTCACCGGTACTTGCTGGCAATTGAAGTACCATCAAGGTACGCCTTGCTCTCCCTTCGAACTAGAACCGATACAAACCTTGTCCGCTAGTAGCAACTAACATGAGTTTGCCCATTCTCATTTAGAACAAAAGCTCACTCACAAGCCGTAAAGATTAATTTCTATACATTTTCTATTGTCGTTTTCTGTCCAGTACAGCGAAGAGACAATGTTCAAGGGTGGAAAGCGCGGAATTACTGAGCGATGCCATCTAACTAAAAGGCGTCTATCAAGTCTGTGGCTACTCACATAGCTACCTGATTTCGTAACATAACCGATATCTGTCCCACATAACGGCGAAATCATTATGTTTGTCAATACATTTTTATTGTGTTTTTACACGAAGAAAAACGATTGTAGAGGTGCAATTATTTTATTCCAAATTTTTAATAAAGGAAGTAATAAATAACACTGAACCTGTAGGTTGTAATGAAAAAAATCTGTTCCTCTACATAATAGTCAAGTTTCCGAGTTGCCTTATGGGCCTTTATCGAAGGTAGAAGTAACCCATGAACTAGGACAATTTTTAGAGGTAAAGGACAAATATATGTGCAAATTTAAAACAAAATACAGAAAATCATCATTAGAGTTAGGAGAAAAAGGCTTGAAAATTCAACCTTTTATAATAATATTGAACTCTCTTGGCATGAGGTTTAGACCTCTTTATTATAATGAATTCTATACGAATATTATTGTTGTTTATGTTTTATGGCTCTTTATTTCAGTGACTTTAAGTCTATTTTCAATTGAATTTGACTTTGTTTTTATCTTCGTGTTTCCAGCATTTGTTTCATTGGTGTTCTCTATTTACTATCGTTACAAATTCAGAACTTTAAACCTTACTCCATGGAGATGCTTATGATAGTATTATAGCGAATCAAAATATAAGAATATTTATATTAGCTTGGCTTTGGTAAATACGTGTAATTATAACTGTGGTTATTGCCATCCAGATTTAAATCGGGGAACTATTGAGGCTCCTAGTTATAACGTTGTGCTAGGTTTTGTTCAGTATATTTTTGATAGCACGGTAGACTCTAACGAAAGACCATATTTTTAGTTCGGACGGGACGAGATAACACTTCTTAGATACTTTAGCGATTTATTACAGTAAATTTCGAACAGAAACGGGCATGCAACCATTGTGTCTAACGGCTCGAAAAAGTTTCGTGGTGGCAAGACAATGCCAACTACTTGTCTGGAGTGAGTCTGAGTTATCACATTAATGACATCAAAAGCGATTCTCATCTTATTGATGTATCTAAAGTCCTCGAGGCTTCTAAATCCACTCGTTTTCATTTCAACATCATGATGGTTCCTGAACGGTTTGATGATTGTTTGGTGTTTGCCAACAAGTTAAAAGAGGAAGTTCGCTGCTCTATTGCTTTACAACCACTTTTTGAAGGTTTCGGCCACGGTGGCATTGCTCAGAAGTATTCTTACACCCCTGAACAAGAACAGATAATGAAGCAGTAGCAGTAGTTACCCAGCAAGTCCAGGCTCTAACGGCCAAATGTCTCAGACTCAAGGAGCTGCAACCGTAGGTGCCGGAGATACTAAGTAACTAATAAGATACAGCCCTTTAATAAAGGGCTGTATAAATAGGAGGAAATGATGGATGTCAAAGACCTTTTTCCTAATGAAAAATGTAGAGTTCGAAATGGCGAAACTATCGTATTTAGCAATTCAATATTTGGAGGAGTTAGAGTTAAAAAGAATGGAGTAGAATACATTGTTTGCTCTTCATCTGACATTAAGTCTGTTTCTCTAATTCTGATGGTGCTATCTTTTTTAATAATGTTCTTTATTGTTAAACTTGATAGTCCATTATTTTATGTGGCTATTATTTTTGGTGCTATTGTTCAGTTTTTATCTATCTTGATTCCCGAAGCTAGAATTCTCTATGTTAAGGCAAGAATATTCTCATATAATGGAACCCTAATTGTTAATTAATAGAGCTTGCCAACCCCCTCGACTCGGGGGTACTTATGGTTCGAGTTACCACCAAGGGTACACAATAGTTGAATAACAGCTTACCGCTCTAAACCCAATGAGGTGGGTGTCTTTGTGAGATTCAGAAATGACGCACTTGGGCAATACTTGTTTGAGTACCTGTTGGATAGGCGGGAATCACTAATGCCACTCTTGCCTGAGGGCGCTGAATTTGTTCCAGATAAGTTAAAAATCTCACTACCTACAATCACTCTTAATTGGCAGAACGAAGAGTCTTGGAAAGAAGCGTTTGATTTCTACCAGTTGCGTTTAAATCAAATCTACCCAGTCGTTAAACCTTTGCTATTGCAAGCGCTCAATGCGTATGAAAATTGACGACGTTTACAACCTTAGAAGGCTTACTTCCTTCCGTATTCAAAGCGCGATTTGAAGAGAGCTAGTAGTACGTGTACTCAAACCTTAAAAAAGCGAAGAGTGTCTCTTCGATCTTTAATAACCACAAAGAAAGTAGTGACATTTCATTAAACAAAATAAAACAATTCATTTACGTGATTAAGCTTAAAATTTATACAATCAATTAATCATCAATCAATTATTAATGATTTAAATCAATTTCTCATAAAGCTCATCAATTAACCTAATACGCATTATTTGTTCTGCTTCGCATGGAGCCTGAAATGGAACACTTTGCCAAATTAGTTAGTGTGAGCTACGCAATATCTCTCTTTAGAGCTTTCCAGCTTTGCTGCTACTGCTTGCTATTTATATCTTTCTCAGCTCATGCTTTGTTTGTTAGCCCACCTAAAGATCCTCTGCCACTCATTGAGGAGGTGTTCCCAAACCATACTTCTATTTCAGATAAGCAAGGCGAACCATTACTACGAACTATAAGCGGTGACGACGGCATACTCGGCTATGCATTTGAAACCGATGATATCGCTCGAATACCTGCTTATTCCGGTGAACCAGTAAATATGCTGGTCGTCATCAACCCTGAAGGGGAATATCTCGCATCAAGAGTTCTGGAGCACCACGAACCCATCATCTTAGCGGGTATCCCTGAAAGCAAACTCTGGGACTTTAGCGACCAATATGTTGGCCTTTCAGTTAAAGACCGAATCAAAGTCGGCGGGAAACCCGGTCAAGGTTATGTACCAATTGATGGTCTATCGGGCGCAACTGTAACCGTTATGGTGATGAATGTAGCGATAACCAAAGCCGCGACAAAAGCCGCTGAGTCGCTTGGTATCATCGCGCCTTCAAACGATATAATTCAACCTATCTCGACCATTAAAACCGACTTTTTTGAGAAGAAAAACTGGCTAGAACTGACTGGCGACGGTTCCATTCGTAAACTCTATCTTACCAACCAAGCGGTACAAGAAGCGTTTACTGACACGGCAGCTGAGAACATCGATACCGTTGCCGCATCAGAAAGCAAAGAAATGTTCTCGGAGATCTACTATGCCTTAGCGGATATCCCAACGATTGGCATCAACTTGTTTGGTGAATCAGAATATCAATGGTTACTGAAACAACTCAAACCGGGCGAGCATCTTATTGCCGTATTTGGCAATGGTTATTCCTACAAGGGCTCAGGTTATGTTCGCGGTGGAATATTCGACCGCTTACAAGTTCACCAAGATGACAACGAGGTTTCATTCAGGGATTTAGATCATACCCGTATTGGCGACTTATACGCTGAGGGCTCACCAAAATTCCACGAAATGTCAGTGTTTAAAGTCCAAGCGCACTATGAATTTGATCCTGGCTCTAGTTGGCAAATTGAGCTGTTAGTTCGTCGTCAGACAGGTCCTATCGATAGTGTGTTCACCAGCTTTAAAGGTGGCTATGATGTGCTTGAACACTATGTTGATACTCCACCAGCGATTTTTCCACCAAAAGAGCTCAGCCTCACAGAACAAGTTTGGCAAGAGAGCAAAGTTCAAGTCGTCTTGCTGCTCATCCTAATTGGTGTGCTGATACTGATTCTTTTCTTCCAAGATATTTTGGTTAAGCATCCTACCTTTATGCACCGATTACGTCATGGCTTCTTAGTCATTACCGTAGTCTTTATTGGTTGGTCGTGGGGCGGACAACTCTCTGTCGTTAATGTGTTTACCTTCTTACAATCGCTGTTCAAAGGCTTCTCGTGGGATCTGTTCTTGCTCGATCCTGTCATCTTTATTCTGTGGTGTGCGGCGGCGGTCACGATACTACTGTGGGGACGGGCGGTCTATTGTGGTTGGCTATGTCCATTCGGCGCGCTTCAAGAGCTGATCAACCAAGTCGCACGCTACGCGAAAATTCCTCAGTTTGAACTGCCCTGGGCCATTCACGAAAGGCTTTGGGCGATCAAATATTTAATTCTACTTGGTTTATTCGCAATTTCTCTCGACTCTCTTGCCGTAGCGGAGCAGTTCGCTGAAATCGAACCGTTTAAAACCACCTTCTTACTTAAATTTGATCGTGAGTGGCCATTCGTTCTCTGGGCACTATTCCTACTTGGCCTGAACTTATTCAATCGTAAGCCTTTCTGCCGCTATCTATGTCCATTGGGCGCAGCACTATCAGTATCCAATAGCATTCGTCTGTTTGATTGGCTTAAGCGTCGTCCAGAATGTGGCTCCCCTTGCAAAATCTGTGCGAAAGAGTGTGAGATTCAAGCGATTCAACCCGACGGCGTCATCAATATGCGTGAATGCCATTACTGCCTTGATTGTCAAATTACCTACTCCAATGATGACAAGTGCCCACCATTGAAAAAAATGGCACGTAAAAAACGCAAACTAACAGAAGCTGAGATCCCAGTGACCCAGCTTTAGAAACAATAACAGTGATTGGTGAGTAGCTGAGCATCGTTACCCACTGTCAATTTACCAATAACGTAAAACGGAGATTTACCCATGAGCGATGATAAGAGTAAATATGATAACGACAACTTGCCAATCAACACTGAGCGACGAAAGTTTTTCGGTCAGAGCGCTGCCCTAGGCCTCGGCGTGGCAGCTGCGCCAATGACGGCGGCAATGTTTGCGTCAATGGCTAAAGCTCAAGCCGAAGAAATCAAGAATAGCCCGTTTGTTCACCCTGGCGAACAAGATGAATACTATGGATTTTGGAGTGGCGGCCATTCAGGTGAAGTCAGAATTTTAGGCATCCCATCAATGCGCGAATTAATGCGTATCCCAGTCTTTAATACTTGTAGTGCCACTGGTTGGGGCATCACCAACGAAAGTAAGCGCATCAAAGGCGACAGTGCCCATATCTTGTCTGGTGACTCACACCACCCGCACATGAGTATGACTGATGGTCGTTATAACGGTAAGTACGTTTTTATCAATGATAAAGCTAACTCTCGTGTTGCACGTATCCGCTGTGACGTAATGAAAGTCGACAAGATGATTACCATCCCTAACGTTCAAGCAATTCACGGTTTACGCGTGCAAAAAGTGCCTGAAACCAAATACGTCATTTGTAACAGTGAATTTGAAGTGCCTATGACAAACGATGGCAAAGCGAACCTTGAAGACGTCAGCACCTATCGCTCACTGTTTAACGTTATCGATGCGGAAAAGATGGAAGTTGCTTTCCAAGTCATGGTCGATGGTAACTTAGATAATACCGACGCAGACTATGACGGTAAGTACTTCGCATCGACCTGTTATAACTCGGAAATGGGCATGAACTTGGGTGAGATGATCACGGCAGAACGTGACCATGTCGTGGTGTTCAACTTAGCTCGCTGTGAAGCCGCCTTAAAAGCGGGAAAATTCAAAATCTACAATGGTAACAATGTTCCTGTTCTGGATGGTCGTAAAGGTTCAGACCTTACTCGCTATATCCCTGTGCCAAAATCGCCACACGGTATGAATACGTCTCCTGACGGAAAGTACTTCATGGCCAACGGCAAGCTTTCCCCAACTGTTTCTATCATTTCTATTGCTAAGCTTGACGAACTCTTTGCAGATAAAATTAAACCTCGTGACACCATCGTCGGTGAGCCAGAATTAGGATTAGGTCCACTGCATACCGCTTTCGACCAAAATGGCTTTGCTTACACCACCTTGTTCCTCGATAGCCAAATAGTGAAGTGGAACATTGAAGAAGCGATTCGTGCTTACAACGGTGAAAAAGTGAATTACATTCGCCAGAAAATTGATGTGCACTATCAACCTGGCCACAACAGTACCTCTAGCGGTGAAACCCGAGATGCCGATGGCAAATGGTTGGTATCTCTGTGTAAGTTCTCCAAAGACCGCTTCCTACCTGTCGGCCCATTGAAAGCTGAAAATGATCAGCTCATCGATATCTCAGGTGATGAAATGAAACTTGTCCATGATGGCCCTACGTTTGCCGAACCTCATGACGGCACCATCATTCACCGCAGCAAAGTCAAACCTAACAAGATTTGGGACCGTAATGATCCGATTTTTGCCGAAACAGTAGAAATGGCTAAGAAGGATGGTGTCGACGTAATGACGGAAAATAAAGTAATTCGCGATGGCAACAAGGTTCGCGTTTACATGACCTCCGTTGCTCCGACTTTTGGTATGAATGAGTTCAAGGTCAAACTGGGTGATGAGGTGACCATTGTCGTCACAAACTTGGACCTGATTGAGGATGTTACCCACGGTTTCTGTATGACTAACCATGGAGTACAGATGGAAATCAGCCCTCAACAGACCGCGTCAGTGACTTTCATCGCTGATAAGCCGGGGGTTCAGTGGTACTACTGTAACTGGTTCTGTCATGCACTCCATATGGAAATGCGTGGCCGAATGCTGGTAGAAGCGTAACCCTACTCCTTGCCTCCACCTTTGTGGAGGCAAGGATCACAAGGGAAATGTTAATAGGGGGTCTATTTGAAAGTAATCTATTGGTTTTTTCTGATCACTACTTCCCTGTTTGCTCTGCCAGCCTTTAGTGCAGACATTAGAGTAACGATTGAGGACGATCTGCAGAGTGTGCTCGATACCCGCCAAAAGGGGGATGTTGTCACGCTGTCAGATGGGCACTATGTTGGTAACTTCGTTGTAGAACGCGGCATCACCTTACGTGGTTCACCTGAGACAATCATTGATGCGCAAGGGAGCGGCAATGCATTAACCCTGTTAGCTTCCAATATCACTATTGATGGCCTCAACATCATCAACTGGGGTGACGACTTAACCGAGCAAAATGCTGGGATCTACAGTGATACATCAATTACACATTTAGTCATCCGTAACAGTAAGTTACGTGGCGATGGGTTCGGTATTTGGACTCAGCGTGCGCAGCATATCCTCATCGAGAATAATACCATTCAAGGTAATACAAAGCTGCGCTCGGCGGATCGCGGCAACGGTATTCAATTGTCAGGTGTCAAGCATGCTCAGGTAATCGGTAATCGAGTAAGCCAAACTCGTGATGGCTTATACATTATCTCCAGTACCGAGAGTGAGCTAAGAGGAAATACTATGCACGATCTGCGTTATGGCGTTCACTATATGTACTCTCATAACAACCGAGTCATAGATAACCTTGCTTACAACACTCGTGCAGGTTATGCCTTAATGAGCTCCAAGCAGCTAACCATAAAAGGCAACCGAAGCTTAGATAGTGAAGATTACGGGATTTTGATGAATTTTATTACCTATTCCGAGATCACTCGCAACACATTGAAAAATGTTTGGACTAAACCAGAAAACAAGGTTGTCGGTCGTGAAGGCAAAGGCATCTTCGTCTACAACTCAAGTTATAACACCCTCAGCTACAACACTATCAATACCGCTGAGATCGGCATTCATCTCACTGCGGGATCTGAAAACGGTAAGATTTTTGGCAACAACTTTATTAATAACCCTACCCAGGTCAAATACGTATCAACCCGAGAGCAAGAGTGGAGCCAACATGGCGTCGGAAATTATTGGAGTAATTATCTTGGTTGGGATCTCGACAATGACAACGTTGGTGATACGCCATTTGAGCCCAATGACGGTATCGACAAGCTGGTGTGGCAATACCCAGAGTCAAAAGTCTTACTCGATAGCCCAGCAGTTCTGATGCTGCGCTGGATTCAAAAACAATTTCCCGTGCTAAAACCTGCCGGAGTAAAAGACTCCTATCCATTGATGTCTCCGTATAAAGAAACTCAAGAGCAATTAAATAGCAGCAATCAAACAATTTGTCATCGTCACTCATCACCTAACTCGACACAGTCGTCCTGCCCATACCGCGAGGAAAGTTAATCATGAGCCAAGCCATTGTTCAACTCGACAACGTATCCAAGCAATATAAGCAGCTACGGGCATTAAATCAGGTGAACCTAACCTTAAACTCGGGCGAGGCACTTGGCCTATTTGGTCACAACGGTGCAGGAAAAACCACTATGATGAAAGTCATTCTTGGCATCATCGATATCACCAGTGGCAGCGCCCGCGTTTTCAACACTGATCCTTGTTCAAAACAAGCATGGCATAGTCGTAAGTCGATTGGTTACTTACCTGAAAACGTTTCATTTTACGACCAACTTACCGGCTTGGAAGTGCTCACTTACTTTTCACGTCTCAAATCCGCGCCCAAAGGACAAATTCAATCTTTACTCAGTGATGTAGGGTTAGATGATGCTAAGAATCGTCAAGTTAAGCACTATTCAAAAGGTATGCGTCAACGACTAGGCTTAGCGCAAGCGTTTCTTGGTGAACCCAAACTATTGCTTCTCGATGAACCCACCGTTGGACTTGACCCCATTGCTACTCAAGATTTTTATGCAAGTGTCGATCAGCTTAAAAATCGAGGAGCGGGTGTCCTACTATGCTCGCACGTTTTACCAGGAGTAGAAAAACACATCGACAGAGCAATGATTCTTTCAAAAGGGTGCACCATTGCTTCCGGTACTCTTGAAGCACTCAGGCACCAAGCAGAACTTCCTGTTGTAATAAAAACCCATGGTTTAAACGGTGCTCTTGCGGCTAATACAAAACTCCAAGGGTTTATGGCGTCTCCTAACAGTTTACATGTCCCTGAATCACAAAAACTGGATGTGGTTAAAGCGTTGGTCGGTTACGACACCTTAAAAGACCTGCAGGTCACCCCCGCAACACTTGAGCAAATCTATCAACACTTTCTCACTCAACCACCAATCACTTGCGAGGAGGAACAACAATGAACCTAATCATTGCAGTCGGTATCAAAGAGTTCCAAGACGGTTTGCGCAATCGCTGGTTGATCTCGATTACCCTGATTTTCTCGGTGATGGCGATTGGATTAAGCTATTACGGAAGTGCCGCCTCAGGGCAGTTAAACGCACCATCTCTATCAACGACGATAGCCAGTTTATCGAGTTTGTCAGTGTTTATTATTCCGCTGATTGCTTTGCTGCTCTGCTATGACAGCTTTGTGGGCGAGCAAGAGTCTGGCACCTTACTGCTACTCATGACCTATCCGATCAGTCACTCTCAGTTGCTACTCGGTAAGTTTATCGGCCAAGGTGGCATTATTTCGCTAGCAACTATTATTGGCTTTGGCAGTGCAGGCTTGCTCCTTAGCGCCACCAGCTCTACAAGCGCCATCTTTAGCGCTTTTGCGCTTTTCATCACCACTTCTATCCTACTTGGTCTCGCATTTATCAGCTTGGCATATGTAATTAGCTTACTCGCAAGCGAAAAGTCAAAAGCGGCCGGGGCTGCTCTACTCATATGGCTGTTCTTTGTTTTGGTGTTTGACCTGACATTACTGGTACTGTTAGTAGGTATGGATGACGGTCTATCGCAACACAGCTTGGTGCAGGTGATGATGTTTAACCCTGCCGACCTATTCCGACTGATTAACCTTTCAGCTTTAAACACCAGTGATGTCAGTGGCGTTCTTGCAGTGGCGATTAACAGCAGCTATTCAACGACGACTTTGATGATCACCATGTTAGCTTGGATCATTGCTCCTTTAGTCGCCGCTATGATCATCTTTAGACACAAAAAACTATAAACGAGGCATTCCATGGCGTTAAAACTACTAACCAAAGTCAGCTTAGTAATGCTGCTCCCTTTCATGTTGATAGGGTGTAGTGAAGATCCTCAAGAAACCATGCTACGTGAGGCCGTTGCGATTGAGAAATCAGACGAGTGTCATCTATGTGGCATGATCATCAGTAACTTCCCAGGCCCTAAAGGTGAGTCATTTCAGCAAGGCAAAGATAGTGTTAATAAGTTTTGTTCAACAAAAGATCTATTCGCTTTTTTGTTGCAACCGGAGAATACACGTTTAGCACGTGAGGTGTACGTGCATGATATGAGTAAAAGCCCGTGGGAGCATGCTGATGACCAATACTTTATTGACGCGAAATCAGCTTGGTATGTCGTTGGTTCAAGTCAGAAAGGTGCAATGGGAAGCTCGCTTGCAAGTTTTAGTCAGCAGGAAGATGCCAATGCATTTAGTGCGAAATATGGTGGCGATGTTTATCCATACGACCAAATTACCATTGAGCTAATTATGCAGTAGTGGCTCCAATTTATTAAGGAAGCTCCATTAAAAAACCGATAGACGGGCTATCGGTTTATTTAAAGGAGGAACTTGTCCTGATCTACATCATTATTGAACCGTCGGTTCAGAAATTAATTTTCACTCAATCCTTTTCGATCCTTGCAAAAAAGTACGAGTGTGCTAAAAATAGGGCTAACAGCAATGAGAGAGCGGTATGAGTAAAGGCAGAATTACCCGAGAGAATATCTTAAGTAAGGCATTTGAACTGGCGAGTGAGAATGGTCTTGAGAGTCTCACCATCGGGGAGCTAGCAAAGCAATGCGGGATGTCGAAAAGTGGCTTGTTTGCCCACTTTAACTCCAAAGATAATCTGCAAATAGCGGTGTTGGAGCATGCCAATTTGATTTTTACTCAGCGTGTTATTGCACCTGCTCGGGAGAGGACGTCGATCAGCATCGAGGATAAACTAACTCAGTTACTCGATAACTGGCTAGGTTGGAATCACTCTTTTCAGGGTAGCTGTATGTTTCTTGATGCATGGAAAGAAACGGGTAGCGAAGCGTCACCCACTCAACAGGTGCTAAAAAAGACCATTGCAACATGGATTGAATACTTAACGATTCAGGTAGCAAAAGGGGTAGAAAATGGTGAGTTTCGCCACGATTTAGACCCAAAGCAAGCAATCTATGAGCTGTATGGTTTGTATTTAAGTGCGCACCTTTTTTACTCCATACGCGGTGAGCAGGCAAGTCAACAACACTTCTGGCTGGGCGTTCAGCGTCTGATGGCGGACTGGAAGTAAAACTAAGCTAAGTGGATGACGACTTAGCTTATTATTTAACTTAAAATAGCACGGTCGTTCGCTTTTGGGGTGTAAGAGACTGGCATAACAAGGACTACAAGATGAGTGAGAAGATTTACTTTAATACCGCTAATAAGTTTAGTGTTAAGAAAAGCTTAGTGAACTTAACCACACGCCTTCATCATACTCTGGCACCTACACACGCAAAGAGAACTGCGCGTAACCTTTTACTCACCCCTGCTCGAGCTAAGCCTAAAAATGAGTTACCAAGTGGATTGGTTACTGGTGAAGTGGCATCGAAGGAAGGGTTACTGAAAACTTACCAACTGGGTAGTGGCCCAGTTTGGGTGATGACGCACGGTTGGTCTGGTAGTGCTAATCAGTTTTTCCCGCTGATGGAGCACATCGCAAGTCAGGGTTACACCGCTTTGGCTTATGACCATCCAGGGCATGGCCGCAGTGAAGGTGCTTATGGTCATATCCCGGCCTTTGTTCTTGGTTTAGAGTCCATTCTGGATAGCGTTGATGATGTCGCAGGGCTAGTGGCGCATAGTATGGGGACGGTTTCTGCGCTTGAATGCCATCATCAAAAATTAGTGGATAAACCACTGCTGCTTATCGCTCCTTTGCTCGATTATCTGGATAACTTGTTTGGCAGTATTGCGCGTTCTGGCTACTCAATGCGCCTATTTGATGCGGTGGTTAACGAGGTGGAAGAGCAATATCGCTATCCTCTCAAGTCGATTGATCCATACAGTAAACTTAAATCTCGCTCAGCACAGACTATTATTGTTCATGATGAACAGGACAAGTTTGCCAAGTATTCTGAGTCGGTTAAAGCCGCGCAAGAAATGGCGAATGTCAGCTTGGTCACAACACAGGATCAAGGGCATGGACGAGTGATGAAGTGCCAACAAGTGATGGATAGTTTCGATAAATTGGTGTCAAAATAGACGTTTTTCTGATGAGAAAATGTCCAATCTATTCAGGTTGTTAACAAATATTTCCATGTTGTTGATGTGGTTAACAGATTTGCAATGAAAAATATTTCCGAAGCAGGTTGTGTGGGATCATTTGCTATGCCACATGGCCCTCATAAGGAAATATAATAATGAATAGAAATGATAGTGTCCCTTTGCCCACCAATACCAGAGAATGGTTGTTTAACCGCAACAGTATGATTGTCTTAGCCGATATCGCACTGTTTGCGGCTCTATACTTTACCTTACCATTTGATCCTAAAGTGGTATTGGGTATCTGTATGTTAATTTTTGTCGCCATTCTTTGGCTGACAGAAGCCCTACATGTCACTGTAACGGCCATACTCGTCCCGATCATGGCCGTGTTATTTGGTGTTTTTGATACCCAAACGGCTCTAAATAACTTTGCTAACTCCATCATTTTTCTGTTTCTTGGTGGCTTTGCTCTTGCTGCCGCTATGCACCGACAGGGGTTAGATAAGGTTATCGCTGATAAGGTACTTGTTTTAGCCAAAGGTAAAATGAGCGTTGCAGTGTTTATGCTATTTGGTGTAACGGCGGCGCTTTCAATGTGGATCAGTAACACAGCAACGACGGCGATGATGCTGCCTCTTGTGCTTGGTGTCTTGAGCAAGGTGAACTCAGAAAGCGGCCATAAGACTTACGTATTTGTGTTGCTTGGCATCGCGTACAGCGCAAGTATTGGTGGTATCGCGACCATCGTTGGTAGTCCACCGAATGCAATTGCTGCCGCTGAAGTAGGTCTAACATTCACAGATTGGATGCGCTTTGGTATTCCAACGACCTTGATCTTACTGCCTATCTCTATCGCGGTACTGTTTGCGGTTCTAAAACCAAACTTGAGTGGTCAGTTTGAGTTGAACAACGAGCCAGTCAACTGGGATAAAGGCAAAATCGTTACTTTAAGCATCTTTGCCGCGACCGTCTGCTTGTGGATTTTCAGTAAGCCTATCAATGCCATGCTGGGTGGCTACGCGAAGTTTGATACTGTCGTTGCACTAGCTGCGATTGTTGCCGTTAACTTTGCACGTGTGGTGCACTGGAAAGACATTGAAAAAACCGCTGACTGGGGCGTATTACTGCTGTTTGGTGGTGGTATCTGTCTAAGTAATGTTCTTAAAGCGACAGGTACGAGTGTTTTCCTTGCTAATGGTTTGAGCGAGCTGATTGCTCACCTAGGCGTGTTCTTTATTATCGCTGTGATTGCCGTGTTTGTGGTGTTCTTGACGGAGTTCGCGAGTAACACAGCCAGCGCAGCATTGCTGATCCCTGTCTTTGCCAGCGTGGCGGAAGCGTTCGGTATGTCACCTGTGGTTCTGTCGGTATTGATTGCCGTAGCCGCTTCTTGTGCCTTTATGTTGCCAGTGGCAACGCCACCTAACGCGATCGTGTTTGGTTCAGGTCATATCAAGCAGAGCGAGATGATGCGTGTTGGACTTATCCTCAACTTCGCCTGTATCGCTGCGTTAACCTTTATCGCGATGACTTTCTGGGCTTAACCAGTCCGTTAAGATTAAAAACCTGCTGTACGGCAGGTTTTTTTATATTTCATTCCTACCGAATCGTGAGTAATAGTCGGCAGGGGCGATATGCCGTTACTTTTTAAGTGCTACGCATTTTAGCGGTTGTTCATTTTTGTTGGGCGATTTGCGAGTCTTATTGAGGTACATATCTTTATCTGCTCGTGCCAAAGTATCCTGGCAGCAGAGGTAATTTTTCGGACCTGACTGTGCTACACCAACGCTAAGCGATATATCTTTTCGCAGAGAGGCAAGGCTTTCCATCATGCGTGGAATATAGTTCTCGACGGCGGACTCTTTAGTGCAACTCGGCATGACAACCACGAACTCATCGCCACCAACTCTAAAGCAGAGGTCAACATTGCGAGAAGCGCCTCTGAGGCAATCAGAGACAATAATCAACACGCTGTCGCCTTCTTCATGACCAAACTGGTCATTGAAGTGTTTAAAGTTGTCGACATCGATATAGACGATGGCGACGGGATCGTTTTGTTGTTGTGCTTCTGAAAACAACTTACTGGTAAACTCTTCAAAAGCGCGCTTGTTATAGAGATTGGTCAGCGGATCTAAACGCGCCATCTTTTCAAGGCTTCGCGTTCTTTCTTGAACAATAGACTCGAGCTCATTGACGTACTGAAAGGATTTGTTCTTCTCAATCTCGATTTCGTTCATCATGCTTTTTATGTAAGTATCAAATACATAAGAAACATCAAAGTCAATCAATCGGTCGAGAATGTCACTCAGCATCTGAGCATAATTAGGATCATCCAAATGATCATGAATCGTAGAGATCAGCTTCGCTTTGAGGTAGTTCACCGAAGATAGATACATTTTCGGGTCTACACCGATGCGTTTGTGGACTAGACCGATACGAAGTCGATGTTCGACATAATCCAAATTGATATCTTTACTGAACAGATCGGTAATGTATTGTCTTAGTGCAGACATTAAGCGCTGTAATGTACCGGCATCACCAATTAATGTTTCGACATCAGGGCTGCGAGTTTGATGGGTATAGAAGTCATCAACAATGGCATCTAAATGACGAGAGATGACCCCTTTCATCGTCCTTAATTCGTTGATATCACTCGTCGTGAGCCTAAAAAGATGCAGTCTTTGTGTTAACTCGGTTTCTGATATTTTTTGTTGTTCAACGAGGGATTTGTCTGTGATTCTCATCTTAACTACCCTTAATGCACCTAGCCATGAATCTATATTATAAAACAGTATGCATATTTTGCCTGGATTTGATTGTTGCTAGATGTTATGGGGTATTTGCGATGCTCTTAACGTTAAAGCCCCGCTATCGTAAGCGGGGCTGATTGCATCGGTGAAAAGAGTGGTTAGCCGATGAATAGGAAGAACAGGAATGTAGCGACAATACCAATCAGTGCATACGGGAACTGCGTGGTAGCATGTTGCATCGAAGTACATCCAGAACCTTGAGCAGAGAGTACAGTTGAATCACTGAAGAAACAGGAGTGGCTGCCTGCCGCTGAGGCAGAAAGTAGTGCTGCAACAGTTAGGTGTAGAGGCACGCCAAGTTGTTCACCTAGCGGAAGAACAATCGGCATTGCTACCGCAAACGTACCCCAAGATGATGCAGTCGCAAACACAAGGCCACCAGTGATCATAAAGATGATGGCAGGGAAGTAGGATGCAGATAAGTAAGGGCTAACCGTCTCAATAACATACTGAGTCACACCTAGTGAATCGTTGACGTTTTTGAGCATGAAGCCACCAATAACGGTTGCTAGAGGTAACAGCATGACCTTGATGCCGTCGTAAATCGCCTCAAACATGTCGTTCATTGAGATAAGTCGTTGTACCCCATAGAAACAAACCGTAAAGATGATTGCAACGAAGACGCCTGCTAATAGATCGATACCGTAGTACCAGCTTGCCGCAACAAGCACGACCATTGGAAGTAGGAAGTTGATAAGACCCATAGTTGGGCTGGTGTGTGCTGAAATATCTGAACCAAAATCGATGTCAGCAGCGCCGTCTGGGCGAACTTGTCCGTTTTTAGCACGTTGCTCGGCTTTTTTCATCGCACCAAGATCTGGGATCTTTTCGAGTGCAACCAGCAGAACAATCGCTAGCGTCACCCAACCGTATGCCATGTATGGGATGGCTTCAATGTAGGTCTTGATACCTTCGCCAGATTCGGCCACATTGTTTGCTTCCAGAAGTGAGCTAAAGAATATTGCCCACGTAGAAATCGGTACCAAAATACAAATTGGTGCTGCGGTTGAGTCAACCAGATAAGAGAGCTTTTCACGTGAAATCTGGTAGCCATCCGTCACCTTCTTCATTGAGGATGAGATTGCAATGGCGTTCAAGTAGTCGTCAATGAAGATCACGATACCCAGTACGAATGTCATCAGCATCGACTGGCGACGGCTCTTCACTTTGGTCACCAGCATATCTGAGAAACTGAGTATGCTGCCGCCTTTTTCAAGGATAGCGATCAGACCGCCCATCAAGCCACAGACCAGAATGATCCAAGCAATGGTTTCATCCATCATAACCGTCATTGAGATATCAACTATCTGCTCAACGGCTTGTGCCGGATTTAGCAGTAAAACCCCAGCAATCGCGCCGCTAAATAGCGCTTCTACTGTACGGTGTGTCGTGAGAGCAAAGACGAGCACTAACGCTGTTGGGAGCAGGCTCATCCAGCCATAAGCTTGACCTTCTTCATGGCTAAGGCCAATAGCAGTAAAGAAGATAAAGGTCGCTATCACCAGTAAGGTGACCACAATATGTTGGGTATTGATCTTAAATGGCGCATCCAGCACCTTTGTTTGAGTCGTCATAGCTTGTCAGTCCTTTGTTAAGCTGAGTGCAACATCCAATCGATTTCTAGGGGAGTAACGGCTCGCTCAAATTCCGCGAGTTCACTCCGTTTGCAGGCTAGGAATAAATCGATGAATTCTCTCGAGATGTATTGAGCCAACTCGCTGTGTTCCAATTGATCCAGAGCTTCAGACATTCGCACAGGTAAGTCAACAGCATTATCACTAAGAGAAGGAGGGCATTGTTCTTTGGTATAGTTTTCGCTTGCCAGCACCGCGGAGAGCACGACAGCTGCGAGAATGTAGGGGTTCACATCTGCGCCTGCAATACGGTGCTCAATACGACGGTTCTTGCTGTCGCTAATTGGTACGCGTAGTGCGACACCACGGTGGTTTACTCCCCAGTCAGCTTGGGTAGGTACATAAGCACCAGGCACAAAGCGACGGAAAGAGTTGATATTAGGGCAGATTAACGCCATTGAATCGGATGTTTGCGCTAGCATTGCCGCGATAGTCTGATAAAACAGCGGGCTCTCACTTCCATCAGCGAGGCTAAAGTGGTTGTTACCTTCTTCGTCGACAAGGCTGATGTGGATATGCATGCCATTACCAGCTTGCTCTGCAAAAGGTTTGGCCATAAAAGTGGCATCAAAACCATGTTGGTTGGCAACCTGACGGATGACGCGTTTTGCGATGATGATTTCATCACACACTCGCAACACATCTTTTGAATGGTTGAAGTTGATTTCAAACTGCCCTGGTGCAGATTCAGATAAGGCACCCGATGTGTTCAACCCTTGCTCTTGAGCCACTTTACTTAGATCGGACAGGAAGTCGGCATAATCATCCAGACCACCAAGGTCATAAACTTCAGTATCTTTTTCACGGACGTGTTTGGTCGGGTTAATGGCGGTTTGCAATTCTCCATTCTCACCGCGTTTCTTATCAATTAGGTAGAACTCAAGTTCTAGAGCAATGCAGGGATAAAGGTTTTTTCGGTGCAGTTTTTCGACCATGCCGCCAACAATATTGCGAATAAATAGAGAGTTTGGGTTTACTCCCGTTTCATCCATCATGCTCAACAGTAATTGACCCACTTGAGGTTTTGCCGTTGGCATGAGTGTATCGGCGATAGGAAAGCACATATTGTCAGGTTCGCCCAAATCTTCGCCAAGCCCAGCAGACTCCACTACATTTCCTTTGGTATCCAAGGTAATGGTAGATAAAGGGAGAGCGACCCCTTTATGCAGTTTGTCGAGTCCACTCACTGGGATGCGTTTACCACGTGGAGTGGCGTTTATGTCAGTGAAGATCAGGTCGACAAACTCTATTTCTGGCCATTGCTGTCTAAAATTTTTAACTTCCTGTAAATACGATTCCATTTTTAGTTCTCCAAGTAGCCTGACGAGCGGCGAGCTAAAAATAATTGATTTAACAATTAAGTTACATTCTTTAGACCAAAGTCTAAGTAATGACAATTATTTTGTTTATATACAATGATTTAACTTCGTTTGCATGAAAGCGGAGAGTTCATTGTGGGTTTGTTTTGTTAACTATTTTGTAACAGGTGATGGCATTTTGCTCAATATATTGAGCAAAAAATGGTTCTTTTTTGACCAAAAAGGAGGGGTTGGTCACGATTTGGTCAGAATATCGAACATTGCTGTTGATAATTTTGTACATGGTTTGTAGTGTGAATGTTAAATAAATTGAACACGGAAGCATCATGGCTAAAACAAGCAAACCCGTCATTGGTGTCGTCAGCTGCGCGAAACAGCTAGGTGGTTACAAGATTCAGTCAGTTAATGACTTTTATCTTCGTGCAGTAAAGGATTTTGGCGGTCTACCTCTGATTCTGGCTCCGGACTTACCACAAGAAGATATGCAAACCCTTGTCGAATTGTGTGATGGATTTTTGTTTCCTGGAAGTCATTCGAACGTTGCTCCGCATCGCTATAACGCAACGCATGAAGAAGCAAACAAAGATGAGAAGCGCGATGAGCTGGCATTCTCTCTTATTCGACTCGCAGTTGATAAAGACATTCCTTGTTTGGGGATCTGTCGAGGGTTCCAAGAGATGAATGTGGCGCTCGGTGGTTCCTTGAATCCAGCCGTTCACGACTCTGGTTTTAGTGACCATAGAGAGAAACCTGTTGAAGATTTTGAACAAAAATATGCACCAGCCCATGCTGTGCTCGTTCAGAAAGAGAGCTTGTTTGAGCAATGGTTAACGGAAAACCAGTGGCAGAACACCAGTTTGTTCGAAGTAAACACCCTACACAATCAAGGGGTCGACCAACTCGCACCACAGTTGCAAATAGAGGCTAAGGCCCCTGATGGTCTGATAGAAGCCTTTAGCCTGCCAGGACAAAAATTTTTCGTTGGCGTGCAGTGGCACCCAGAATGGCAAGCAAAAACCAATCATTTCTCTCAAATTTTATTCAAAGAATTTATGATGGCTGCCTCTGTATAAATCAGGAGCAGAATGAATGGACAATCAAGAGATTGGTAAAAATATTGTTCAGTTAAGAAAACAAAATGGATTGTCACAACGCGAACTCGCTGAGCGAGCGGGCATTACACACAGCGCGATTTCTTCAATTGAGAATGGCAAAGTCAGCCCGTCAGTGAGTTCGTTACAGAAAATAGTTAATGTTTTTTCTTTGTCACTTTCTGAGTTTTTCATTGTTGAAAATGATCAAAGTGATGAAACGAAGGTTGTCGTGACACAGGATGAGCTGGTTGAAATGGGCAGCGAATCGGTTTCGATGAAACTTGTCACCAATGGTAGCAAAGATCAGGTGATCGGATTCCTGATTGAAGAATATGCTCCGCACGGTACCACGGGTGCACGAGAAATCAGACACGAAGGTGAAGAGATAGGTACGGTTCTTGAGGGGGAAATTACTCTTGAATACCGAGGAAAATCTTATCTTATCAAGCAGGGCGAATCGTACGTTATTGATACGATGAAACCGCATAAGTTTACGAATCACACAGACAAGGCTTGTCGAATGATAAGCGCGCATACGCCGACCACATTCTAAGTGGGCCTTGCCTTGTTGTGATAAACAAGGAGGGCGTATGAAAACCCAAGAGCAATGGATTGAACTCAAAAACAATCTCGTCATTGAGAGCCGAGCTTACCTGAATGGCGAGTATTGTGAAGCACAAAGTGGTCAAACGTTAGGCGTATTCAATCCTGCAACGGATGAAAAACTGACTGATATCGCTCGTTGCCAAAGTGAAGATGTCGATCTTGCGGTTAAATATGCCCGAGATGCTTTTAAAGCTGGCGATTGGAGCAACAGTGCTCCTGCCAAGCGTAAGGCAGTTCTGTATAAATTTGCCGATCTCATCGAGCAGCATTGTGAGCAATTAGCACTGCTTGAAACCTTAGACACCGGCAAACCTATTTCTCATAGTGTATCAACGGACGTACCTGGCGCAGCCAATTCATTGCGCTGGTATGCAGAAGCAATTGATAAAGTTTATGGGGAAGTCGCACCAACAGAAAAAAATGTTCATGCCTTTATTTCTCATCAACCTATAGGCGTTGTTGCCGCAGTCGTTCCTTGGAACTTCCCTTTGTGGATTGCGTGCTGGAAACTTGGACCCGCGCTTGCGGCGGGCAACAGTGTCATCCTCAAACCGTCTGAAAAATCATCTCTAACGGCTATCTACTTAGGTCAACTTGCCGAGCAGGCAGGTCTGCCAAAAGGTGTTTTCCAAGTCGTCACCGGTTTTGGACATGAAGCTGGTGACGCTTTGGCTAAACATCATGATGTTGATTGCATCGCGTTTACTGGTTCAACCCGAATCGCGGGTCAGCTAATGATCAGTTCAGGTGAAACAAACCTGAAGCGAGTATTCGCCGAAGCGGGTGGTAAGAACGCCAACATCGTCTTTGAGGACTGTGACGATTTGGATCGCGCAGCAGCGGAAACTGCGGCGGGATGTTTCTACAACCAAGGTGAAGTATGTGTTGCTGCGACGCGTCTGTTGGTGCATGAAAGCATTAAGGATCGCTTTGTCGATAAAGTGATTTCAGCGGCACAGGCATTTATGCCGAAAGATCCTCTAGACACCTCCTCATCAATGGGGGCATTGATCGACAAGGAGCACAAAGCCAAGGTGCTTGAGTATATCCTTCTTGGTCAGTCTGAAGGCGCGACGCTTCGCTGTGGTGGCGACGTTCAGGGTCAAGGCGCTTTCGTCGAACCAACCATTCTTGACAACGTCGACAACAAAATGAAAGTGGCTCAGGAAGAGATCTTTGGTCCGGTATTGTGCGTGATTCCATTCAAGGATGAAGCGCAAGCTATTGAGATTGCCAATGACTCACAATATGGCCTTGGTGCAGCACTTTGGAGTAGCAACATCAACCGTGTTCACCGTGTAGCGAAACAGCTACAGGCGGGCTCGGTCTGGGTCAATAACTACAACGAAGGTGACATGACTGTCCCGTTTGGTGGATTCAAGATGAGTGGTAATGGCCGCGACAAATCGCTGCATGCCATCGAGAAATTCACTGAAACTAAGACGACTTGGATTCGTCTACACCCTTAAGCCTGCTGAAGATTAATAAAGGAATATCTCTATGAACAAGCATACGGATTCGTTCTACGCCCATTCTGTCCCCAATATGCCTGACTACCCGCAACTGCAAGACCACATTGAGTGTGATGTTTGTGTCGTAGGGGCAGGATTCTCAGGACTCTCTTCTGCCCTGCATTTGGCCGAAAAAGGTTTCAAAGTGGTGGTGCTGGAGAGCGCAAAAGTGGGCTTTGGAGCAACGGGTCGTAACGGTGGACAAATCGTCAATAGCTACAGCCGAGATGTTGATGTACTAGAAAGCCGTTACGACCATGCTCAGGCAAAAGCGCTTTGTGAAATGATTTTTGAAGGTGGCGATATCATTCGTGGCCTGATTGATAAATACAATATTGATTGTGACCATAAACAGGGTGGTCTGTTTACCTCGCTAAATAAAAAGCAGCTTAAAGGGCTGGAAGAGCATAAGAAGAACTGGGAACGCTACGGTAATGATCAGCTTACCTTGCTTGATGCTAACGAGATTGAGCAAGCGGTCGGCACCAAAGTCTACTCTGGTGGTCTGCTTGATATGCGTGGCGGACATATTCATCCACTTAAACTTGCGTTGGGTGAAGCGGCAGCATTCGTCTCTCTTGGTGGGCAAATCTTTGAACAGTCGGCAGTCACTGCGATTGAAAAAGGCGCTAATCCAGTTGCTAAAACCGCGCATGGCAGTGTGAAAGCCAAATACTTAGTGCTCGCTGGCAATGCTTACTTAGGTGGGTTAGCGCCGAACATCAGTAATAAAGCGATTCCATGCGGTACTCAGGTCGTGGCAACAGAGCCATTGTCAGAAGAGTTACTCAAACAGATCTTGCCAACCGATTATTGTGTGGAAGATTGCAACTACCTACTGGACTACTTCCGTCTTAGTGCGGATAAACGCCTGCTGTTTGGTGGTGGTGTGGTATACGGCGCTCGCGATCCAGAGAATATCGAAGCCATCATTAGACCTAAGATGGAAACCGTCTTTCCTCAGCTTAAGGGCATTAAAATTGACTACAGATGGACAGGGAACTTCTTGTTGACCTATTCACGTATGCCTCAGTTTGGCTCGTTTGCCGACAACATCTACTACCTGCAAGGCTACAGCGGCCATGGGGTAACTTGTACCCATTTGGCTGGCAAGTTACTAGCAGAAGCATTAACAGGACATGCAGAACGTTTTGACGCATTTGCTGCCCTTAGACACTACGCTTTCCCAGGTGGTCGTCACTTCCAGATCCCGTTTACGGCTATGGGGGCGGCGTATTACAACCTGAGAGATAAATTGGCGATTTAGGAACAAAAGATAAGGAATATCCAATGAGTAAAGTCGTGAAGTTTGCCGCTCTACAGCTAACCATCAGCTGGGATCTGGAAGATAACCTCAACAAAGCTAAAGCCGCGATCCGTGAAGCTGCGGCAAATGGCGCAAATGTGATTTTGCCTCAAGAGCTTTTTGCAGCGCCTTATTTCTGCAAAAAGCAGGAAGCGAAGTACTTTGAGTTGGCCCAAGAGACCGCTCACTGTCATCTGATTAAAGAGATGAGTGAATTGGCCAAAGAACTTGGTGTGGTGATTCCAGTTAGCTACTTTGAGAAAGCAGGCAACACTTTCTTTAACTCGTTGGTAATGATCGATGCAGATGGAACCGTACTGGACAATTACCGTAAGTCTCATATTCCTGATGGCCCAGGTTACAGCGAGAAGTACTACTTCAGCCCTGGCGATACCGGATTTAAGGTTTGGCAGACTAAGTTTGGTAAGTTTGGTGCAGGTATTTGCTGGGATCAATGGTTTCCAGAGCTTGCGCGCAGTTTGGCTCTTCATGGCGCGGAAGCAATTTTTTATCCAACGGCGATTGGCTCTGAGCCTCAGGATCCAACACTGGATTCACGAGATCATTGGCAACGCACAATGCAGGGGCATTCTGCCGCGAATCTCGTTCCAGTGATTGCTTCCAACCGAGTAGGAACGGAAGTCGATGATGGTATCGAGACGACCTTCTACGGCTCTTCGTTCATTACTGACCACACTGGAGGCAAGCTTGCGGAAGCACCGCGCGAAGGTGAGGCAATCATTTACGCTGAGATCGATTTGGAGCAGACCGCGAAAGCGCGTCACTCTTGGGGCTTGTTCCGTGACCGTCGCCCAGATCTCTACGCTAGTGTAGGCAAGCTTGCAGTATAGGAGGCATTGCAATGCAGTTATTTTCAACGCCTGCACAAGATGGCTTCTATTTTCCGGCTGAGTTTCAGCCGGTTAGCCAAGTTTGGCTAGCATGGCCAGAAAGACGTGACAACTGGCGTGATGACGCCTTACCCGCTCAGCTAACTTTTGCTCGTATCGCCAATGCGATTTCTGAAGTGACGAAAGTCTGTGTTGCGGTAAGTAGCAAACAGTTTGATCACGCTCGTGACTTACTTCAGCCTGAAATTCGGTTAGTTGAAATCCCATGCAACGATGCTTGGATGCGTGATATTGGCCCGACAGTCTTGGTAAACGAGAGTGGTGAACGTCGTGGTATTAGCTGGCAGTTTAATGCTTGGGGCGGTGAGTACAACGGTTTATATGACAACTGGCAACAAGACGATCTCGTCGCCAGTTCGGTGTGTGACATCATCGGCATCGATCACTACCGTGCGCCATTTGTCCTTGAAGGCGGTTCGATTCATACCGATGGTGAGGGCACCTTGTATACCACTGAAGAGTGTTTACTTAGTCCTGGTCGTAACCCTTTACTGACCAAGCAGCAGATCGAACAGCAACTCAAGGAGTACCTCAGCATAGAGAAAGTGATTTGGCTTCCTAACGGCTTATTTAATGATGAGACGGATGGCCATGTTGATAATCTTATGCACGTTATTGCTCCCGCTAAAGTGGTGCTGAGTTGGACGGATGACCCAAGTGATCCTCAATATCATCTATCGCGCGAAGCGGAACGGGTGCTCAAATCACAGACCGATGCGCAAGGTCGTGAGATTGAAATTGTGCGTTTACCTTTGCCTGGCCCACTGCATTACAGTGAGAATGAAGCGCAAGGTATTGAGGTAAGCGAAGGAATGAGCCGAGAAGCAGGGGAACGCTTAAGTGCGTCTTATGCAAACTTTCTTATCGTAAATGGCTATGTATTTTTGCCTCTCCTTGATGATAGAACCGATGCTGAGGCGATCTCTGTGCTACAGAGCGCAATGCCGGATCATCAAATTATTGGGATACCGACAAGAGAAGTGCTGTTAGGAGGTGGGAACATCCACTGTATAACGCAGCAGATCCCAGCATAAATAAATCATAAGCCACGTTAGAACTGATTGCGTGGCGAACACTAGCTTTCAAAAGGAATCACCATGCAACAAATTATTAATCAAAGTCTTCTTTCGTTTATGGTGCCGAGTGAAGAGCAAGGCATTGCCGTGACCAACCCTGCAACCGGAGAACGACTTGGCTTTGCTCCTGTTTCGTCTCAGCAATCCATTTTAGATGGCATTGAACGTTCAAGTGTTGCGCAGAAAGAGTGGGCGGCGAGGTCTGCGAAAGCACGCGGTGCTTTGTTATTGCGCTGGCATCAATTGCTATTGGAAAATAAACAAGACCTCGGCCGTTTAATGACGTTAGAGCAAGGCAAACCACTTGCAGAGGCAGAAGGTGAAGTGGCTTATGGCGCGAGCTTTATTGAGTGGTTTGCTGAGGAAGCAAAACGCACATACGGTGAAACGATTCCTGCGCCAAGTGGCGACAAGCGTTTGCTAACCATCAAACAACCGATTGGTGTGGCTTGTGCGATTACCCCGTGGAACTTCCCGATTGCGATGATTACCCGTAAGGCTGGCCCAGCATTGGCTGCGGGCTGTAGCTTTGTGGTTAAGCCATCAGAGTCTACGCCGCTATCGGCGTTTGCGGTGGTTGAGCTAGCGTATCAGGCGGGTATCCCACGTGATGTACTTCAGGTGGTGCTTGGTGAAGATTCACGTCAGGTTGGTGCTATTTTTACCTCTCATCCTCTGATTCGTAAGCTGTCTTTCACAGGCTCTACTAAAGTGGGCAGCATTCTAATGCAGCAAAGTGCGCACGACATTAAACGCACGTCGATGGAACTGGGTGGCAACGCGCCGTTTATCGTTTTTGATGACGCGGATATCGATGCGGCGGTAGCAGGTGCAATGGCGTCTAAGTTCCGTAACGCTGGCCAGACTTGTGTTTGTGCCAACCGCTTCTATGTTCACAGCACGGTTTATGACGAGTTTGTTGCCAAGTTTGACGCTGCTGTTCAAAACCTCAAAGTCGGTAATGGTCTTGAACAGGGCGTCACCATTGGTCCTGTGATTAGCGAATCTGCTAAGCAGGGAATTCAAAGCTTGATTGATGGTGCGATTGAACAAGGTGCGCAGCCTGTCAGTGAGTTGAAGCAACTTGATGGACTCTTTATTCAGCCAGTGATTCTGAAAAATGTTACCCATGACATGAAGATCGTTTCGGAAGAGATCTTTGGCCCAGTCGCTCCCGTGATTGCTTTTGACAATGATGAGCAACTGATTGAGATGGCCAATGACACCATCTATGGATTGGCTTCTTATTTTTACAGCCAGAATATTCACCGTGTGTGGAAAATTGCTGAAGCGTTGCAGTACGGCATGGTTGGAATTAACGAAGGTATTATCTCTACGGAAGTGGCACCGTTTGGCGGTGTCAAACAGTCAGGCATTGGCCGTGAAGGGGCTAAGCAGGGTATCGATGAATACATGGACGTGAAATATCTCTGCTTTGGCGGCAACTAATTTAAGGAAAAATTAATGAACAACCAACAACTACATCAAAGAAGAAGTCAGGTCATTGCTCAGGGTATGGGCGCTATGTACCCACTCTATGTTGAGAAAGCCGATAATGCCCACGTGTGGGATATTGAAGGCAATAAATACATCGACTTCGCGGCGGGAATCGCTGTAACCAACACAGGTCACGCTAACAAGCGTATCAGTGAAGCGGTAAAAGCTCAGATTGATAAGTTCTCCCATACTTGTGCCATGGTCACCCCGTATGCCTCGTTTGTTGAACTGGCAGAGAAGCTGACAGAGCTTGCTCCGGGCCCATCGGCTAAAAAAGCGATTTTCCTCACCACGGGTGCGGAAGCGGTAGAGAACGCAGTAAAAATCGCTCGAGCTCATACCGGTCGTAGTGGTGTGATTGCATTTAAAGGGGGGTTCCACGGTCGTACTAACATGACCATGGGACTGACGGGTAAAGTGGCTCCATACAAGGCGGGTTTTGGGCCGTTCCCAAATGAGATTTTCCATGCGCCATTTCCGAATGCTTTCCACGGCATTAGCGTCCAGCAGAGTCTACAAGCGATAGAAGATCTGTTTGCTTGTGATATCGAACCATCACGCGTTGCTGCGATCATTTTCGAACCAGTGCAAGGTGAAGGTGGTTTCTACAAGGCACCGAAAGAGTTCGCTCAAGGGCTGCGTCAAGTGTGTGATAAGCATGGCATCATGTTGATTGCCGATGAGATCCAAACCGGCTTTGCGCGTACCGGCAAGATGTTTGCCACTGAGTATCTCGACATTGAGCCTGACATGATGACGATGGCGAAAGGAATCGCGGGTGGTTACCCAATCTCAGCCGTTGTCGGTAAGAGTGATGTTATGGACTCGGCACTACCGGGTGGTTTAGGTGGCACCTACGCGGGTTCGCCTCTTGGCTGTGCCGCTGGTCTGGAAGTGCTCAAAATTATCGAAGAGCTCGATTTATGCGCTAAAGCCCAAGGTATTGGTGAAGTGGTTAATGCTCGTATGATGAAACTGCAACAGTCTGTCCCTGCGATTGGCGAAGTGCGTACCTACGGTGCGATGATGGCCATCGAATTTACTGATCCTCAAACAGGTCAGCCTCTTCAGGATATGACCAAAGCGGTGATCAGCAAGGCACAGGAAAATGGTTTAATTCTGTTGTCATGTGGTGTTAAAGCCAACGTTATTCGTCTGTTACCACCACTGACTATTGAGCCAGAAGTTCTTGAAGAAGGCTTGGATAAACTCGAGAAGATCATTCTCGAAATCGCATAAAATGGAAGACCCGCAATCGCGGGTCTTTTTTTAATCATCAGGTGGAGAGAGCACTAACTTTAGGCGCTGTCTAAGTGATAGCCCCCGATGACTGGCACTATGAAACCAGTAGTAGAAAAAGTCCTGCAATACCAGTAGGAGTATGAAGGTCGCGGCCGTCATTTCGATATCGAATAAACGCCATCCGAATAGCCATTACGAACTACGCCCTGCTTCCCATTGATTGAGGCTGTAGTTAACCCCCGTCTTTTAAGCTCTCTTGAGCAAATTTTTGCCTCTGCTTTTTCTATGATATGCTCTTACGCATCTTGTCTCATTGTC